>NZ_JAIHOM010000002.1 GCF_026130165.1 Spirulina subsalsa FACHB-351 | reverse complement strand
GCAAATCTCTCGAACCTACTAGCTTTAAACTTCCAATCCCTTTCTGGTCGATAAAATTAATGTATTTTCGGTTTTCAGATAGTTTCCATCCTGAGACTTTGTATTCTACTGAACGAGTGTTTTTTTTAAATTTAGGATATCCTTTCTTGCCTTTAACTTGGTTTTTACAATTCTCATAAAAACGGTTAACTGCCTTGAGTGTCCTTTCTACAGCAGCTTGACAAGCGTGGGAGTTTAGTTGTTCGACAAACTTAAACTCTTTTCTCAAAATCGTGTTGTATCTAAACATTTCGGGCTGACCGATACCACGATTATCCATCCAATAACGAAGGACTTTATTTCGGACAAATTGGGATGTCCTAATTGCTTCATTAATGGCGGTTATTTGTTGTGGTTTAGGGTAGACCTTAAACTCGTAGACAAACACGGATGATACTGAGTTAATGGATATCAAATATTATAATAACATGGAATTGAAAAATGGGCAATAAAAAGCCCTCCTGAAGGACGGGGCTTGTATCCCATTATTTTCGGTCACTCCAAGAGGGTTAGGAGTTGGTCAAAGCGAAATTCGTCAATTAATTGATGGAGTTGCTGGGCTAACTGCTCGTATTCTGGGGGGAGTTGGTCGATTAATTCTTCACAGAGGCGATCGCTACAAGCTTGCACCCCATACAAAAACTCTTGTTTCCAAGCGGCGGGGAGCTTTTCAATTAGATTATCTAAGGAATCTGATTGAGATAGAGTGGCGGGAGCGGTAACAGGAGAGTAAAAAACGTTAGGGATGGAGATATACTGCGCCCCTAGATGATGTTGTAAGGTTTGGATTAAATCTTTTTCCCGGAAAGGTTTGCGCACAATATCATCACATCCGGCTGCCCGAATCTGCTCCTGTTCTTCTTCAAAGGCGCTGGCTGTGAGGGCGATAATCTTCACGGGGGAGGGGGTGGGAGACTCCCCTTGCTGTTCCTTAGCGCGAATTTGGCGCGTTGCTTCGTAGCCATCTAAAACAGGCATCCGTAAGTCCATCCAGATTAAATGAGGTTGCCAGCTTTCCCAAATGGCGATCGCCTCCTGACCATTTTTCGCCTCCCGCACTTGAAAACCCATCTCTACCAGCAACGTCACCAAAGCCAAACGGTTGGTCATTTGGTCTTCCACCACCAAAATCCGATAGATGGGCTGATGAGGGGCTAACATTTGTCCGGGTGCGCTCGTAGCTTGCGATTGACTTTCCGGGGGACTCTCTACCACGCCCACAGGCAGGATCACCCGGAAACAAGTCCCCTGATTGACCACACTTTGCACCGTAATTTCACCCCCCATCAGCCCCACAAACTGCTGGGCAATGGGCAACCCTAAACCTGTTCCCTGCCCTGATTTTAAGCCCGTTGAGGTTTGAGTAAAGGGGTCAAAGAGTTGATCGAGTTCATGTTCTGCAATGCCCGGACCGGTATCTTGAACTTCAAAACAAAGGCAACAAGAGGGGGAGGTGATGTCACCGGAGGAGTGATCGAGTTGGGGCATCTCTGGGCCTTCCTCCTGCCTCAAAACACGAACGCGCAGGGTGACACCCCCTTGTTCGGTAAATTTCAAGGCATTGCCCAACAAATTCAGTAGAACTTGCCGTAGTCGATTTTCGTCGGTGATCACAAAACAAGGTAGATCCAAAGCCAGGTCAAAGTTTAAACTAATCCCCTGACTCACCGCTTTGAGGACTAACATGGCTTCTAGTGCTTCTAAAAATTGGGGCAGATGGAAGGGTTTAAGGGTTAATTGTTCCTGTCTGGCTTCAATCTTAGACATGGTGAGGATGTTGTTAATTAAATCTAGTAGATGTTCCCCACTGCGGTTGATAATGTCTACATATTGGCGTTGTTCAGCCATCAGGCTCGGATGACGGGCCATGAGTTGAGCAAAACCTAAAATCGCATTTAAAGGAGTGCGTAATTCGTGGCTCATATTGGCGAGAAATTCGCTCTTCGCTCGGTTGGCTTGGTCGGCCATTTCCTTGGCTTGGCGTAGTTGTTCGGCTTGTTCTTGGGTTTGGGAGAACAATTCGGCTTGTTGTACGGCTACCCCTAAATGAATGGCAATTTGCATGACCATTTTAATTTCTGATTCTTGCCAATAACGGGGGGAGGTGTTTTGGTAAACACACAATAAACCCCACAGTTGATTGTTGCGGAAAATTGGGACGATGATATAGGCTTTGGCTTGAATTTCTTTTAATAGATCCAAGTAACAAGCATCAAAACCCGCTAAGTCTACGTCAATCACACAACGGTAACTTGAACGTTTTTGAGTAAAAACCCCTTGGTTGTGTTGTAAATAGGTATCTTGAATCAGCACATTATCGCTGTCTAAGGTTCTGACGGCACATTCGGATTTATTAATAGCGATTTGGGTAAGGGTGGGATTAATTTGCTCAGAAACGAGGACTTTCCAACCTCGGGCAACGGATTCAGCGACTAATTCTCCACTCCAATCGGGTTGGAAACGATAGATTAAAACGCGATCGCATTTCACCGCATGACGGAGTTCTTTCGTGGTGACGTTAAAGATATCTTGGAGATTTAAAGATTGCCGCATTCGTTGAATGACGCGGGAAATTGCCTGTTCTCGTTCAGCGACTTTGCGCAGATTAATTTCCATTTGTTTACGCTGGGTGATGTCTCGACTAATCCCCACTAAACGCAATTCCCCCGAAGCATCTCTAAAGGTGATTTTTTTACTGGAAAAAACCCGCACGGCTCCCGAGGGGGTGGTTAGGGTTTCTTCATTATTTGTCGCTTGTTGGCGGAGAAAAACCTCCTCATCGGCTTTCCAGAGGGCCTCGGCTTCTTCCGGGAAGAAGAGATCAAAGTCGGTTTTCCCCATAATGCGTTCCCGAGGACAGCCTACCATGTCACAAAATGCCTCATTAATGGTGGTGATGCAGTGCTGACGATCTTTAACATAAATGGGATCGGCGATCGCATTTAATACCCGATCTAAAAAATCTTGACTTTCCTGTAAAGCGGTTTCCGTGGCACAACGGATCTGAATTTCTGCCTCTAAAGTTTTGTTGGTTTCTACTAACTCCCGAGTCCGTTCTGCGACTCGTTCCTCTAATTCATCATAGGCTTGGTGCAGTGCTTCTAACGCTTGTTGTCGTTGTAATTCGGTACTAGCACGCGCCGCAAAAACCTTTAAAATTGCTTGGGTTTGTTCGGTTAATAATAACGGCTGACGATGGATTAAACATAAACTGCCGATTACCTGTTGCTGACCATCACAAAGGGGGACACTATAATAACCTTCTGCGGGTAAATTTTGGTACAGTTCACTATGGGGGAAATATTGCTGTAAATTCATGGCAAAATAGTAGCTTTCTCCTTGTTCAATTACTTGGCTACAAGGAGAACCTAAATAGCAATAATCCCAATTGTCTTTTAATTTACCATCTTGCCACCAAGCTAGTGTTTTTAGGACACAAGGCGAATCTTCTATGATTTTCGTGACCAGAATCGCATCCACTTCTAATGCTCGGGCAAGATGTTCAACTAGGGCCGGAAAAAACTCGTTACCGATCACAGAAGCCGTGCCTGTTACTAAGGTTTGCAAGGCTATTTCTACTTTTTGCCTGTGCTGAATTTCTTGCTTCAGTTGCTGGTTTAAATCTTCCAAAAATTCTGGGGTTTTTAAGGATAAACAAGCTGGAAATGTTTGGATACTCTTAACTACTGTGAGTAGGGCAAAGAGAGCAGTTAGCAGCCTGAAAATTCCAGATAGCCAATAATTGGTATACCAAATTGTCCATATATTGAGGAGGGTAGCTAGTCCAGCCGTCAGGAGAAATGCAGCCAAGAGGACAAAAACCGACGATAAGGGCAGATCCCGTCTGCGCCAGAAAAAGTACAACAGCAGGGTGGGAAGGATAAAAAAGGCGATCGCAATACAGCTATCACTGAGGGCAAATAACCAGAGAAGGGGCGTTTGCCAAATATAACAACTCCCTTGTGGTTCATAAAAATCAGGTGATAACAAAAATTCTAAAGCTTCCCACATCATTATTTTAGATTTTTCAGTCGGTAACAGTTAATCGGCAATGAGCAAATCAATTGATCAATCAATTAACTAGAAAATAAAGAGGGAAGACATTATTTAACCAGCTTTCCTCCCCCCCACGCCCTTATAGGGTAGCAAAAAAAGAGAGTCGGATCTCAATAAGATGCCGATCTCTCTGTTCAGAGTTAACAGGTTAGGATTACTTTCTGACTGTAACAAGTTTTGGTGACAGATTGTGTGTCCTTGGGTGCAAATCCTAAACCCATTGCCCAGATGCGTTACAATCTAGGCACATTCCTCACCCAGAAGACCTATGCTCCAAGACCTATTAAACAATACAGACATCGAGTATCCTGAAAGTGATGGTCAACCGATGGCAGATAATACCCTACAGTTTCGCTGGATTGTGACGATTAAGGAAAATCTAGAGATTTGTTTTGCCCATCAGCCCCATGTTTTTGTCGCCGGAGACTTACTCTGGTACCCTGTACAAGGTCAAAACAGGATTTGTCAAGCTCCCGATGTTTTAGTGGTTTTTGGACGACCTAAAGGGGAACGAGGATCTTATAAACAATGGGAAGAAGACAATATCCCCCCCCAAGTGGTCTTTGAAGTTCTCTCCCCCAGCAATCATCCCCTAGAAATGCAGAACAAATTACTCTTTTACCAAAAACATGGCGTACAAGAGTATTATATGTATAGTCCCCATCGCAATCAGTTAGCCGGAGCCCTGCGTCGGGGAGATTTATTAGAAAGTATTGAGCAGATGGATGGGTGGATTAGTCCGTTACTCAATATTCGCTTTCAACTGCTGCCAGATACGTTAGAAATTTATACGGCCAGTGGGCGGAAGTTTTTAACTCCGGTAGAACTCAATGAAGTGCGAGAACAGGAGCGGCAACGGGCCGAACAGGAGCGGCAACGGGCTGAACAGGAGCGGCAACGGGCTGAACAGGCGATGCAAGAGTTAGAACAGGAGAAACAACGAACAGAACAGGAGAAACTTCGCGCTGATACTGCCTTAGAGGAGTTATCCCAAGAAAGGCAACGTTATCAAGCTCTGTTAGAACAACTCAAAGCCCGAGGAATTGAGATGGATTGAGCGGAGGAGTTAGGGCTTGCTCAATCTTAACAAGTTAGGCCTTTTCTCCTCTTGTCAAGGTCAGGGAATCGGGAATGATTTACTCATTACTGATTACTGTTTTTTTGGGTTTCGCGCTCCACTCCACCCAACCTACAGATAACATTCTGGCGTGAATAGAGATCCCTTAAACAAGCCGTTTCAGCTTAAGACTATTACGGGCTTTAGCCGTAGGATTGTCAATGTCTTTCGTAGGAATAAACATCTCCTACTTGTTGAAATAATGCTTGGGAACGCTGGGATAATTTCTGGATATCAAGCCGTTCTAGCGGTTTTTGGAGGGCTTCTAAATCAGTTTTAATCTGCTGGCGATTTTCCGTTAAGCCTAAAATAATTGTCCCGACTCCCGGTTGTTGTTTGAGCCAATTTAAGGCGACTTGGGCTATGGTCATCTCGTATTTTTGCCCCACTTCTGCCATAGTTTGTAATAACTCTTGAACAGCACTCCATCCCCCGTGTTTAGCAATCATGTGGTTATAGTAAAATCCCCGACAATGTTCTCCCTCGGCTGGGGGAATTTTGACCCCCAGAAATTTATTAGAAAGAAACCCCCCGGCTAAACTGCCATAGGGAATAAGGGGAATTTTATGTTGAAGACAAAGGGCTTGAATGGAGGTTTCTACTCGGCGGTCAATGAGATTATATTGGACTTGATGGGTTTTAATGGGGGCGTATTCTAAAGCCCTTTTCAACATGGTGGTGTTAAAGTTCGTAACCCCTAATTGGCTAATTTTTCCCTTTGCTAAGTATTGATTGAATATCTCAAAGGTAGAGGCAAAATCAAGACTCGGATCATGCCAATGGATTTGAACACAATCGAGATGATCTCGTTGTAAGTTGCGCAGAGAACTGTCTATTTTATATTGGATTTGTTGTAAGGTAGGAACGGCACCAAAAAAGACAGCTTTTGTCCAGATTTCACAATCGGAACGTCCTTTTAAACACTTGCCTAAAAGTTTCTCGCTCCGACCATAAATATCGGCGGTATCAAATCGTTTAATGCCCCATGCTAAATAAGTATCAATGGTTCGCTCCACATCCAGTTCTGAGAGTGCTTTCCAACTGCGATCGTCCAGTTGCCAGCACCCCACCATAAAACAATCCGCAATTTTCTCCTGCTCTATATTCATCTGTGTCGTTTTGTCTCACTCCCCATGATTGTGATGGATCCGGCGGATGGGAAGTCAATAGATGATGAAATTCCTATCCTAACGATCTCCCTCAAGTCTTTATTTTAGCACCGAGACGGGTTTAACAGCCCGATGGCTTCACTGCCGGACTTGGGGCTGATTTGTGAAGTTCTCCCCCGCTAACCCTTCGGGTATAACGGGCGACCCCTGCTGACTTTAGGTTGGGAAGTGAGGGGGTGTCATCCTATAATGGTTCTCAGATGCACTCATTTCCTGAGATTTGATTGAATGAATACGACGCTCCTCAAAGATGATCCCCTGTGGTTTAAAGATGCCATTATTTATGAAGTTCCGGTTAAGGCTTTTGCCGATAGTGATGGGGATGGGGTGGGGGATTTTCGGGGATTGACCGAAAAGCTGGATTATATTCAGGATTTGGGCGTTACGGCGATTTGGTTGTTGCCTTTTTTCCCGTCTCCTCAACGGGATGATGGCTATGATATTGCCGATTATATGCAGGTGAATCCGGTTTATGGCACTGTAGAGGATTTTCAAGAATTGTTGGATGAAGCCCATGATCGGGGGATTCGGGTAATTATTGAGTTAATTGTTAATCATACGAGCGATCGCCATCCTTGGTTCCAACAAGCCCGTAAAGCCCCCCCCGGCAGTGTGGAACGGGATTTTTATGTCTGGAGTGATTCCCCGGAAAAATACCCCGATGTGCGGATTATTTTCCAAGATTTTGAAACCTCAAACTGGACTTGGGACCCAGTGGCAAAAGCCTATTATTGGCACAGGTTTTACTCCCATCAACCGGATTTAAATTACCGCAATCCGGCGGTACAAGATGCGGTGTTTAATGTGGTGGATTTTTGGCTGGGAATGGGAGTGGATGGGTTACGCTTGGATGCGGTGCCCTATCTCTACGAAAAGGAAGGCACAAACTGCGAAAACCTGCCGGAAACTCATATCTTTTTACAAAAGCTGCGATCGCACATTGACGAGAATTTCCGCAATATCATGTTACTGGCCGAGGCGAATCAATGGCCCGAAGACGCGGCGGCCTATTTTGGTCGTGGCAATGAGTGCCACATGAACTTTCACTTCCCCCTCATGCCCCGTCTGTTTATGTCCCTACGCATGGAGGATAATTTTCCCATCGCCGATATCCTCAAACAAACTCCCGCCATTCCCAGTAACTGTCAATGGGCCCTCTTCCTACGCAATCATGATGAATTAACCCTCGAAATGGTCAGCGATGAAGACCGGGATTATATGTATCGCAGTTATGCCCAAGACCCCCAAGCCCGCATCAATCTAGGGATTCGTCGCCGTCTCGCTCCCCTGTTGGGCAATGACCGCCGCCAAATTGAATTAATGAATGTGCTGTTAATGTCTATGCCCGGTACCCCGGTTTTATACTACGGGGACGAGATTGGCATGGGGGATAATATTTATTTAGGCGATCGCGATGGAGTCCGCACCCCCATGCAGTGGACCGCCGACCGCAACGCCGGATTTAGTCGCACCCCCCCCCAACGTCTCTATCTCCCAGTGATTTTAGACTCAGAATATCACTATGAAGCCGTCAACGTAGAAGCCCAACGAGCCAATCCCACCTCCCTCTGGTGGTGGACCAAGCGCCTCCTCGCCACCCGCGCCCGTTATCAAGCCTTTGGAAGAGGAACATTTGAACTACTTTATCCTGAAAACCGCAAGGTCATTGCCTTTACCCGCACCTATTCTGGAGAACATATCCTTGTCGTAGCCAACCTCTCCCGCTTCGTGCAAACGGTAGAATTAGACCTAGCGGCCTTCCAAAATATGATCCCGGTGGAAATCTTCGGTCGGACACGCTTCCCAGCCATTACGGGAGCCCCCTATTTCCTCTCCGTTGGACCCTATAGCTTCTACTGGTTCATCCTGCAACCTGTCGATAGTTTGTATGTAACCACTCCTACCCCCATCTCAACCAAAGACCTCCCCACCCTCACCGTAAACAGCAAATGGCAGGCCATATTTACCCAGAAAGGCACTAGAGCCACCCTAGAACGGGTATTAGGGGATTATGTGCAAACCTGCCCCTGGTTTCAAGGCACCAACCGCGTTGTCCAAACCAGCACCATTCTGGATGTCATTCCCATTCACTATCACCAAAAAGAGGCCCAAATTGTCATCCTGCAAATTGACTATACCGAAGGCTTCCCAGATACCTACGTGCTGCATTTAAGCTTTAGTTTAGACAGTCATGAACAGGGCATTCTCAAAATTGTCTGTAAGGAAGGGGAAGGGGTGCTATATCCCTCACTGCAAGACCCAGACTATCTGGGGCTGCCTTTGGATGCGATCGCCAAAAAACGGCGCTATAAAGGCAGTCATGGTCAAATCATCGGCACCTCCACCAAACTATTCAAAACCATTACCCAAGAAGCCACCCCCCTTGACCCCCATCTCTACCGAGGCCTACAAGATAATAGTTCCATCATCTACGGCAGTCATTTAATCCTCAAACTCTACCGCCGTGTAGAAGAAGGCATTAACCCAGATTTTGAAGTCGGGCGCTTCCTAGCCACCAAACAACAAAAAGACCATTTCGCACCCATTGGCGGCGCCATTGAGTACCAACGCTCCAATAATGGCACCATCACCCTAGGCGTACTCCAAGGCTACATCCCCGACACCCGAGACGCTTGGTCTTATACCTTAGATCATCTGCGGGGATACTTTGAACAAGTGATGGTCCAACAACCGGAGATTAATGATGTCATGTTTGCTCCCAACGACCTAGGGACCGCTCAAACCCTAGAATTACCCGATTTTGTCTATGAAATCATCGGGACTTATTTAGGCTCCGTGCAGCTTCTCGGGCAACGAACCGCCGAGTTACATATTACCCTCGCCTCAGACCCCGAAAACCCCGATTTTGCCCCAGAACCCTTTACCTCCTTCTACCAACGGTCCATTTACCAATACAGTCGCAATTTAACCGGACAAGTCTTCCTCGACCTGAAAAAACGCTTAAATGATTTCCCGGAACCCCTGCAACAACTCGCCCAAACCGTCTTAAATCGTCAAGAGCAAATTCTGGGGCGATTTCGCTTAGTCTTGAACCAAAAAATCACCGCCTTGCGCACTCGTTCCCACGGAGCCTATCATTTGGGACAGGTTTTATTTACCGGGAAAGACTTCACCATCATTGATTTTAAAGGCGAGAAAAACCGTCCCCTCAGTGAACGACGAATGAAGCGATCGCCCCTACGCGATGTAGCCGGAATGTTACTCTCCTTCAACTACGCCGTCAATATTGCCCTTCGGCGAGAAGTCGAAAGCGGCATGATTCGACCGGATAACCTGCCCATGATGGAACAGTGGGCGCAATTTTGGCAAAGTTGGGTCAATATCACCTTCCTCAATGCTTATTTAACCGGAGAAGATGATTCTAGCCTCACCTTTTTACCCAAAACCGAGCAGGAATTACAGGTATTATTAGATGCCTATTTGTTAGAAAAAGCCATTCAAGAATTAAGTCGAGAGTTAGACCGACGGCAAGATTGGGTCGAGATTACCCTCCAACGGATTTTACAGTTATTGGAGGCTTAGGATTAACTTTGGCGCTCTCTTCTTCCTCTCTGGTACACTCAGAAAATACGCCTGTACCTTTATCGTCCCTCTGCGCCTATGGTTCATATTAAGCGCGTCGAATTGTCTCACTTTAAATCCTTTGGTGGGACAACAGATGTCCCACTGTTAACCGGATTTACCGTGATTTCTGGCCCCAATGGTTCGGGAAAGTCTAACATTCTCGATGCGCTGCTCTTTTGCTTGGGATTAGCCAGTTCAAAAGGGATGCGAGCAGAACGCTTGCCCGATTTAGTCAACCATAATCAAGTCAATCAACGAGGCACTTCAGAAGTCAGTGTTACCGTGACTTTTGATCTGTCCGATTGGACATGGCAAGACCCGACCACCCTCCCAGAAACGCCCCCACAGCCCCCTAGGGAGTCCCTAGAGGCCTTAGATTCCCCCTCCTTAGCTCCCGATGCAGAATCCCTAGAATGGTCCGTGACAAGGCGTTTACGAGTGACAAAAGGGGGGAATTATTCCTCAAATTTTTTCATCAATGGAGAACCGACAACAGCCGGAGAACTCCACGAATATTTACGCCGTTTACGGATTTATCCCGAAGGCTACAATGTGGTATTACAAGGGGATGTAACCCGCATTATTACTATGAATGCCCGGGAGAGACGGGAGATTATTGATGAGTTGGCCGGAGTCGCAGAATTTGACCGCAAAATTGAACAGGTCAAGTCTACTTTAGATGAGGTACGAGAACGAGAGGAACGCTATCGGATTATTGAACAGGAGTTACAGCGCTCTCTGGAAAAATTGGCTAGTGATAAGGTCAAAGCGGAGAAATATCAAAAACTGAAAGACCAAATTCACCAGAAACAGGGCTGGGAAATGGTGTTAATTTGGCGTTCTCTTCAGACCCAAGTTCAGCAACTTGAAGGGACTTTAAAACAAGGGGAACAGCAATTACAAAAGCTGGATGAGCAGTTACAAAATCTGGCGGGTCAAATCGCTACGAAAACCGCAGAATTGCAAGAGTTAAACCGTCAGGTCAAGGCTTTGGGGGAAGATGAACAACTGTCGGTTAACTCTAAACTGGCTAGCCAAAAACTCAAGCGTTCTCAACTGCAACAACGCTACAGTGAATTGGAAAATATAATCCGGGAAGGAGAGGAGTTGATTGAACGGAAGGGGCAAGAATTAATTGCCTATAGCCAACAGTTTAACCAAGTGAATCAGGAACAGGAAGAATTAGAGCGGGCAATTACGGGATATTTAACCCAAGAACGGGATGAGGCGAAACAACTTCTCGCTAACTATCGCCAACAAGCGGATAGTATCGCGGCCGCTTCGGAAATTTGGGTACAAGAACAGTCGGGGATTACTAAACAGATCCAAGATATTCAAAATCGTTTAAATCCTCAAAAAACGGAACAGGCAAGGGCAACGGAACGGTATAATCAACTGAGCCAAAGTATTGAAAAACAACGCCAACAATTAATAGAAATTGACCAAGAGCTAGGGGGGCAAGAACAGAGTTTAGAAGGGTTTAATCTGGCGGCGTTGGAGGAAACTATTGCCAATCTTGCCCAAAGTTTAGCCAGTTTAGATCAAGAGCGGACTGTGGTAGAACAAACCCGAGATCGGCTGCTGAAAGAACAACGGGAGAAAAACCGACAATTGGATAAACTGGAAGCGACCAGCCAAGCGCAACGAGAAGCCCAAGGAACTCACGCTTCCCAAATGATTTTACAGGAAAATATCCAAGGGGTTTGTGGTTTAGTTGCTCAGTTAGGTCAGGTAGATACTCGTTATCAATTGGCTTTAGAAACGGCGGCTGGCGCAAGATTAGGTCATATTGTTGTCGAACATGATGGGGTGGCCGCCCAAGGGATTCAGCTGTTGAAAAATAAGCGGGCGGGACGGGCTACGTTTTTACCGTTGAATAAAATTAATCCCCCATCTTTCCATGAGATTCTCGCTCTGCGTCAAGCCCGAGGATTTGTTAATTATGCCATTGAACTGGTTTATTGTGAACCTCGTTATAAAAAAATATTTAGCTATGTTTTCGGCAATACGGTTGTTTTTGAAACCCTCCATGATGCACGCCAATACTTAGGACAGGTGCGCATTGTTACCTTAGAGGGGGAATTACTGGAAAGTAGCGGAGCCATGACGGGGGGCAGTCAATCTAGCCGCCATACTCTCCATTTTGGGACGAGTTTACAGGGTGAATCTCGGGAGATTGAGGAGTTACACAATCGACTGGTAGAACTGGATAGAATTATAGCACATTGTGAGTCTAATTTGCAAGAAATTGTAGAAAAAAGCAAGGAAATTTCTCAGAAATTATTAGACCTGCGTCAACAGTTGCGGGAGCAGCAATTAAGAAGGGAACAACTGGAGAAGGAACGGGCAAAGTTGAGCCAACAAAAAGCGCAAATTAGCCAACAATTAGGCGAAAATGAGGCTGAATATGAAACCTTAACGCAACATTTGAGAACGCTGGAGGAGACGATTCCTTTACAGGAGGAGGAACTCCGCTTAGAACAACAAAAACTAGCGGAATTGGAAGCGTCCCAAACCTCTAGTGAGTGGCAGGGGATTCAACAACTAATTAAAGCCCAAGAACAGAACTTGGAGGGGAAAGAACAGAATTTGCGAGAGACTCAAGGGCGACAGTTAGAACTGAGGAATCAAGGGTCGCGCTTGCAGGAGAAAATTGACCAAGCTCAACAAATGACTCAACAGAAACGTGAGGAGGTTTCTGGGAGTCGAGAACAGTTGCAAAGCTTAACCCTTGAGCGTCACAGTCTAGAAACGGAAATTCAAGAGACGGAAACTCGTTTAGGGGAACTGACGGCACAATTGGGGGCGGTTAAACAGGAGCGCGATCGCACTGAAGACACCTTACAACACCTGCAAACCCAACAGCAACAAGCCCAATGGCAACGGGAAAAACTCCAAGAGAACCAACAACAACGTCAACAGGATTTAATCCACCTCCAGGAGCAAGAACAAACCCAACGGCAAGACTTACCAGAACCATTGCCAGAATTGCCTCCCGACGGGCAAAACCTTACCCCCGAACAACTCCCCCCCTATCTCGAAAACCTGCAAAAAGACCTACGCTATGCCCAAAAACGTCTAGAAGGCATGGAACCGGTGAATATGTTGGCTTTAACAGAATACGAACAAACCCAAACCCGCTTACAAGAACTCACCGACAAACTCACCACCTTAGAAGGAGAACGGACGGAATTATTACTGCGGATTGAAAACTTTACCACCCTCCGTCAACGGGCTTTTCATGAGGCCTTTGATGCAGTTAATGAGAACTTTAAAACCATCTTCGCCACTCTTTCAGAAGGGGATGGCTACTTAGAACTCGATAATGCCGAAAACCCCTTTGCCGGAGGCCTTAATCTGATTGCACATCCCAAAGGAAAACCTGTCCAGCGCCTCAGTTCTATGTCGGGGGGGGAAAAGTCCCTCACAGCCTTAAGTTTCATCTTTGCCCTCCAACGTTATCGCCCTTCTCCCTTCTATGCCTTTGATGAGGTGGATATGTTCTTAGACGGGGCAAACGTCGAACGATTAGCTAAAATGATTAAACAACAGGCTCAACAAGCTCAGTTTATTGTCGTGAGTTTACGCCGACCGATGATCGAATCTGCGGAGCGCACCATTGGTGTAACCCAAGCGAGAGGGGCTTATACTCAGGTGCTAGGGATTAAACTCTAGTGGCTAGGGATTCCGCCAGAGGGATTGAGGAATGGGTTATGATTTGTTAAGTTATATCAAATTAAATTGAGTAAAATTAAGTCTGTTTGGGATTATGCACTGGTATTCTCCCGTGCGATCGCCAAACCCCCCGTTAGGATATTCTGACTACACAATTGAACCCCCATAGAATGCGAGAGCTTCAACTAAAAGACACAATGACCACAGATACTATCCGTCTACGCTCTGAATTTATTAATACCAAAGTCATCGCCAATAACACCGCCCGACAGTTGGGCATTGTTAAAAGTCTGCTGGTGGATATCGACCGTCGGGAAGTTGTAGCATTGGGGCTACGGGATAATATCCTGTCGGTGGCCGGAATGCCCCGTTATATGTACCTCAACATGATTGAAAAAACTGGGGATGTGATTTTAGTCCCCGACGAGGATGTAATTGAAGACGTAGACGTTGAGGCCTACAGTAAACTGATTAACTGCGAAGTGATCACCGAAGCTGGGGAACTCCTCGGCCGGGTGCGGGACTTTCAGTTTAGCCTAGAAGATGGCAAAATCTCCTCATTGATCATTGCCTCCATTGGTTTACCCCAAATTCCTGAACAGGTCTTAAGTACCTATGAACTGCCTGTAGAGGAAATTGTCAGTAGTGGTCCGAACCGGATTATTGTGTTTGAAGGGGCCGAAGAGCGTTTAGTGCAAGTGACCGTAGGATTTTTAGAACGCTTAGGCATTGGTCGTCCCCCGTGGGAGCGGGACGAAGAAGACCCCTACTATACCCCCACAGCGCGGCCAGAGAACCAACTCCCCACAGGAATTCCCATTAACCCTCCGGTATCGAATAAGCCCATTGAAGCCCGTCCAGCGGCCTACGAACCCGCTTGGGATGAGGACGAATGGCAAGAAGCCCAACCCCGTTCTTTACCCCGTCGTCAAGCGGAAGCGGTGCGTTACCAAGAGGTTGAGGAACCCGAATATGAGGACTCGAATTGGGGGGATAGTCCCAGTTATCAACAGCGTGCCTATGTGGAGCCCGAACCGAATTATGATCATGATGTAGAGGCGGATATTTGGGATGATGAACAGGAGGAAGAACCCTATAAACCAGCACGGGTGAACATTCCCGAACGCACTCGCACCCCGGAATATGAGGACGGTTAAATTGATAATTATTAATTATCAATTATCAATTATCAATTATCAATTGTTCCCTATTTCGTTCCATATAAGCGATCGCCTGCATCCCCTAAACCGGGCAAAATATACCCATGTTCATCGAGTTTGTCATCCACAGCGGCCGTAAAAATTGCGACATCGGGATGTTGTTCTTGAAAGTGGGCAATGCCTTCCGGGGCGGCTAGTAAACAGATAAACTTGATGGAGTGGGGGGTATATTCCTTAATCCGATCTACAGCCGCCACCGCAGAGTTCCCCGTGGCTAACATTGGGTCCACCACTAACACATCCCGATGTTCCACATCATGGGGCAGTTTAAAATAATATTCCACCGCAATATGAGTGCTGGGATCGCGATACAAGCCAATATGTCCCACCCTTGCTGAGGGAATCAGTTCTAACATCCCATCTAATAGCCCTTGTCCGGCGCGTAAAATGGGGACAATCACTAGCTTTTTATCGGAGGCCAACATGGGGGCTTCCATGGTGGCGAGAGGAGTCTGGATGGTTTGGTTTTTCAGGGGGAGATCCCTTGTCACTTCATAGGCCAATAACATTCCAATTTCTTTGAGGAGTTGGCGGAATTTAGTGGTACTGGTTTCCCCTTGTCGCATCAGGGTTAATTTATGTTGGACTAAGGGATGATCAATGATGGTAACAGGCGCAAAGGTCATAAGTGTTCAGTCCTCATCAGTAGAATGGGAATTAGGGGTGGGTGATGTTGTGGAGCGGTTTAAAAGGCGATCGCACCGTTTAAGATAATACTGTGCAGGTCTATCTCCCGAATGTTCTCTCAGACACCGCTCAAACAGCCGAGAAGCCCCCTCAACAGCCCCCTGATAGAACAGTAACACCCCCCGCTCAAACGCCTCCTTAGTCGCCTTTTTCGCCTCATACAACCCCTCGGGATCAGCCGAAAACACCTCAAACAATCCCACCGCAATCGTTTTTCCCTTCACCTTCACCTGTTCAATGAATCGCACATCATAGGCTAAGGGATCTTCCAATTGTGCTAAGGTCTGATGAGTCATCAACAAAGACACCCCATAGGTTTTCGTTAGGGTTTCCACCCGAGCCGACAAATTCACCGCATCCCCGATCACTGTACCATCCATCCGTCTCGAACTCCCCACCGTTCCCAACATCAAAAACCCTGTATGCAAACCAATCCCAATCTTTACGGGAGACTGCTGGGGATGAGTTTGATTATAGTCCTCCAAGGCGCGCAACATAGCTAAAGCTCCCTGCACCCCATGATCAGCCTGTTGGGGAAATAGAGCCATAATCGCATCCCCAATATACTTATCAATAAACCCGTGATTGGCTTGAATTACGGGTTCCATAGAAGCCAAATATTCATTAATAAAAGCAAAATTTTCCGCCGGGTTCATCTGTTCAGAAAGACGGGTAAAATGCCGAATATCTGAAAATAAAACCGTCATTTTTCGTTCAACTTGATCCCCTAATTGAATATCAATAATACTCTGTTTATTGAGCAAGTCCAAAAACTGACCCGGCACAAACCGCCCCAAAGCATGATTGAGTTGGGCTTGTTCTTGATAAAGACGCGCTTTTTCTAAGGAAATAGCCGCCTGGGTGGAAAGCAAATTAATTAACAAAATACGTTCTTTGGTAAATGCCCCAACAGCTAAGTTATTTTCTAGATAAATCACCCCCACTAATTTACCTTGATTCACTAAAGGACTACATAGAATAGATTGAGGGTGGTGCGCTTGAATATAAGGATCTCGATTAAAGCGTTCCTCTGTGATGGCATTATTGAGTACCACACTTTCTTGAGTTCGTGCCACATAATAGACAATGGATTCAGCAAGATTTTGACTAGCCGTGATGGGAGTTGAACGAAATAAGACTATATTTTTATTCTCTATTGTTCCTTCGGCTTCAATGAGTAAATTCCCTTTATCTTCTAAGATTAAATAGCCTTTTTGTGCGCCTGCATTTTCAATCAGAAGTCCCATTAATTTAGACAATAACGAATCTAATAATAATTCACGGGCAATAGTTTCTGAAGCTTTTAAAAAGGTTTTAATATCTAAATTTGATCCCAAACTATTGGTTGTAATGCGAGTGGTGAGGGGATAGGAAGATTGAGTTTGAGTTCCCACAAAACGAGGATATTTCGTTTCCATCTGGACTACTTTTAGCCTAGCACCCCAGAGTTGATAACAGTAGTAAGCCTCTTTGAGGTAAGCTAGGGCGATGAATTCCTTATCCCGCGCTAAATAGAACTCTCCCGCGAGTTCGTAGGCGATCGCCAACTCATGAGTATAGCCCTTTTCCTTAGCCCAGGCGATCGCTTGTTCATAAAATTCTATCGCCTGACTATCCTTGTGGTTTATATTACAAAACTCAGCCTGCACTAAAAGATATCGATGTTGGTGATTATCTGGGGCATTTTTTGCCCATTTTTTTAACTTCTTGAGACTCCGACAAACTTCATTTAATAAAAGCTTACGTTGAGCCGGAGAACAATCTTCTTTTAATAAAGCCAGTTGTGTTAAAGTATGATAAAAACAAAAATAAACCAGTTTAACACAAGAAATTGCGCCCTGAGCATATTTTTTAGCCTGCTCTCCATTTTTATAAGCTTTTGTATAATTGCCGAGTAACAACTCAATCAATAGCAAGTTAAAATAAATGCAAAAATTCGCATAAAATTCTAGTGTAGATGATTTTTCTTGTTTATTAAAAACATCTCCTTCTAGAAAGTTAGACTCAGGATTGTCCTGTAGTAAATCCAGAACAGCTTGATGATAAACTTTAGCATTAAAAAGCATGGACTCCTGATTAAACTTTTGAGTCACCTCAACATACCGTTGTAATTTAATATTAAGCTCCTCCAAGTTTTGACCCACTAAATAACTATATCCCCAGTCCACATAACTACAATAAGATCCATATTCAAAATCTCCAGTTTCCAGACTACTCTGACAACCTTCTATTCCCCAAGGTATAAGTTCTTTTAAGCTAATTTTCCAATGCCGTACACAAAAGTTGTTTAGAAAATACACTTTGGCTTTCATACTATCTGCTTGATATGTTTCCAACAACTGTAATGCCAATTCACTAAACTGATAGCCAAGATCAAATTGTTCAACAAATCCGCAGAGAAATAAACCATAATTGGCATAAACCACAATGGATTCTAGGCAATTTCCATACCGCACAGATAGAGCAATTTGTTCAAAGATAATTAAAGGCATCAACCAAGATCCCGAACGATAAGCAGCAGGAATCAGAGCTACTAATATCTTCATCGTTGCCAGTCGGTAGGGATCTGTCATCTGGGGTAAATTTGCTAAGTCTTCAACTTTTTTGCCTAATAGTAGTCGTTTCGTTTTTAAAAATCCCCATATAATGTGGCGTTTTTTCGGTTTTTTAGGGAATGATATATTAAGTAATTTTAAAACCTCTATTCCTACATCAATGGCTTCTGCTAAATTCATCTGGGCAATGAGTGCGATAATCTGAATTTCAAAAATTCGCAGCTTATCTAATAGAGTTTTTGTTTGATTTATCGCCTTTTCAATTAACCCATTCATTAGGTCAAACTCTCCCCTTAGATAGGCTATTTCTATGGCTAAAATATACGCCTCAATTTGTACATCATAACGGTTTTGCCAGCCCTCCTCTCCCAGTAAGTCTAACGTGACTTGGACATAATCTGCACTAGCTGGATAAGCGTTCGATATTTTCGCTTTGCGTGCCGCCTTTAAATTTAAATCAGCCAGTTGATATTGTTCTGACTCTTGGTGAATTAAATTAATAGCTAAGTTTAATTGATTAACAATATCAAAAATTCTATCATCTAGCTCTGCTTCTGATGTTTGTTCCAGTAAAACCTGCCCAATCCGTTGATGAACTTGTTGCCGCGTCGTTTCCGATAGTAAAGAATAAGCAGCCTGCTGAACTCTATCATGAACAAATTTGTATTCAGGCCATAAAAACTGTTCAGAGTTATCCTCAGAAATGAGTTCTAACACTCGTTCTAATTTTTCGCTATTCTCTAAGGAAATAATCAAGCCAAATTGAATAGCATCTTTGAGATAACTGGCTGTCTCAGTTAAAGAGTTTTGATAAGTCTGGGCTAAAGTTTTTAGATCAAATTGATTACCAATACAAGCCGCAATTTGTAACAAAAACTGAGTTTCAGACTCCAGCTTCTGAATCTTTTGCGTCATCAACTCTACCACATTACTGGTAATACCTTGAGCTTTAATTAAGTTTAAATCCCAGCACCAGGTTCTCGTTTTGACATCAAAACATACCAGGTTTTCTGTGACTAAAGAAGTCAAAAATTCCTTTACAAAAAAGGGATTTCCTTCCGTTTTTTCTAGAATTAGTTGTCCAAGAGGCCTAGCAAGATTTTCAGAACAGTTGAAACTATCCTGAATAAACTCAATAACTTGATCTTCTATTAAAGGACGTAGAGTAATCTGTTCAACTGGGGTATTAGTTGCTTGAATATCTATTAGGGTAGTTAAGAGAGGGTGTCCCGCAAACACTTCATTATCTCGATACGCCCCGATTAAAAATAAGCCCGTTTTAAGGGTGTCCATTAACAGACTCATTAAGCGTAACGATGCCCGATCTGCCCATTGTAAATCATCTAAAAATAAGACTAAAGGATGTTCAGACTGGGTAAAGGTTTGAATAAATTTAGGGAAGACTATATTAAAGCGGTTTTGTCGTTCTGATGGACTCATTATGGGTAATTCTGGCTGTTTCCCGATGATGAGTTCTAGTTCAGGAATAACCTCAATAATCATCTGACCATTATTCCCAACAGCTGCTATTATTTTCTCTTTCCACTCTTTTAGCTGGTCTTCACCTTCTGCTAAAAGTTGCCCAATTAAATCCCGAAAAGCTTCTACAATCGCTGAGTAGGGAATATTGCGTTGAAATTGATCAAATTTCCCACTAATAAAATAACCCCGATGGGCTGTAATTGGTTTAAATAATTCTTGAACGAGGGACGATTTGCCAATTCCTGAATAGCCTGCAACTAACATTAAGGTAGTGTTTTTTTCGGTATCAGAAGACTGGGTAACTCGTTCAAACGCTTGGATAAGGATCTGGATTTCTTGTTCTCTGCCATAAAGTTTTTGCGGGATTTGGAAACGGTCAGAAATATCTTGTTGACCTAAAGGAAATGGGGTTAAGGTTTGGATGGTTCTCAGTTGTTGATAACAAATTTCTAAATCGACTTTTAATCCGTAGGTACTTTGATAACGTTCTTCGGCATTTTTGGCGATTAACTTAGCAATAATATCGGGTAAAGGATGGGGCAAAACAAGAGGTGGGGCAGATTGAGCAATGTGGCTATACACCAGTTCAAGGGGATCATTACTGCGAAAGGGAACGCTTCCGGTAAGCATTTCATAAAAGGTAATACCAAGAGAATAAAAATCACTGCGATAATCTAACTCTCGGTTCATACGTCCCGTTTGTTCGGGAGAAATATAGGCTAATGTTCCTTCGAGAATGCGCGGGTTTTTTAAGGTGGGATTTTCGCGGTTTAGTTGGGTGGCAATGCCAAAATCAATAATTTTTAAAACTTGGGTTTTGGGATTATAAACAATATTGCCGGGGTTAATATCTTTATGAATAACCTGTTGACTGTGGATGGCTTCTAGACTGTTGCTAATGGCGAGGGCTAAGGGGAAAAATTCTAGGAGGGTTAAGGGGGGGCGGTTTTGAAGCCATTCTCTTAAGGAAATTCCGCCAAAGTCTTCAAAAACAATCACATAACTATTTTGCCAATTTATCAAGTCGTAAGCTTTAATGATGTGGGGTGAATCCAGTTGATGGGTGAGGTGATATTCCTGTTTGTAGCGACAGATTTGTTCTGGGGTGGGATAGTCTTGATTGAGAAATTTGAGGATGACAGACTGTTGATCTTGTTGTCGGACTGCTCGATAAACTTGGGAGTTTAGGCTTTTGTGTAGTGGTACAAAGTCCCCGTATCCTGCCAGAATTGCCATGTTTTTTGTCCTTTATGCGATGACAAGAGGAGATTAATCAGTCTAGCTTGTTTAGACTGTCATGGTTACGAAACGCTAAACTAACACACCCTGCGCTCTTTCGATTCTAGAAGGTTTAAAAGAATGATTGGTTGGGTTTCGCGCTTGGCTGTACCCAACCTACAGATAATATTCTTTTTACCATCTCCTCAGCTTTAAAGATGATAGGAGCGGCCGCGCCACTGTTGGGGGACTTGTTGAGCGGAGAGGAAAATCCGTAAAACGGCTAAAGGGTCGGCCAGAGGGGAAAGCCAGAAGCACCACCTGCCGGAGGTGGGAGCCGAACGATCGTAGGAGGGTGCGATCGCCCATAACAACGCAAATCGCATCAAAACCAACAGCCCATTGAGTCCTAGCACTCCCCAAATCAGGCCACTACTCACCCCCTGACTCACCACACCCCCCCAAAACAACAAAGAGGGCAAAGGTAAACCCTGCATCACCGTCAGTAACCATAAATCCCCCCACAATTCACCCCGAGAGGTTGCATCCTTAAGATCAAGCGATCGCCCCCACTCCCGCCACGTTTCCCCAAACCCCTCATACATCCGCACCTTAATCACCCGTTGCCCATCCAAAAACCCCACCTTATAGCCCCGTTTCGCAATCTCCCGCGCCAACGTCACATCATCACAAAAGGACCCCTTCGCGCAATCATAACCCCCCACCGCCTCCAACACCCGACGACGACAGAGGAAACACTGCCCATTAGCCATTACCCGTTCCGGCACCGTCGCATCACTACCCGAAGGGTCAAAACGAAACAACAGCGTCATCAACAAAGCAGGCTGTAACCACCACTCCCCCGCCTCCCGTAAAATAAACTGAGGCGACAGAGAAATCAGATCAAACCCCTCCCCCTGGGCCACCCGCAACAAACCCGCCACCAAACCCCCTTGAGGCTGGGTATCCGCATCAATCCCCAACACCCATTCACTCTTTGGGGAACTTGCGAGAAACCCATAGTTCAACGCCCAAGGACGACCTACCCAATCTGGGGGCAACGGATCATCCGTCAACAAACGAAAGCGGGGATCTCGTTCCTGCAAGGCTTTCACCCGTTCCCGCGTGCCATCCGTTGAACGACTATCCACCACCAAAATTTCCCGCACCTCGTAACCTTGTCGAGTCAACCCCGCCAAACAGGGATCAATCCGCGCCGCTTCATTTAACGTCGGCACAACTACCGTCACCGTCCCCAAATCCTCTGGGATAGGACTTTGAGGCGCAATGGGCGGACGACGCCCGGGCCCTTTCAACAGACGCGCCAACCCAATGAAAAAGGGTGGAAGACTAAAGATGAGCAAGAGGAGAGCCAAGGCGGAAAACCACGCATTCATAAATCAATAAACAGTAAACAGTAACCAGTAACCAGTAAACAGTAAACAGTAACCAGTAACCAGTTACTGACTTCCCAACCTTGACAAGTTAACGCTCAAAGCTAGAAGTCAAGAGCATTCCTTCGGAACGCTGCGCGAACGGGAGTCAGTGGTCACTGCATCTCGACTTCCCTCGATAACCGCTTAGTCGAAGTGGAGTCGGAAAAATAACGTGGTATAATGGAGAACGCTTGGTAACTCCCCTCCGGGAGTTAAAACCAACTGCCAAACAGTTAGTGTCTTTGGGAAGTGGGTATAGCCCGCTTTTTTTGTTGAATCCTTTTGCTTTCATGACTCATCCTCTTATTCCATCCATTC
Source organism: Spirulina subsalsa FACHB-351 (assembly GCF_026130165.1). GTDB lineage: Bacteria > Cyanobacteriota > Cyanobacteriia > Cyanobacteriales > Spirulinaceae > Spirulina_A > Spirulina_A subsalsa_A. The sequence goes on along the minus strand of NZ_JAIHOM010000002.1, from coordinate 67,149 downwards.
TGGAGTTAGCCACCCCCCTTGCTGAACAACTCGGCTTAGAAGTGGTAGAAGCCGTATTCCAAACCAGCAAAAGTCCTCCGGTTTTACGAGTGGATATCCGTAACCCAACGGATGACACCAGTTTAGATGACTGTGAACGGATGAGCCGGGCATTAGAAGAACAATTAGATGTCACCGGGTTAATCCCAAATGCTTATGTCCTAGAAATTTCTAGCCCGGGCGTTTCCCAAAGCCTCACAACAGATCGAGATTTTAGCGTGTTTAAGGGCTTTTCGGTTCTCGTCAAAACCTCTGCACCTCACGGGGGGAAACAACAATGGCAAGGTCGCCTACAAGGTCGTGATGAAGAAACGGTGTATCTCAACCAGAAGGGAAAAACCATCAAAATTCCGCGAAATTTAGTCGCTCAAGTGCTACTGGATAATCCCGAATAACGACCTTTCCCCAGAACTTCCGTTCTCGTCTTTGTGAGTTTCCCCAATTGAACAATTTGTAAACCTCTATAGAGCATAGCGTCAAAGGAGATTTTGCCTATGTCCCTGGTAAATTTGCCCGGTCTAAAGCAAATGATTGTCGAAATTAGTGATCTGCACCGTCTGCCGGAATCGGCGGTGCGGGATGCCCTGCGAGAAGCGTTACTGAAGGGCTATGAACGCTATCGCAGAGCGCAGCAAATGGATAAAAAACAAATCTATGCTGAGGACTACTTCAATAATTTTGAAGTAGAACTCGACACAGACGAGGAAGGATTTCGCATTCTCTCCACCAAGATTATTGTGGATGAGATTGAAAATACCGATCATCACATTGCTTTAAAAGAAGTCCAAGAAGTCACTTCCGAAGCCCAAATTGGCGATTCTGTCGTGTTGGATGTCACCCCCGACCAGAAAGAATTTGGACGGATGGCCGCCATTCAAACCAAACAGGTGCTATTGCAAAAGTTGCGCGACCAGCAACGGAAAATGATTCAAGAAGAGTTCCAAGAATTAGAAGGAACTGTCTTACAAGCGCGAGTATTACGCTTTGAACGGCAATCGGTGGTGATGGCCGTCAGTAGTGGCTACGGTAAACCGGAAGTAGAAGCGGAGTTACCGAAACGGGAACAACTGCCCAATGACAATTATCGGTCTGGGGCGACGTTCAAAGTCTGGTTGAAAAAGGTACGGGATGGAGTCCATCGGGGACCACAATTAATTGTCTCCCGGGCGGCCGCGGGCTTGGTGGTGGATTTGTTTGCTACAGAAGTCCCGGAAATTGAGGATGAGGTGGTGCGGATTGTGGCCGTTGCCCGAGAAGCTAATCCGCCCTCCCGTCATGTGGGGCCGCGCACGAAAATCGCTGTGGATACCCTAGAACGAGATGTGGACCCGGTGGGTGCTTGTATTGGGGCTAGAGGATCTCGTATTCAGGCGGTGGTGAATGAGTTGCGGGGGGAAAAAATTGATGCCATTCGTTGGTCGCCAGACCCGGCCACCTATATCGCCAATGCCTTGAGTCCGGCCCTGGTGGATCAAGTGTTATTGGTCGATACGGAGGAACGTCAAGCCCTAGTCCTCGTGCCGGACAATCAACTGAGTCTAGCGATTGGTAAAGAGGGGCAAAATGTGCGCCTAGCGGCTCGTTTAACGGGCTGGAAAATTGATATTAAGGATACCGCCCGTTATAAATCAGAACAGGGGAAATTGCCTGACGTAGCGGCTAATCCTGAAACGGAAGAGGAAGACACGGAGGAGGAATTCCCAGTCAGTGCAGAACCTTTAGCCGAAGAGGAATAATTCATTGGCAAGACTTCTCAAGAAAATGTCACAATGGGAAGAGGGGAAGAGAATAACCGGAATATTATCTCTCTCGTCTGGAGATGGCGGTTGAGTCTCTTCGGGGTGGTAATCGTTTAAAGGAGGGAGATTTATTGACGTGAAACCTAATGTTCGGCGATGTGTTGCTTGCCGTGAAGTAGCTCCGAAAACGTCATTGTGGCGAATTGTTCGCCTCTATCCCTCCCAAACGGTACAATTAGATGGGGGGATGGGGCGTTCTGCCTATTTGTGTCCTCGGGCGGACTGTCTACAAGCGGCTCAGAAAAAGAATCGTTTAGGGCGATCGCTAAAAACCCAAGTTCCCTCAACCATCTATGAGGAACTGTGGCAACGACTGAACGCTAAAATACAAGTACCAGTTGTTAAATCCTAAAGGGTTTTGTCCATCCCAGCTTGCCCATCCCGGCTTGCTCGGTTCTATCTATAGTCCATTCCTAACTTCAATCCCTAGTTCAGAATTCTAGGTTGGAATTCTAGGTTGGAATTCTAGTCTGACCGAATCCTAGCTAAAATTACGGCTCACTCAATTGAATTGATCTGATTTTCCAAGTTTTCTCGAAAAATTTGATGTTCAAGGATGATTTTCCGGGGCAATTTGCCCACACTATACACTCAAGCCAAGTTTGTTTAAAACAAGTGTTCTACTAACCAGAATCTGTCTCCAATCTTCTGTCTCCAATTGACAGTTTTCTGATCCGAGGTAGAATTCCCCATCTGACAACATTAGAAGCAATTTGCTCAAGGAGGAACAACGCATTCAAGGAAAATACCCCATCAATATTTGAACTCAACTTATTGAGGCTCTCCCTGCTGTTAACGTCGCAGGAAATGGCTGCATCACTAAAGCAGTCCTGAAAAATCTGATCAGTATCATGAGGATAGTGGATGAACAACGGAAAAACTCGCATTTACGAATTATCAAAAGAATTGAATTTGGAAAATCGAGATATTTTAAATATTTGTGAACAGCTTAATATTGCTGTGAAAAGTCATAGCAGTACGATTACAGAATCTCAGGTCGAACGAATCCGTGCTGCATCGAAACGCTACAAGTCTGGTCAAATGGGCAACAAGCAATCAAGTCATCCGGCTACTAATTCTGGTGGGACTCCAACCCCTAAACCGAAAGGGCCTCGGAAACCCCAAATTCGAGGTATTGTCAAACACGCAGAAGAGACGGAGGAGGTTGATAGTTTGAATGGCACTCCGACACTAACTCCCCCCCCGAGTCGTCAAGGGTCGAACAAGGTCAGTCGTGAGGAGGGAGGCAGTCAACTGGTTAAACCGCCAGCCCGTCCTAATCCCAAGGTACAAGCTCCGGCAAAACCTGCGGCGAGCAGTGAGGTAGAACAACCACCGGAGGATGTAGATGGACCGGATTTATTGTCTCCGCCCCCTCGTCCCCAACCCCCTCAAAAGAGTAAGTTAGAGGTGCGTCCGGTTCTGAAACGGAATCGGAAGGGAGAAGGGGAAGAAAAAGAAGCGATCGCCGCTCCGGTGGCCAAAGGGGAATCACCCAAGACGGTAGACCTCGATGCCAAACCGCCTAAACTACAAAAACCCCAAAAACCCAAACCGCCTAAAGCGATTAAACCGGATGGGAAGGGGAAAGATGGGGCAGGCAAAGACCTGAACGAGGAAGATCCCGATTCGGAAACAGTGGAAGAGGTGATAGAGGAAGAAACCCTCCTAGCCCCTCCAGAACGCCCTCAACCCAAGTTAAAACGGCCGCCCTCTCGCAGTAAGCGCCGGGATTGGGAAGAAGAGGAAGAAGAAACGGAAGAAACCGTTAAGGCAACTAAGAGCGGGAAAGCAAGTAAAACCAGTAAAACCAGCGCCAAACCTAAGCGTCGTTCTCAAACCCTGTTGTTGGATGAGGATGACGATGATTTGGATGCACTGAACTCCGATGGCGAAAATGGCCTGTCGGTCAGCTTGTCTATGGCCCGTCCGCCTAAACCTAATCAGGATAAACCTGCGACTCCGACGGTGGCGGCAAGTAAGGGACGCCGGGCGAAACCCAAAACCGATGGAGGAGAACAACGAGGGCGATCGCAACGGGAAAATCGAGCCAATCGCGATCGCAAAAATACCGAGCGCCCAGAAAGTGTGGTGCTACAAGGTAATTTCAACATTCGGGAACTCTCAGAGTTGGTCAATGTCCCCGAAACGGACATCATTAAGCAACTGTTCTCCAAAGGCATTGCCGTGAATATTACCCAGACCCTCGATTTAGACACCGCCAAACTGGTGGTCGAAGAACTGGGCATTGCAATAGAAACCCCAACAGAACGAGCCGCCGCCACTAAGACGGAAATGCTCGATCTCGAAGACTTGGAAAAACTCCAACGTCGTCCCCCAGTCGTCACCATTATGGGTCACGTTGACCACGGGAAAACCACCCTACTGGACTCCATCCGCAAAACCAAAGTCGCCCAAGGGGAAGCCGGAGGTATTACCCAACATATTGGGGCCTATCATGTGGATGTGGAACATGAAGGTCAGTCCCATCAAGTCGTGTTCTTAGACACGCCCGGTCACGAAGCCTTTACCGCCATGCGCGCCCGAGGAACCAAAGTGACCGATGTAGCCGTGTTAGTGGTGGCCGCCGATGACGGGGTACAACCCCAAACCAAAGAGGCCATCAGTCACGCTCGGGCGGCAGAGGTGCCGATTGTGGTGGCCATCAACAAGATGGATAAAATCCAATCGGAACCCGACCGCGTGAAACAGGAACTAGCCGAACAAGGGCTATTAGCCGAAGAATGGGGCGGCGATACCGTCATGGTTCCGGTGAGTGCCATTAAAGGCGAGAACCTAGACACCCTGCTGGAAATGATCATTCTGGTATCGGAAATGTCCGAACTTTCGGCGAATCCCGATCGTCCGGCGAAAGGCACTGTGATTGAAGCGAACTTAGATAAATCTCGCGGTCCAGTGGCCACCCTATTGGTTCAAAATGGTACCTTACGGGTGGGAGATTGTATTGTGGCTGGGTCGAGCTTTGGTAAGATTCGGGCCATGATTGATGATCGAGGCGATCGCGTGGATGTGGCTACCCCCTCCTTTGCCGTGGAAGTCCTCGGCCTCAACGACGTTCCCTCAGCCGGGGATGAATTCGATGTCTTCCCCAGTGAGAAAGAAGCCCGCGCCATTGCCCAAGACCGGGCGCAAGTTCAACGGGAAAGCCGTTTACAACAGGCTGTTTCCTCCCGTCGTGTCACCCTGAGCAGTTTATCCGCTCAAGCCAAAGAAGGGGAACTCAAAGAACTCAACCTGATCATCAAAGCCGATGTTCAGGGGTCTGTCGAGGCCATTTTAGGCTCTCTGGCGCAATTACCCCAAAACGAGGTACAAATCCGCGTCCTCTTAGCCGCCCCCGGTGAAATCACCGAAACCGACGTAGACCTAGCCGCCGCTAGTGGTGCCGTTGTAGTGGGCTTCAACACCGACCTCGCCCCCGGAGCGCAACACGCCGCCGATCAAGAAGGGGTGGATGTGCGAGAGTACAACATCATCTACAAACTCTTGGATGACATTCAAGGGGCGATGGAAGGGTTACTAGAACCCGAAGAGGTCGAGGAATACCTAGGAACCGTAGAAGTGCGCGCTGTCTTCACCATTGGCAAGGGAGCCGTCGCCGGATGTTATGTCCAATCGGGCAAAGTGATGCGCAACCGTCGCATCCGTGTCCGTCGCAAGGGCGAGGTGATTTATGATGGGCCTCTGGATTCCTTAAAACGGATGAAAGATGATGTCCGAGAAGTTAACACCGGATTCGAGTGCGGGATTGGGGTGAACAAGTTCCATGATTGGCAGGAGGGAGACTCCATTGAGGCCTATCAGATGGTGACAAAACGCCGGACTTTATCCCCTGCTTAAATGGTCGTGATTTAGTCACAAAACAAGGGTAAAGATACAGAGCTTTGCCCTTGTTTTTTCTAGGAACAAGGGAAGGGGGAATGGGGGAGCGGGGGAGCAGGGGAGCAGGGGAGCAGGGGAGCAGGGGAGCAATTATCAATTCCCCATTACCTATTACCTATTCCCTATTACCTATTCCCCATTACCTATTCCCCATTACCTATTACCTATTACCTATTCTTAAAAATGGCTTCTTTTCGCTCAGAACCTTACTTATGGATTCATTTTTCAGGTTTAGCTGTCCTTCCTCTATTCCTGCTCCTCGTGTGGCTGGGGTTAGCGGTGGGAGATCCCATCCTCCCCTATTGGTTAGAGTTGATTGTGGTGGCGGCGGTGGGGATTATCCCCATCTTGTGGATGCAGTGGACTCGACCTTTTGATATTTTTAGCCTGTTACTGTTGGCCTTGCGTCCTCAACAACTCACGGAAGAGCAACGGCGGATTTTACGCCTGTTTAAAGGGGTCAAAATTCGCATTTTGAGCGCAGGAGGGGCGTTGTTGATGGTGTGGCTGCTCTGGCAACTTTACGCTTTAACACCTCTGGCGGCTCCGAGTGCGCTATTTCCCCCCACCTGGCACGCTTTAGGGGTTTTGGTGGCAATGGGAGGATTTTTGGCGGCTAATCTTTTTTTACAGGTTCCCCTAAGTGTGGTGGGGGTTTGGTTAACCGGGGGAACGGCTTTTGCTCAAACGTCTCCCTATGAGGTGGAAAATATTCGTCGGGATTTCTTGGTTTTGGGTTTCCCGGTGGGGAGTCTTTTACCCCGTTCTCTACTAGAAGCGCGAGAAATGGAGGCTGGGGAGCAAGGGGATTTAATTGTTGCCCCAGAGGTCGATATTAGGTCTGCTGAGGGGTCAAGTGAGGAGGTTATGGCTGAGGATACATCTGAGGGAGAAGTTAGCCCTGATGAGGCGGAGAGTGATGATGAGGTGACTTCTGCTGAGATGGAAGTGGAAGAAGATAATGGGGTGACTTCTGCTGAGGTGGAAGATGAGGAGTCTATCCTTGACTCGGAAACAGCCATCAGCACTGGTGAGGAAGAGCCAGAAAATCCAGTGGATTCAGAATTGGCATTAGATTCTGAAGTAGAAATATCTGAGAGTGAAGATTTAACGGAGAAACCTTAACTTTTTCTTCTGTTTTTTTCCCGTTTTGTGTTCTATGCAGCATAATTAAAAGGAATGGTAGGTTATGTTAAAAAAAATGTAAATGTTTGTGAACTAAATTGGAGGTGCAAATGGCACATTTCGCAATTGAGGCTAATGATGCTCAAGCTACTGAGGCTCAGGGTTTAGGCAAAGAGCATGGGGTGTGGGAGAATTTGAAGCAAGCGATCGCCAAAAGTTCCGGTTTTCGTCGTTGGCAAGTGCAGCAGCAGTTTGGGGATGCTATTTTAGAGCGGGATTTAGATCAACTCGTGCGTCGTTATCTGCGGGAAACCTTAGATACTTTGGCTTATTAAATCATTAACCTCTGAATAGTCGGCAATTCGACAAACGTTAACTAACAGTCACTTAATTTCTGTCAATTTCTTAACTTGTTTTTTCGTCCCAATCAAAATCTCCCACCTCGGCTTGACCGGGTGGGAGTACTTCACATTAGGGCTTGCTCAATGGTATCTATTGTACGGTTTGAGACAGGGGATAGGGGTTAGTGAGTTGATCTAACTGTTTGACCAACAGACTGAGGAATAAGCCTACATCAGTGACAATGCCGACGGATTCCACAGAACCGCGATCGCTTAATTTGGTCACGACGGCGGGGTTAATATCAACGCAGACCATTTTCACTCCTGCCGGAGTCATATTCCCCACCCCAATAGAATGGAGCATGGTGGAGAGCATCAGGATCATATCTGCTCCTTCAATTAACCGGGCATACTCGGCTTGAGCTTTGAGTAAGTCCATGTGGGTGTCGGGCAGGGGGCCATCATCGCGGATCGATCCGGCGAGACAGAAGGGGACGTTATTTTTCACGCATTCATACATAATGCCCTGAGTTAAGAACCCTTGTTCTACGGCGTTGGGGATGTTGCCATAGCGACGAATGGCGTTAATGACTTTCAGGTGGTGGCGGTGTCCTCCGTGGACGGGAACGCCTTTTTTCATGTCTACTCCCAAGGAAGTCCCCATGAGGGATTGTTCCATGTCATGGACGGCGATCGCATTTCCCGCGAGTAAGGCCTGCACATACCCTTCCCGAATCAAGCGGGCGAGGTGTTCACTGCCCCCGGTGTGAATGACCACGGGGCCCGCTGTGACGACGACTTTACCGCCTTGATCCCGAATATGGCGCATTTCCCAAGCGATTTGTTCTACCAATAGTTCTACCCGGCGTTCACTGGATACCCCGGAGCCCATAAAGGTAAATTCTTCTTTACTACCCCGTTGATCTCGACTTTCGGGTTTCCGGACAATGCGAATCCCTTGCACCCCGACTACAACTTTTTCGCCAATTTCTAAGTCGCGCAGAATCTTACAACGGGCGGTTAAACCGTTGGGGGTTTCTCGAATGGCGATCGCACCATCCATCCGTTGATTCTGTACCCGCACCCACTGGTTATCAATGCGGACTTCTGTGGGGTAAATCGTAGTGACATAGAAATCATCGGGAGCGACACCAGAAAGAGTGACATCTTCTAAAATCGCGTTCCGTTCTTCGGCTGGTAGGTCTACGGCTCCCAATTCAATCAACTGGGTCATGATTTCTTCCATGACCTCATGATCTGGGGCGGTGACGCGCACTTCCGCCCGGGAGGTGCTTTGGCGTTCGGCCCCGAGGTTAAAGTTTAAGACTTTGAAACTCCCGCCTTTTTCCACCACCGTATCTAATACCCGGTTCATAATTCCGGCATCGAGTAGATGGCCTTCGAGGTGGATATTGCGGCTTTCCACCGTAACGCGGGCATGGAGTTCTTCCCGCACGGGTTCCGTGGTGCGTAGGGTGAGACATTTGGACGCGCCCCCGGCTTTGAGGAATTCCGTTAAGGGGGTTTCCATGACGGTATATCCCGCCTGACCCAGCCGTTGTTTTAAATCCTCACTGGCTTTGTTTAAAATAACGACCTGGTGGATATTCACCGCATTACAGGCAAAGTTCACCGCGTCAGGTTCTGCGATCGCAATCCGTTTATCCGCAGGCACTCGGCGCTCAATCAGGAAATTGGAATAGGCATCAAAGGCGGGAGGATAGTACAGTAAATACCCCCCACTCAAGGGACAGAAGCAAGTGTCTAAATGATAGAACCGACTGTCAATTAAACGCAGGGATAAAACTTCTATATCCAGCCATTGGGCGATGAGGGGGTGAGAATCCAATTCGGTGCGGAATCCATACCCAGCCCATAACCAACGGCCTTCGCGGTCTAATAAGGCATCTCCGGCCCCTTCAAAGGGCAAATCAGGGGGCAGTTCAAAGACTTTATAGCCATTCTCTTCAAACCACTGTTTGAAATGGGGTTCTTCCCCTTGCCGTTCTTTGTGCAGAAAACGGCTCAACACCACTTTATCCCCCAACACTAGGCCTGCATTGGCGGTGAACACCATATCAGGCCAGCCTTGCACGGGGTCTACGAGGTCAACAATGGCATGATCCTTAATCAGATGATAGAGTTTATCCCATTGTTCGTTAGCGCGATCGCGGGACGATTTATGAATATTCCCCTCCATCCAAGGGTTAATGACGTAATCTACGTCATAGTGGCGAGGAGAACACATGAGGAAGCGGAGCAAATCGGTCATAATTTACAATGTAAGAGGGTGTGCCACACTCTAGATAGCTTGTATAGGCGCAAGACAAGCAGCCTAACTCTAGGGTGAATTAGGCTGCTAAGTACTGTCAAAGCAACTTTTCATTATAGATTGTTTATTGGGTTTTAGTCAATGATTCAGGATCCATAGTGAGTTCCTGTTTTTGGGCTTAATTGTGAGTCGGCAACAAGGGCAATCCATCATAAATCTTTGGGGTTTGCGTCGTCGCCCATCAGGGAAGTTAGGGCAAATTGGGAATTAGTAGAAAGCCTAAAAGTGACAACTTACTTTGTGAAAAAAATCTTTATAAGTGATAAAATAAAATCAGTTTATTGTTTGAAAATTTTTACTAAAAAACTACTAATAAACCTGAAGAATTGATGACCAATGGCAAATAATTGATTTATGCACTTTTCTATTCAACCTCTACCTCCTGAAGTTATTGATATTATCGCGGCTGGAGAAGTTATCGACTCTCTAACGGCGGTAGTGCGGGAATTAGTAGAAAATGCCATTGATGCGGGGGCGACTCGTTTAGTGGTGAAAGTGGATCCAGATTTATGGCGGGTGCAAGTGGCGGATAATGGACAGGGGATGACCCGGGAGAATTTGCGGCTGTGCGCTCACCCCCACAGTACCAGCAAGATTTTCACCTGTGAGGACTTATGGAAAATCACCAGTTTGGGCTTTCGTGGGGAGGCTTTACATAGTATTGCTCAACTGTCGGAGTTAGTGATTTTAAGTCGGGTGCAGGAGGAGGAGGATGTCGGCTGGCAGATTACCTATAATCAGCAGGGGGAAGGGGTGAAAGAGGAGGTGGTGGCCATTGCTCCGGGAACCGTGGTTACGGTGTCTAATCTCTTTGGTAATGTTCCGGTTCGTCGTCGGGGCTTGCCTTCCCCTCCCCAACAACTGGCGGAGGTGCAAACCCTGTTACAACAAATCGCACTCTGTCATCCGGGGATTCATTGGCAGGTGTGGCAGGGGGAGAAATTGTGGTTCAAAATTAGTCCGGGGATTAATGCTCAGGAGATTTTGCCCCAACTGTTGCGACGGATTCAACCCAGTGATCTGCAATTTCTCAGTTTAACGGTAGACTCTCCAGAGGACTCGGATAAGGCGCAAATTGACCTGATGATGGGTTTGCCTGATCGTTGTCACCGTCAGCGTCCTGATTGGGTGAAAGTGGCCGTGAATGGTCGTTTTGTGCGATCGCCTCAACTGGAACAAACCCTGATTACAGCTTTCAGTCGTACTTTACCCCGCGATCGCTATCCCCTCTGTTTTCTCCATCTCACCCTCAATCCCCAGCACATCGACTGGAACCGTCATCCTGCCAAAACAGAAATCTATCTCCATCATCTCGACTTTTGGCGGCAACAAGTCAGCCAAGGGGTAGAACAGGCCTTGCGCATTAGTCCCGCCGAATTAGGGCAAACCGCAGAAAACCAACGTCTGGGGCAACTCTTGAAGGTCGCAGAAAGCACCACCCCCTACCATCTCAACCGGGAAATTGCCCCCCCAACGGCCTCCCCTTCCGCCCTGCATCTCATCCCCTTAAAAGCCGTGGCACAAGTGAATCAGACCTATATTGTGGCGGAACATCCTCATGGGGTGTGGTTGATTGAACAACATATCGCCCATGAGCGGGTTTTATATGAGCAGTTACAAGATGCTTGGGAGTTGATGAGTGCTGAAAGTCCCGTCATTTTAAACAATCTCCAAGCCAAGCAAGTGGAACAGTTAGAGCGCATTGGTTTGGAGGTGGAGGCTTTTGGGGAACAAATGTGGGCTGTGCGGACTGTCCCGGCTCCCTTATTGCCTCGGGCGGACTGTCGGGAGGCGTTGTTAGAGTTGAGTTGGGGGGGAGATTTGGAAACGGCCCAAGTAGCCACCGCTTGCCGCAGTGCTATCCGTAACGGCACCCCTTTAAGTCTTTCGGAGATGCAGGCGCTCATTGACCAGTGGAAAGTCACTCGCCATCCTCGCACTTGTCCTCATGGTCGTCCCATTTTTCTGGCTTTAGATGAGTCTTCCCTTGTCCGTTTTTTCCGTCGTCATTGGGTCATTGGCAAGAGTCACGGGATTTGAAGTTTCAATACCTCATAGGCATTATAGGTCATTTCAAGACTGTCCTAGATTAATAGCGGAGGACGGCTTTTTTAGGTACGGGTTGACATTTCAGTTCATTCTCAATGATCGGGAATCAATAATTGATTATTAGCTAAACCGACTACAAATCGGGTAAATTTTCGGTTTTTCCCAGAGGAATTCTTTGGGGATAGGATATTTTTTCATAGGCAAACGCCGCTTTAGCCCGTCGGATTAAATCAGTTTTATAGACAAACTCATCCCGCGCATCAATGGGATAAGAACGTAACTTAAACTGAGTTCCCCAAAAATGCTCCGTAATTACCACAACAATAGGCAGTTTAAGCTGAGTATACTTACTACTATAAGCCGCTTGATATAAAATCTGCATCACCTTTTCCACATCCACATGATGGTCAAAGTAAAAATCTGTTGCTACTTGTGCTTCAAGTTCACCACTGTTGGAATTAGAAATAGGTTCTGTCCAGGTTTTGTTATGGGGAATTGTAATGAGATCATCGTCTGGGGTTTGAATTTGAATTCCCCGTAACCCATAACCTACCACTTCTCCATAATATCCCTCAATATTCACCCGATCTCCTACCCGATAAGGGGCTTCAAATAATGAAATTACTCCGGCGATAATTGAGCTTACATAATCTTTAAATGCAAACCCTAAAGCAACGGCAATTGTACCCGTAACTGCAATTAAATTTGATTCAGAAAGTTGAATAAATGAACTCAAAATATAGGAAACAGTGATCAACAAAATTAATCCTTTCCAGAAGGGAATAGATTGTTTAATGATTAATCTAAAGCGACGGGGAACTTTTTCAGAAAGCCAATTGCAAAACCACTGCACTACATAAATACTCATATAGGCTATCAAGAGCGCGATAATACCATATAAAATTTTGAGGGGCGTAATATCCGTCAAAACTTGTTCTGAAAAATCTTGAGGATCGTCGATAGCAAACACATAATTTTGATGGGGGATAATTAACCCTTTGATGGAAATTTGTTGAGCCAAAGCTAGTATCATCTTAAATCTCATCCTATAAAAAAGTTATTGTTTTCTAAGTCAGATTTAATGGCTAAATAAAATAAAGGATGAACAGATAAGTTAACCCCTTTAATGATTAATATTTCTTGTTTTAATAACCACTGAATTCGGGTCTGAATTTGACTTTCTGATTCTCCTAATGTATGGGATAAATGATGGCGGTGAATAATGCCATGAATCAAGATAGCATGAAGAATATAGCGATCAAAGTTGGTCAGTGTGGGTAAACTAGGTAAAGAAGGTTTAACTGAATAAACATTTAAACGCTGGTCTGTTTTGGGGGAAGGACTAAAATTTATTGCATCTAAATCCAGATTTTCCACTTCAGCTTGTTTGAGACGTAAACTCTGTAACCAAAGATATTGAGCAATAGAACTTACCCCACAAGATTGATTGGCAATGAATTCCCAATAAGCTGGACGAGGATCATTATTGGATGATTCAGGCTGATCTAAGTTTACGAGGTTTTCTGCCCTAGATGTTAACCATTTTTCTAGGTTCTCTCCAGCAAGTTCTGGCAAGTTATGAATGGGGTCAAAGTAGGCACTGATTTGACAAACAAAATCCAAAAAATTCCAAGCCCAGGCACTGCATCCAATCACCCAAAAACAATCTCGATTCTGGACAATCACTTCCCTTAAATATTCAATACTTTCCCAGCCTCCAATACACCGCAAAAAACACTGTTCGAGTGCAGGAATAATAATTAAAGTTTTCCGCTTTTGTTTCGCGTCTTCTGGCAAGGTTTGAATTATTGTCTCAAAATCGCTGGTTTTGATGGGTGAATGGTCAGCAAGAGCTTGACAAATTTGCTTTTTAATGTATCGGGGGTTGAGGGGGCGTTGTAAATCCTTCAAGGGTGTAATTACTTCTAGGGAGGGAGATTCCCATTGTTGAACACTCTCGTTGATGATTTTGGCGGTGGGTTCAACGGCACTGGCTAAAAAGACGAGGTGGTTGGGTGCTTCGATGTTGTTTTGCCAAGTTTCAACGGCTGTTGCGATCGCATCCTGAATGTTCTGTTGATAAAGTGGGGGAGTAGGGGAATCCTCCAGTCGTTTCACCAGTGCCGTGTTCAGGTGTTTGGGAATATCGAGCAATTCATCTTCAGATTCCGTGCTGGGAGGTTGGGTAAACCAAGCTTGAATCTTTTGTTGAAGGAATCGTAACATGACATTACTGATCGATTTAGATTGCACTACCCACACTAAACCCATAGGGTATGGTGTGGGCTTGTGGTTTCCCAACTGTAGCATGATCCCGCTATTCACCCCTTCACAAGTCGGGAGTCTTCTGGTCAGAGAAAATCAATCTTTGATTGCTATTTCCTTAAAGGTTTTTCATCACCTGTAATAATTGAGCAACTTTCTGTAAATCTTTATCGCCGGGCGATCGCTCCACACCACTGGAAAGGTCGATCCCACTAGGCTGGACTTGTTTCAAGGCTTCCCCAATATTCCCCGGTGTGAGTCCCCCGGCTAAAAACCAAGGCACCGGAGGCGCAAAATCCGCTAAGTCAGCCCAGTTCAAAACCTGTCCGGTTCCCCCATACTGTTGGGGGTGGTAGGCATCTAATAGGATGGCATCCACAAAGGGGGTGTAGTCCTGCACCACCTTGAGAGATTCAGAGGTTTTGAGGCGCAGGGCTTTCCACAATTCTACACCGGGCATCTCCTGCCCCAAGACCTGACAAAAACTGGGGGACTCATCCCCATGCAGTTGGACCCCCGTTAGGTCTGTCAGGGTCACGATTTCCTGAATTTCCGCTAAAGTTGCGTTGACAAATACTCCAATTTTATGTAGATCACGGGGTAAAGTGGCGAGTAGGTCTTTGAGGTGGGGAGGGGCAATAAAACGGGGGGAACGCTCAACACAAATGAAACCCAAGGTGGTGATTCCCAGTGCGGCGATCGCCTGTCCCTGTTCCGGTTGGGTAATTCCACAAATTTTGATACGCATTATTACAGATAGTAACTAATTATAAAGATTTATCTTGATTTATGAATTAAAGTGTGAAGTATTTCAACAAACATCTAAGGAAGAGAGTGGAAATTTTTATAATTTGGGGGAATTTTTTAAGCATTTTAGCAAAAACGAGGAGTAAACCCCCCATGATGACGACAACCCTATTAGCCACCACCGCCAGCACCTCCGAATGGAATTTATCTATTGGGATTGTGATGATTGTCTGTAATTTAGTGGCGATCGCCCTCGGTCGTTTTGCCATCAAAAACCCCGGCCAAGGCCCTGACCTCCCCATTTCTAAACCCGCACTATGGGAAGGTTTTGGGGTCACTGAACTCCTAGCCACCGGAAGTTTTGGTCATATTTTAGGAGCAGGGGTTATTTTAGGCCTAACCAACGCGGGAGTTCTTTAATCAGATTGCCCGAAATTCCCCTGACTGTAAGTGGCGTGGGGGAGTTCGCGAATAGTAACTAGATTCAGCTTCACACAGCACAGGGAGAGCCAGAACAAGCCACAAGCGGCTCTCCCTGTTTTCTTGCGGCTGTTTTAGCCGGGGAGTGATCTACAAATCCCAGATGAATTTTAGTCGAGGCATCCATTAGGATATCAGGTTAGAGTAAGGGTTATTTTGAGCGTGATCTCAATTACCCGGATCTTAGTCCGATGGCTGGGAAAATAATCAATAGGATTGCCCTTGTCCTTGAATCAGGAAACTTCATCTTTGCCTTTGGCCTGATGGAGTAGTTCCCCCCAGTGAGTTGTCAGATGAAAGAGTTAAGCCCTAAAATGACAAAGTACCCAGTCACCCAATCCCAAATTCCATTATTCCAAGTTCCAGTAACTGAGCGCGATCGCCTGGTTCTATTCCCACTCCCTCATTCAAATGACCCCCCCCGGTCTAGAGTCACGCTGGTCTAACAGCAAAACAGGATATCTTTTCTCGGATATTCCGTCTTACCTTGACTCTGATCCATACTAGAGTGCTGGAATCAAAAACAGCAAACGTCAATCCATTAAACCCCAACCAAGCATCAGTGATCACTCTAACTCTGCTGCATCCTCTCCAAGCGGTTCCAGTACAAAGCTGGACTTTTGAACCCAATTCCGTCATTCGTATTGGGCGATCTACCGATAATGAAGTTGTTTTATATAGTGCAGTTGTATCCCGTCATCATGTTGAGATCCGCCCAGGTGCCACCACAGACTGGGAAATTGTCAACTTAGGCGCTAATGGAACTTATATTGATGGCAAGCGCATCACCCGCACCGAGGTTGTGAATGGGATGGTCATTCGTTTAGCCAGTTCAGGGCCCCAGATTCAGATTCGCATTGAACAACAAGACGGG
This sequence comes from Spirulina subsalsa FACHB-351, assembly GCF_026130165.1. Lineage (GTDB taxonomy): Bacteria > Cyanobacteriota > Cyanobacteriia > Cyanobacteriales > Spirulinaceae > Spirulina_A > Spirulina_A subsalsa_A. The sequence continues at coordinate 51,195 of NZ_JAIHOM010000002.1, read as the reverse complement.
GATGATACCAAGTCCTCTTCCTCTAAACGTCCCTTACCGCCTTTGGGAGAAGATCGTTCTAAAGACACCTTAATCACGTGATATTCAGGGGAATAGGGAGCAGCATTAACTTTTCCGAATTAGCTTTTCCGACAAAGCGCCCAGTCCAATGCTAAAATCCATCGCTTAAGATGGAAAGTATTGTGCTGGTACAACTTCATGAAAGAACGATGGATTTTGACGGGAGTAACAGCCTTACTTTTACTGGGTAGTCTGCCGAGTTATGCACAAGACTTGAATGGCCAATTACGTCAAGCTGTTTGTCAACAAAATTGGACAGAAGCGATCGCCATTGTAGATCGAATGATGCAGCGTTCCCCCAATCAGGCCGATCGTCTCCGCACCTATCGCCAAAATTTAGCCAGCTTACGAGAGCGCGGGGTCAAAGTCCCCAACTGGCAAGAGAACTGCCAGCCCCCCGCCTCCACCCCCCTTTCTGGAGAGCGCGCAGAGGAGCTATATAGCGCGATTAAGACCCGTTACGACCAAATTTCCTCAAATATGACCTATCAACAGGTTTCTGTCCTGTTAGGGCGGCCGGGTAACGAATTAGAACGGGGTTATGTTTACGATTGGGAAAGCTCGGATGGGAGGACTTTAAGGGGAGAATTTAATAATCAAGCCTTAACCCGGGTGAGTATTATTGCTTTGGGAGGCGTGAACTGTCGGGAGAATGGGGAAAACTGCACCCCGCGAGAACCTCCCTCTACTTTTGAGCGCATAGAAACGGGGATGCAGTATGAACAGATTGTTCAACAGTTGGGACAACCGAACCGTCGGCAAGAGTTAATACGGTATGAGTGGAATTTTGCCCTTGCCCGACAGCAATGTAGGATTGTGGTGGGGTTTATTGGCGATCGCAGTCAAGGTAAAGCACTTTCCTGTGCCAATTGATCCTAATGGACGTTAGAACTTGTCGCCACAGATGAGTTCTATGCCGACAGTGTTGCCTAAAACTCGGGAATTTCTCTGAAAAAGTGGATTTTGAAATTATCAGCGAGATATCAGACATTGAAATCATTGCTGTGGGAAACGGTATTCGGGATCGTTCACGTCTACAAAAATATTATGGAAAAGGTAAATGGAGGAAGTTAAAAGGGGTTGCACAAGTGCGCCTCCCAAACAATATGATAAGACTAGCTGAAATACACTGGTATGAGGCTCATGGTATTGGAAAAAAAGAGTTCAAGTTAAAGTTGCCATTTCTGGATTAGCCATGAAGCACAAGCCATCAATCCATTTTGCAATCTGCCTCAATAATCAAGGATATGAAGCATCATTAGAGGTAGGAAAGTTATACCAGATCATCGACGATGAGCAAGCCCAAGGGAATGGACTCATCCGTATTATTGACGAAAGTGGAGAAGACTATGCTTTTTCAACACAACGCTTTTATCCCGTTGAGTTACCCCAAAATGTTGAAGCTATTTTGTTGGCAACAGTATAGTTTTCCTGTAGAAAGCTAACCCAGATTTTTGATTACTGGGTAGCCTTCTGAAGCCGAAAAATGAGCAAGGACTAAGACTTTTGACAACAAAGCCGAATCGCGATCGCAGTCAAGGTAAAGCGCTTTCCTGTGCCAATTGATCCCGATAGACTTTAGCCCGCCAAAAGTTAAGGATTTGTTGTCCCACCTCTTGGGGATAGAAGTAGTGGAAAAAATAGCGTCCTTGGGGATATTGCCAAAGGCGATCGCATTTTTTCAGCCAACAGCGCCATTCCTGAAACCTCTCGTTATCCACCACCTCATCATCCTCACTGCCACAAACCAACAGAGGAACATCTACCATCCGGGGGTGAAATTGGAACTGTTTCGCCAAAGTATGAGGAGAGATAGAGGTTTGTAGATCCTCCTCCAACAGTCTCACTAATTGGTGACTCATAAAACCGGATTGATACCCAAAGAGATGATTCACCATTTGCAACAACAGAGGTTGTCTTAAACAGGGGAATTGGGACATTCTGCGGTAATAGTAAGCTTGCCAATCCATCCCCCCATCAACCCCAACGGATAACAACGTCAGCGATCGCACTTTTTCAGGATAGCACTCCCCATAGAGTAAGCCTAACAAGCCACTAATTCCATGACCCACCAAATGGACAGGATACGGCAAAGTTTTTAAATAATGATGCAGCAGAATCACCACATCCTCCAAACCTAGAGGCTGATCTAAATTCGGACAATATTCCCAGTGAGCCACGGTACAATATCGAACCAGATATTTCAATAAGGGTCTATCCAATTTTTGCAACGCTGGACTCCCATTCAACCAAACCACATCGGGCGTTTTACTGCGAGAATGTTCTACAAGTTTCACCAGACTATACCCCAAATTCTTGTTTAACCTGTGCGACCCACGATTTAACCCGACTTGCCGTTAAATCACTTTGGTTATCTTCATCCAGTGCCAACCCCACAAAACGATTATTCTTCACCGCTTTTGACTCATTAAAATCATAGCCATCCTTCGGCCAATATCCCACCGTCTTTCCTCCATTTTGGCTAATCTTTTCCTCTAAAATACCCATTGCATCTTGAAAATTATCAGCATAACCAATCTGATCACCCGCTCCAAAATAAGCGACCTTCTTCCCAGAAAAATTAATCTCGTCCAACTCATCATAAAAGCCTTCCCAATCACTTTGTAATTCCCCCACATTCCAAGTTGGACAGCCTATGATTAAACAATCATATTGCTCAAAATCTCCCGCGTCTGTTTCAGAAATATCCTGAATTTTAACTATAGTTTCTCCGCCAAATTCTTGCTGAATTAACTCAGCAATCGTTTCGGTGTTTCCCGTTTGTGTGCCGTAAAATAAGCCAATTTTTGCCATGATTTTTCACTCCATGAAAATTAGTCAACTAAAAACCTGTTCTTTAAGCCAGCCATCCTGACACTCTGGATTGATGCACCCCTGAACTAGAACAGGACTCATGCTCAGAAGTTTCTCGTGCTTCCAAAAGTGGTAAAACTTGACGACAACTGGGACAATACCAATACAAACCATGGTGATTGATGTGTCGTAAAAGTTTGTTAGAACAACAAGGACAATCCATAATTTAAAGCCGGGAGAAAGTGATTTTTTGAATGAGGGAGAAAACACCTCCCCTGCTGCCAATAGGCTTAGGATTCTAAGGAATTAAATGCCCGTTCAATGCGCCGAAAATCGAACCCTAGAGCGCGGAGTGCGTGCCATAAATGCCCTTGTAAGAAGAAAAACGCTAGGAAGAAATGGGCATTGGCTAACCAACAACGAGCCGTATGAGTCCCAAAGGGTAAAGAAGCCGTATCCGCAAAATAAGGAGCAATGCCCAGTTTAATTTCTAGAGGCGCGCCATAAAATTCAACGGGATAGGCTAAAGGATTCACCGCGCAGAAATAGGCCGCCACAAATCCAGCTAGAGCAATTCCACCCAAAGAGTAGGAAAGAATCGCCTCCCCAGAAAAAATCAGCACTTTTTTCGCCCAAGGAAGGGGGGGAACTAAGATGTGCCAAACACCGCCTAAAATGAGCATTATTCCTACATAAATATGACCGCCAACCAAGTCCTCTAAATTGTCCAAGGTGGCAAAATGGGTCTGATAGCCGTAGATAATGGCAGGATTAAGGGTCGGTTCCGTCACCACGCGCACGGTTTGGCTGGCCGCGTCATACAATCCACCCCAGTACATGGCTTTCCCCACCAGTAAAAGCGCTCCCATGCCGAGAAAGAGCAGATGATGGCCTAAAATCAAGCCCAACTGTTTGGAATCATCCCATTGGAAATGGAACTTTTTCGCCCGACCGGATGCGGTTTTGAGGTCTTCTGGGGCTTTAAAGGTATGGAAAAGGGCTCCCGCACCGAGGACGGCTGAGGCAATCAGGTGAACCACTCCCACCACAAAGTAGGGGTAAGTGTCCACCACTTCGCCCCCTTGACCGACACCGAAACCCAAGGTAGCGAGATGAGGCAGTAGAATCAGCCCCTGTTCTCCCATGGGACGCAGGGGGTCAAACCATGAGATTTCGTAGAGGGTGAAGGAACCTGCCCAAAAGGTAATCAGAGCCGCCTGGGCAACATGAGCGGCAATAAATAAACCGGAAAGATTGGCAAAGCGAGCGTTCCCCGCCCACCAGTCGTACTGGACTTTGGGATTTTCGTAAGTTTGCATATTGGGTCAATTACAGAGGATTTTGCTGGTTACTTATTGACGATTACTTTCAACAAGCTTTCGGAAATTAGTTTAGAATAATTCTCAATAAAATAGTGTTAAGTTTTGTGAAGTTCAGGCAAAGGGGGTCAAAAGCCTTGCCTTGATGTTGGAACGGGGGAATTGTCGGGGTATGAGGGAGGGATAGGTGGTCTGGGTGAATCTGTAGAGCGGGGGGGCAACGGGGGAATTTTGCTAAACTTTAGTGATTTAGATTCTCAACAAATTTAAAAGATTAAGAGAGAACTATTCTTAATAATTTTGGGAAATCTCCCTTGTAGCGCATCCAGTGGGATGATAGAGGTAGGGTCGCCATCCAATGGGGAGGGAGAACGCATTATGACAGAAACACTAGAATCCATTAAGTATCAACGGGTATTAGTTGGGGTGGACTGCTCCACACAAGCGGAATTTGTGGTAGAACAGGCTATTCGCATGGCTCAATACCATCAAGCTAAATTATTGATTTTCCATGCTTTACCCTTCGATACAGACCTGAATGCGGGGTCTTATAGTGACATCTATGGTCAGAATTTGAGCTATTTTGCGCGCACCATGCAGGAAAAACTGGAGGCGGAAGGGGAGCAGGTGCGGGAATGGCTCTCGGCCTATTGCGATCGCGCTACACAAGCAGGAGTCCAAGCGGATTGGGATTGGCGCGTGGGAGATCCCGGTCGCAAGATTCAAGAATATGCTAAAACTTGGCAGGCTGACCTGATTGTTTTAGGCCGTCGGGGAATCAATGGCCTCCTCGAAATGTTTATGGGCAGTGTGAGTAATTATGTGGTGCATCATAGCCAGTGTTCCGTGTTCGTGGTGCAAGGCCTGCCGGAAAATACCGAACAAGTCACCCACCAACGCATTTTGATCCCCCTCGACCAGTCCAAATATACTGACAAAATCTTGGATCTAGGGCTACAGGTCGCCAAACAGGAAAATGCGCGGGTGATGTTGCTCCATTGTCAGCCCTTAGAAGACCGGATTGATTATTTCCGCGAGGCCTACAGTGAGGAGTTTTTACACCGCACGAAGGCTTTACAAAATCAAATTGTGCGGGATACGCAACGGGACGAAAAATGGCTCTCAGACTATGCCCAAGAAGCAATAGACCGAGAGATTCCCACAGAATGGGAGATTAAACAGGGGGATGCGGGGTTTTGGATTCGGACGGTAGCTCAAACTTGGCAAGCGGATCTGATTGTGATCGGTCGTCAAGGTCATTCTACGCTGACGGAGTTTTTCCTCGGCAGTGTGAGCAATTATGTCATTCACCATGCCCCTTGTTCAGTCCTCGTTCATCAGAAACGCTAGACTCCAAACGCTAGGACGCGGCACGATTGGGGAGATCCTGGGGGAATAACCGCAGACTCTGGGGGATGACGGAGATTTGCACTTTTGTCCCAATGTCTAAGGGTTTTTGCTGGGTAGCCCGTGCCATTAATTGCTGGCCTGTGGTGGTTTTGAGGCTGTAACAATGTTCGCGGCCTAAAAATTGGCGATCGCAAATCACCCCATTTCCCCCCTCATCGGGCTGCAAAATCAGATCCTCCTGACGCACCATAATTTCCCCCGACTCCTCCCGAGTCTCAGGCAACTCAAACACCCCTAACTCCGTTTCCCACCCCCCGGGTCCCCGTTGAGCGGGTAGAAAGTTTGCTTGGGTGACAAATTCCGCCACAAAACGGGAAGACGGTTCTAAATACACCCCCTCTGGCGTACCTAACTGTTCTAAATGGCCTTGCTGCATCACCCCCACCCAATCCGAGATCGATAGGGCCTCCTCTTGGTCATGGGTCACAAACACGGCAGCCGTATGAGCCGCCTTGAGAATCATCCGCAACTCTTGCCGCAAGCGCAACCGCACTTGAACATCTAAGTTGCTCAACGGTTCATCTAGCAACACCAACGCCGGACGAGGAGCCAACGCCCGAGCCAAAGCAACGCGCTGTTGTTGCCCCCCAGACAGTTGATAGGGGTAGCGTTGGGCTAATCCCTCCAAACCCACTAAATGGAGGACTTCCCCGACACGCCGGCCCACGCTACGGCTCATTTGCTTGCCCTGTCGCAGCCCAAAGGCAATGTTATCCGCCACGGTGAGATGGGGAAACAGAGCATAGTCTTGAAACACCATCCCCACCCCCCGCTTTTCCGGGGGCAGCCATTCCCCTTGTCCGGCCACCACTGTTCCCCCAATCTCCACCCAGCCCTGATCCGGTTCTTCAAACCCCGCAATGAGACGGAGGAGGGTAGTTTTCCCACAGCCCGAGGGGCCGAGTAAACCGAGTAAATCCCCTTCTTGTAGCTGAAGACTCACTTGATTAACCGCCGGAAGCGTTCCGGGGGCATAGGTTTTACTAACGTTTTCCAGGGTAAGAATAATGGGCGATTGAGCAATCATGGGCAGGTTAAACACAGACCGACGGTAAGAAAAATCTAAAACTTCTCAAAGATAGACCGAATTTTATTGTAAAGTAGTTTTTGCAAGTAATTCTCATTAATTTGTAGATGTAGTCTTTCGGAGTTGCCGTTAAATTGTCTACTTTTTCCTTTCCAGTCAAACAACGCCTATCCTTTAAAGCCCTACCCTTCAATGGTTGGACCTTGGGAGTAAGTGCGATCGCCTTCTTAATTGCCTGTCCGGTTCTCTTCGTCCTCAGCCATTTATTCGTGGATTCCACTGAGATTTGGAGTCATTTAGCTGCCACCGTCCTTAAAGATTATGTCGTCAATTCCCTCTGGTTGATGTTGGGGGTAGGGATTGGGGCGTTGGTCATTGGCACTAGCACCGCTTGGCTCGTCACCGTTTGCCGTTTTTCGGGGAGTTCTTGGTTTGAGTGGTTGCTGCTGTTGCCCCTCGCCGCTCCTGCCTATTTATTAGCCTATGTTTATACAGACATTTTAGATTATTTCGGTCCCGTTCAGCGCTTTCTGCGCCATCTCTTCGGCTGGACCAGTATTCAAGATTATTGGTTTCCCTCAGTGCGCTCCCTCCCCGGTGCGATCGCCATGTTAGTGATTGTCCTCTATCCCTACGTCTACCTCCTCGCCCGCGTCGCCTTCTTAGAACAATGTACCTGTACCCTAGAAGCCAGTCGTTCCCTTGGTTGTACCCCCTGGCAAAGCTTCTTTAAAGTAGCCCTCCCCCTCGCCCGCCCCTCCCTCACCGCCGGATTAGCCCTCGCCCTCATGGAAACCCTCAACGATCTCGGCACCGTCGAATATTTCGGCGTACCCACCTTTACCACAGGCATCTATCGCACTTGGTTAGGCATGAGGGAACGCAACGCCGCCGCCCAACTCGCCGCCGTCTTACTACTCTTTGTCCTCACCCTCATTATCCTAGAACGGGTTTCCCGTCGCCAAGCCCGTTACTACCAAGGCACAGGAGATTCCAAACCCCTCCAACCCTATCAATTAAAAGGCTGGCGCGCTGGTTTAGCCATCACCACTTGCAGTATTCCTGTATTACTAGGCTTCCTCATTCCCTGTGGTTTCCTGTTGGACATGACCTTAACCCATCTCAACCGTTCCTTTACTAGCAGTTTCTGGCAACTAGCCAATCACAGTTTCATTCTCTCCAGTATTACAGCCGGCTTAGGCGTAGTCATTGCCCTGATTATGGCCTACGGGCAACGGTTACAAAATAACTGGGCAATGGGGGCAGCCGTGCGCATTGCCTCAATGGGCTATGCGGTACCCGGTTCCGTCATTGCCGTAGGGGTTTTGATTCCGATGGGCAACTTTGACAACACCGTAGACCAATGGATGCGTTCCACCTTCAACATTTCCACAGGATTGTTATTAAGCGGCACCATTACCGCCCTAATTTTTGCCTATTTAGTCCGGTTTCTGGCCGTATCCTTCCACACCGTCGAATCCAGCCTAGGCAAAATCAAACCCAGTTTAGATGAAGCCTCCCGCAGTTTAGGACAAACCCCCACCAATACCCTCATTAAAATTCATGCGCCCTTAATGGGAGGGGGATTACTCACCGCCGTGATGCTCATTTTTGTAGATGTCATGAAGGAACTTCCGGCCACTTTAGTGATTCGTCCCTTTAACTTTGACACCCTCGCCATCCGGGTCTATCAATACGCTTCCGATGAGCGCCTAACGGAAGCGGCCGCCCCTGCCCTAGCTATTATTTTAGTGGGTTTACTCCCGGTGTTATTCCTCAGTTATCGCATTGCCCGTTCTCGGGTTTGTTAGACCGAAAATGAACTATCAATTATCAATTTTTAACGGCGAGTTAAAACGGGTAACATCGCCCCAATCAGTAAACCTAAACCGACCCCAAAGGTCAGGAGAACTCCAAAGGGAATTTCAACGGAACTAAAGGTTAAAAAGTTCAAAGAAATGGGGGTGATATTTTGAATAGAAATCACCGCAATAGTGACCAACCAAGCGGTAATTAATAGGGAAATCAGGAGATTGCTAAAAGTTCTCATAAGACCTCGCAGTATGATAATTAGGGTCTGCTGAATAAGTTGGGAATGGGGGAGTTTGGGAATTAAGAATTATTCCCTATTCCCTATCCCAATTTTCCACACCAAACTTGATGGAATTCTGAAAAGGAGCGAGCAGGCTTTGTAACGCTTGGGCAAGTTCCCGTTGCTTTTGGGGACTATCAGTTTCCAGAGAAGCCCGCAGGAGGGGTTCTGTGCCGGAAGGACGGAGCAATACCCAACTGCTATCTTGTAAGTAGAATTTCAGACCATCTTGGCTGTTGATTTTGTCTAGGGGAATCCCTGCGAGTTCCTTGGGGGGCGTTTGGCGCAAATTGTCGAGAAAGGGACGAATTTGAACCATCGGCAGGGGGAAGTCTAGACGTTGATTGTAGCGTTTTCCTCCCGCTTCTGCGATCGCCTCCTGAATCAAAACCGAGAGAGGTTTTTGGGCCAAAGCGATCGCCTCCACCACCAACAAATTGGCTAAAATCCCGTCCTTCTCAGGCAAATGGCGACCAATACTTAACCCTCCCGAGGACTCCCCCCCAATTAAAACCGGAACCCTGCCCATAATTTCCCCAATATACTTAAACCCTACCGGAGTTTCATAACAGTCTAGACCATAGCGTTGAGCCAGTTGATCTAAAGCGTGGGTCGTGTCTAGGGTGCGGACAATCGCCCCCCGTTCCCCTTTTTGGTAGAGATGACGAGTGAGCAACAGGAGGATTTCATCGGGGGTACAATAGTTTCCCTGTTCATCGAGAATCCCAAAGCGATCGCCATCTCCATCCGTCGCCACCCCCAAATCCGCTCCATCCCGTAATACCGCCTCCCGCAGACTCTCCAACTGTTCCGAACAAGGTTGAGGAGAGCGCCCCCCAAACAGAACATCTCGTTGAGCATGGAGAGTTTCCACCTCACAACCATAATCCCTCAACGCCTGATCTAAATAACCCCGGGTGACAGAATAGAGTGCATCAAACTTGACCCGTAATCCCGCTTGACGGAGACGCGGCAGATCCAGCAATTCCTTTAACCGAGCTAAATAGGCTGGTCGAGGATTAAACAAGGTAATCCGATCCCCTCTAGTCCCTTGGGGTAAGGCATCAGACACCCGAGATAAAGCTTGGGAAATCGCATCAGTAATATGGATGGGGGCTGGTGCGCCCCAGTGGGGGATATACTTGAGGCCGCAATACATAGCGGGATTATGACTAGCGGTGAACATCAAAGCGCCAGCCGAGGGTTGAGAACGGGCATGATAGGCTAAAACAGGCGTGGGACAATCCCGATCCACTTGCCAAACCCTGCGGCCTTCCTCACTTAACACCTCGGCCGCCGTTTGGGCAAACTCAGCCGCCAAGAAACGGGTATCATAGCCAATCAACACGGGACGATCGAGAGGGTAGACAGTGGCTAAATAGGTTGCGATCGCCCGTGTCACCTGACAAACCCGAACAAAGGTAAAATCATCCGCAATAATTCCCCGCCATCCGTCGGTTCCAAAGCAAATTCCCGGCTGACCTCCCCTATTCATCCCTCATTCCCACCTAAGTTCTCCTTCTTCTAATGTAGGCGATCAGGCGCGAATGAAGGCCCCATTAACCCACTAACTCCAATCCTGTATATCTTCCCCACTCTTGGTTCTGCGGTAAATTTGACCCTGTTGGTGAATGGCACGGGTGAGAGTAAATAATTCCTCAACGGTCAGATTCCATTGAGCGAGAATGGCTTGTAAATCCTGTTGAATTTGTCGAGCGCCGGGGAAGTTGTCATAACGAATGTAGAGACGCGCTAGTTCAACTAGATTGTAGTCGCTGCGTCCTTCTTGGGTGATGGTTTCTAAAATGGCGCGATCGCGATGTTCTTGGGGATGTTGTTGATCAAGACCTTGAGTCATGGTTTCGGGGGGATCACATTCTGGAGTTCATCCTGAGTGGGTAGAGCCTCATCCTCATCGGGCAGTAGCAGAGGAGTCCTAACGGGGGGACGAGTGGGGGGAGCTTCAGGCGGAAGCGCCACCGTCCAGACCTTAATCAATTTATCATAGCCCCCCGTAGCCAACTGACTCCCATCTCGACTAAAAGCAAGAGTCCCCACCCAATCCTGATGACCCACTAAATGATTGACTAACTCCCCCGTCTCCAAGTCCCAAAGTCTCACCCCATCGATACTAGAACTCGCGGCCAAAGTTCCGGAGGGGTGAAGGGCGATCGCAGAAACAGCCCCCTGATGACCCGACAAACTATACAGCAAATTCCCCGTCGTCACATCCCACACCCGCACCATTTGATCCTGTCCCCCCGTCACCAACTTTGACCCATCGGCAGTAAACCCCAAACTCGTCACCTGTGCCGTATGAGCCGGAAACATCCCCATCTGTTCCCCCGTGCGTAAATTCCAGAACCGCACCTCCCCCTGTCCCCCTCCACTAGCCAAAACATAACCATTGGGATGGACTTGTAGTGCAAAGGCAGGCTGAAAGCGCACCAACGTATAAAGCGGGCGTTTCGTCATCAAATCCCAGACCCGAATTCCATCGAGTCCCCCACTCACCAACACCCGACTATCGGGAGTCACCGCCAAACTTAGGACATTAGTCCTATGCTCTAACACAATCCGCTCATAGTCCCCCCGTCGCTCATCCCACTGCCAGAAATTAATCCCCGAATCATCCCCCCCACTAATTAAATACTGACCATTGGGACTAAAAACCAAACTTAAAACCCGCATTCGTTGGGCGCGCACATCATCCACTTGTCGTTCCCTCGGTAGCCACCACACCCGAATATGGGAATCATTTAAACTCCCCCCACTAATCAACATCTGACCATCCAGATTAAAGGTCAGGGAGGAAACAGGCGCATTGTGACCCCTTAAAACCCTTGTGACTTCCGCATTTCGCCATTGAACAACCGCCAAAGACCCATCAGAGCGAGCATTACTTTCCCGGACGACGGAGGGAGTTTGTGCCGAAATCTTGGGAACATGACCACCCAGATTTAAGAACAATAGGGTGAGGGGAATCAAAGCAACAGCAAATCTCATGGGTCTTGCAGATTAGGGCAAATCGTTTGTTCAAGTTGACTGGGAGGCGGTTGGTCTTGCCAACCTGAGAGAATCCCCTGAAGTTCCGTTTTCAGCAATTCCAGGGCGGCTATTTGCTGATTAATGGTGTCTAGTTTAGCCAACAAACGATCCTTAACGACACCACAGGGTAATTTTCCTTGATCATGAACCTCCAGAATTTCCTGAATCGAGCTTAAGCTTAACCCCAAGGACTTGGCTCGTCGAATAAAGGCGAGGCGATTAAAAATGGTGGGATCAAATAAACGATAGCCATTTTTAGACCGTTGGACGACCGGAGTTAAAAGACCGTGGTCTTCATAGTAGCGAATCGTTTTCACCGACAAGCCACTTGTTTGGGCGACTTGACCAATTTTAAGTAAGGTTTTGGAGGGTAGGGTGTGGCCTTGAACTGTTTCAACTTTGCTCATTGTGGAAACGCTAGAGGATCAATATTCACCCCAAATAGTCCACCACGTTCTGAGCAATCGTTTCCGTGCCGTTGGTGGGTAAAGGGGTTGAACTTTTGGGGGGAATTAAGGGTTGGCGGAGAAATTCCCAAGTTCCTTGGAAAAAGGCATCAGAATCAATAATTTGATGAAAAGCGTATTGTTGCAAGCCTTCCATTAATAACTGAGACTCCGCAAATCCAGTGCGGGTAATAGTAGCAATGGGTGTTCCCACACATAAGGCCTCGGAAAAGGTACTATAACCGGGTTTAGATACTACTCGCCCACAAAGAGGCATAAAATCTACAGGACGGTATTGATTATCTGTCACCTTAACAATATTGTCCCAATCGGGGGCATTAGCATCAAAGGTGATAAATTGCCAGTCGGGGAAGTCTTGTAACTTGGGGTAGGGAATGGTTTGCAGGCCTAACCCCCCAAAAGAGAGTAGAATAGTGCGATCGCGAGGTTGAACAAGGTGGAAAATCTGGCGAATGGTTTCGGGGGTGTACCGGGTTGTCCCTCCGGTGAGTCCTACATCGGTAATCTGACTAAAGGCGGACATAGTTTCATGGAACGGGAGACGAAAAAGGCGATCGCACTGACTGTAACAATCCCGCATCCAATCCGCAATCCGATTAAACTCCCCCCCCCAATCCCGATAAATATAATCCCAGCCAAAATTACTCATCATCCAACAAGGCACCCCCGCCATCTTAGCAATAGGAGCCGCCAACGGAGGAACATCCGCCAACACCAACCCCACCCCATTGGTGCGGATAAAATCCACCTCCCCGGCAATAATCCGGTGTTGGGAGTCCTGAATTTCCCGCAATTTCGCTAGCGTCGCCTCCCGGTCCATCGTCAAACTATCCACCTGAATCACCCCCACATCCAAACCCCGAACACGCTGGATAAAATCCCCGTGGATGTAAGAATAGAGAAGCCAATGGGGAGCCGTCGTCACCAAAACCAGCAAAATCTCGGGATTCAGCCGTTGAATCGCCCCGGCAACAGAAGCGGCACGCACCGCATGGCCAAAACCGTGATTGGTGATTGCAATATAAAGAGTAGGTCGCGTCATTCCAATATTGTGTTAAAACTGTTGAGGCCGCTTAAAATAAAACACCTGTGAGTTTTTCTCCAACCCCGTTGAGACAGAGACTAACTCCCAACCCTGTTCTCCCAGATAGTTTAAAGTGCCGACGACAGATTTCCCCTGTAAAACCTTCACTAACTCCTGATCCTCTGCTTCGACTGTGATTCGCAAAGGAGTCAAGGGAAAGATCGTTTCTTGAATGACCAGATATTCCCATTTTTGCATTGGATTTCCGCTCAAAATTGAGTAGCGCAGTTGACCCACACCTGTCCGGTAATTAATTATCAACGATTTGTCCCAACCGGATCAATGGTTTTTGGCGGGGGGACTGATAACTCCCCCAAACCCCCTCGTGGGATAAAATGGGATGCGCAACCTTTAACCCAACCGCCCTATGTCCCTTGCTCTGTTCTGGATTGAAGTACAGAAACTCCTGAAACGTCGCCTCTTCCTGATTTTATTGGGTTTAATGTTGGGGCTAGAATTGCTGCTCTTTTTCGGTGGGGCGTTATTATTCAATGTCCTGGGAAATCCCCAGATGCTCAAAGCCAGTTTAACCTTTCCGGGTGGCTTATCCCTTGGTATTGCCCTGTCCAGCAACTTAGGGGGCTTATTCCTCCTCATCTTAGCGGCCGATGTGGCGAATTCAGAATATCAATGGCGCACCTTACACCTTTATCTCAGTCAGGGAATTAGTCGCGTGATGTTGGTGAGCGTCCGCATTTTAGCCTTAATTGTCCCGGCGCTGTTGTTTGTTCTTGCTCCTTTGCTGTTGGCGGTTGTCTCTACGCTGATTTTAACGCCCCTTTTGGGCGGATCTTTTGATCTAGCGGCGATTCAGTGGGGGAGTTTCTGGGTGAATGTTGCCCGCACCGTTCTTTATCTAGTGCCGTTTAGTACCTTTGCGTTTATGTTGGGGGTTCTGACTCGTTCTATGGCTGTTACTATTATCTTCTCCTTGCTCTATGTGTTTATCGCAGAACCTGTCCTTAAGAGTATGGGGGATTTTTTTGGTCAGAGGTTAGGAGAAATTACTCCCTATTTACCCTTTCAGTTAACTAATGCGCTGTTAGGTCAAGGGGGTGAAGGTGTCATGATTGCCCCGGATGAGAGTATTATCCCAGTGATGGCACTAGATCCCAATATTGCGGGCTTTGGGGTGTTGGTTTGGGTTGGTTTTTTTTGGCTGTTATCCCTTGTGGTGTTGCTGCAACAGGATTTAACGACGTGAGGTTAAGGCAAGAGTGGTTAGGGTGTTGGGAATCGGGAATAGGGAATTGATAATTGATATTAGAAACCGGGTTTTTGCTAGGGTGTATCGAGAAAACTAGACAATGAACGCAACCCGGTTTCTGGCTAAAGTTAGTCAATGACATTACACCCGACTCCTGACCTCCCCTGCTCCCCTGCTCCCCCGCTCCCCCGCTCCCCCGCTCCCCAACTCCCTAAGTTATTCAGCAAGCCCTAACTGTGAATTCTCGGTTCTGGGTGTAGGGTGGCTAGAATTTGGCTTTCTGCGGCGGCTAACTCTTCTAAACGAGCCATCACCACGGGGCGTTCAAAGTAATGATCGGCTAAGACCCAATAAATGCCGTAATGACGGGCTTCTGAAGCCATAAGGCCTTGATAAAAACGGGCTAGTTCAGGCTCGGGACAATGTTGGGCGAGGAGTCCTAAACGCTCGTGGGAACGGGCTTCAATCAGGCTAGAGAGCAGGAGTAGGTCTAAACAACGTTGGGGTTCGTTATGCCGGGCGAGGGCTTTGAGGGCGGCTCCGTAGGGGGGAGCATTGAGGGGAGCTAGGGGGATGCCTCGACGATCTAACCATTGATTGACCAGTTCAAAGTGTTCTAGTTCTTCTTGGGCGATCGCCGTCAGTTGACGAACTAACCTCGCATAGGAGGGATAGCGGAACATTAAATTTAAGGCCGCAGAGGCGGCTTTTCGCTCACAGTGGGAGTGATCGAGGAGAATGATATCTAAATTCGCGATCGCCTGTTCAATCCATGCCTCTTGGGTCGGCTGTTGCAGGATCTTCATTTTCGGAACAGTTGTTTCTAACATACATATTTGCAGATAACTTCGGAAGTCTGGAATCCGGGGATTGTCGGGAGTTGGGGAATTAAGAATTATTGCCTATTCCCTTGTTGAGTCTAGCGTTGGGCAGACCCTAAACAACGGTACTAACAGCAAGACAAAGGGCTGGACTGGTCATCCGCGACCGATACCTATTATTCCTATTCTCCCAAAAATTCCGGACTCCCAGAACCCAAAAACAAGTTAGATTAGAGAAATACAGTTAAAATTAACCCAAAACACAACCGGAAAATTACGGAGTGGGTTTGTTGTTAAAACTAATATGCCTCACTGGAGAGTGCTTCTCAGTTATCCCGCTTTGACTTCTTCGAGTTTACCCGATCTCGCGGCCTGAATCGAGTCACTCCAGAGTTAAGGGATTCAATTCAAAGGGAGTCAACTAAACGGAGTCAACTTAACTGTGGGGGCGCAGATCGTTATCGACATCGACTCGGATCAGAGTCTAGTCGTTATCCAATTGCACAAAGTTATACAGAAAATTAATTATGCCACGTCGAATTTTTATCGGGGATGTTCATGGTCATTTCGATGCGTTGATGATGTTGTTTGAGGCGATCGCACCCGGAGACAGTGATCAAGTCTATTTTGTGGGTGACTTAGTAGATCGCGGCCCCAAAAGCGCTCAAGTGGTTGACTTTGTGATGAATAGCCCCCATCAGTCCATCTTAGGCAACCATGAACTGATGTTACTCGAAGCCGTCACCAATAGTCGAGCGCCTGAACATTTCCGCCAAGCGTGGTTATACAGTGGAGGACATTCCACCATCCAAAGTTACGGCAATAATGGCATCCCTTGGACTCATTTAGAGTGGATGCAAACCCTCCCCACCCATTTGGATCTCGGAGATATTTGGTTAGTCCATGCAGGAGTTGACCCGAAACTCCCCCTTGAAAAACACACCTCCGAACAATTTTGCTGGATTCGCGAAGAGTTTCACAGCATGGTTCAACCCTATTTTCCCGATAAATTAATCATTAGCGGCCATACTATCACCTTTACTATTCCGGGGGTCATGCCCGGTCGTTTAGCCCAAGGAGAAGGCTGGTTAGATATTGATACGGGCGCTTACCATCGTCAAAGTGGGTGGTTAACGGCCGTCGATATGACCCAGCGTAAAGTTTATCAAGTCAATACCCGGCAGAAACGCCTCCGTACCTCCACCTTAGATGAACTCATTACCCATGTAAATCCTCAAAGGATTACGTCGCGGCGAATGATGATGTATTAATTCTGAACGATTACCCATCATGTTTCCTCTTAATAAAATTCGCAATATTGGGATTTCTGCTCATATTGACTCAGGAAAAACCACCATTAGTGAGCGGATTCTCTTCTACACTGGCAAAATTCATAAAATGGGGGAGGTGAAAGGACATGGCGACACCACCGCCACCATGGACTATATGCCCCTCGAAATTAGCAAGGGCATTACCATTACTTCAGCCGCCACCAGTTGTCTCTGGCAAGACCATCAAATTAACTTAATTGATACTCCCGGTCATGTGGATTTTACCATTGAAGTTGAACGAGCTTTGCGGGTTCTCGATGGGGGGATTATGGTACTTTGTGGGGTGGCTGGGGTGCAATCACAATCCATTACGGTGGATCGGCAAATGAAACGTTATAACGTCCCTCGAATTGCCTTTATTAATAAAATGGATCGGGTGGGTGCAAATGTTTTTCGCGTGGTACAAGCTCTGATTGATAAGCTACATTTGAATGCTTTTTTATTGCAATATCCCATCGGTTCTGAAGGAGACTTTCAGGGGGTCATTGATTTAATTGAAATGCAAGCCCATTATTATGGGGGAGAGCATGGGGAAGACTGGCAAAAAGAGCCAATTCCTGACCCTTTACAAGAACTCGCCCAAGCCGCACGGGAAAACTTATTAGATCGTCTTTCGTTTTATTCGGAAACGATGACGGAGTATTTATTAAATGAACAACCCATTCCTTGTGAGTTAATTTGGGACACTTTGCGTCAGGCTACCTTAAGGCGGGAAATTGTTCCGGTTTTGTGTGGATCGGCCTATAAAAATAAAGGGGTGCAGAATTTATTAGAGGCTGTGAATCGCTATCTCCCTTCACCTTGCGATCGCACCTCCATCACTGCCACCGACGTAGAAACCGAACAAAGCCTTGAGATTCCCCCGAATCCAGAGGCCCCCCTTGTCGCCCATGTCTTCAAACTCACCGATGACGAATATGGACAACTCACCTATATCCGTCTCTACTCCGGCACCATCCACAAAGGCAAAGGCTACCTCAACAGCCGCACCCAGCACCATGTCCGAGTGAGCCGTATTGTGCGCATCCACGCTGACGAACGCCAAGATGTTGAATCGGCCAGCGCGGGGGATATCGTGGCTTTATTGGGCATAAATTGCGCCTCTGGGGACACATTATGTGGGGAGGGGATTAATGTATCTCTCGAAGGAATGTATATCCCCGATCCCGTGATTACCCTGTCCATTACCCCCCACTCCCAAGACGATGCCGTGCGCTTAGAAAAAGCCCTCCGGCGCTTTAGTCATGAAGATCCTACCTTTAAGGTGAATCAAGATCCTGAGTCGGGCAAAATCTTGATTTCCGGGATGGGAGAACTCCATCTCAACATTTATCTGGAACGGATGGAACAAGAATATAATGCTAAGGTCTACATCGGAAAACCAGCCGTTGCTTACCGAGAAACTATTACCCAAGCGTCTAGTTTTGATTACACCTTGAAAAAACAAACGGGAGGATCGGGTCAATATGCCCAGGTGATCGGTCGTTTAGAACCTTGTTCGGAAATCTTCCAATTTGAAAATCAGGTGCAGGGGGGAGAAATTCCTAAACCGTTTATCTTGGCCTGTGAAAAAGGGTTTAAAGATGCCATGAGTACCGGATTTATTCAAGGCTATCCTGTGACCGGAGTTAAGGTCATTTTACAAGGGGGATCAATCCATCCGGTAGACTCTAGTGAAAATGCCTTTCGCTTTGCCGCCAGACAGGGATTTGAGGAAGCATTTCGGGCGGCTAATCCCCAAGTTCTAGAACCAATCATGGGGGTAGAAATTGAAACGCCTAGTCAGTTTTTGGGGCGGATTCAAGGTGACTTAATGGCACGTCGCGGTGTATTATTAGGATCAGAGGTGATAGAAGACTATACCGTAGTCCGGGCAGACGTGCCGTTAGTGGAGATGTTTGGTTACTCTACAGACCTGCGTTCTTTGTCGCAGGGCATGGCGACGTTTGCAATGGAGCTATCTGGGTATCAACCGATCCCCCCAGTGGTCGGTGTGTAGTGTTTTATTTTTGTGTGAATGAAGCGTAGGGGTACGTCTTGCGACGTACCCTTTTTTTTCGCCCACGCTCAATCTAGTTATTCTTCGTCGTCGTCGTCTTTTGTTTTATAAACATAACTGTTGGATTGACCGGATAAGATGGACTTTCCTTGAGATAAGGCTTTTTGCGCTGCTAGGGCGGCTTTCCGCTTCCAAGTCGCTTTCCGTTGATTCTTTTTCCCTTTAGATGTTCGTTTCTTAGGAACTGCCATAGTGCCTCTTTTTTTTATAGTCAGCAACCTTCCATTCTACATCGTCACGGGCTGACTGCACAAGGTATGGGTGGCGGTGTTGCTCAAGGGTCGAATCCAAGGCTGACCCGTTAAGCCTTTTTTCCTCACTTCTCAAGGTTTGGCGGCTTTTTGACTCGTTCCCCCCCCGGGGGATATTTTTTTTTGCTACCATGAACGGGGGAAACCCTAAGCTTAAACCGCAAGCCGCCCTCTGCTTGGTGAGTGTTAGGAAGAATGGTCAGTGGTCTAGAGCCTTCCCCCTTTCAACCGTGAGGCGCTATATTTTTGAGTTAAGTTAAGATAAGTTACAAAAATTAAAATTACTTTGTTGAACAATCTTTGGTATTCTCTGGACTCTTCAGCCTGGGTGGCAGACTATCAGCCGTCTTCGGTCCCTTTAGAGGGGGTGCTACCGCCTCCGGATCAGCCCAAACGTCTTAGGATTTTAATGTTAGGGGCGGCGGCGTTTTTAGTGTCGGTGCCGGTGTTTTTTCAAGCGCCGTTGGTGCGGGTTTTTCCGTGGCTGAGTCTGGGTTTAACGGGGGTATGGTGGGTTTTAGCCTGGGGCCTGGGGAGGGGGCAGAAAACAGGCATTTGGGGGGATTTAATTCTGGGGTTTAGTTGGAGTTGGTTGGCGGGATCGATTTACTGGGGATGGTTTCGGGAAAACCCCTTGATTCATTTGCCCATTGAGGCGATCGCATTGCCTTGGGCCTTGTGGTGTTTGCGACAAGGTTGGGGTAGAATTGGCAATTGGTTCTATTTGGGCTCTCTCTTTGGTACCGCCATCACCGATGTTTACTTTTACCTGACGGGTTTAATCCCCTACTGGCGGCAAGTGATGAAGGTTTCACCCGATGAAGTGGGAGAGATTTTACACCGTGCGATCGCCCAGATTAATCATCCTTGGGGAATCCTCTGTGGAATGTGGTTAATTCTAGCCTTATTCAGTATTGGGGTGTGGGGTTTACAGAAACAAAATTTAGCCGGGTGGGCATTCGGCGGGGCTGTTTTAAGTACCATTGTTGTAGATGGGTTATTTTGGCTTGTGGCTTACTGTGCCTAGGGGCATCTCGATTAACTACACAGAAAGCTCTGAGCGGGGATTAATAACCCACATTGGTTAGAATTGACCTAGTGTATTTCTCTCTTGTTAACATCCATCTTCACCCCTCCTTCCCGCTATGAGTTCGGGATCTACCCCCTACCTACTGCTACAAACCTCTAGTGGGAATCGTTATCTCCCGTTAGTAGGTAAAAACAATTGGACAGTAGGCCGTAATGCTGATAGCCATTTCGTGATTCCTGACCCTTGGATATCGCGTCATCATGCTATGGTACAACGGACGGATAATGGGGAGTTTTATTTGATTGACCTTGGCAGTCGCAACGGAACCTTTGTCAATGGTCGTCGGGTGAATGTTCCGGTAACGCTGCAACACAAGGATCATATCGCCTTCGGTCAGACGGAAATGGTTTTTCATAATCTCGCCCAACAAGAGAGCATCCCCGGCAGGAATCCTAATCATGAGAATCAAGACAGTCCCACTTCAATCCTCCATGTTCGCCGTTTAATGTCGGTTTTAGTCGTGGATATTCGCGATTTTACAGTGTTAGCCCGTCAACTGGATGATAAAACCCTGTCCAACTTAATTGGAGATTGGTTTAGACAAGCGGGGGATATTCTCCGGTATTCCGGGAGTTGGGTGGATAAATACATTGGGGATGCGGTGATGGCCATTTGGTTTCATGGGGAAAGTGCGATCGCCAAAGAAGAAGTTGTGCAGATTTTCCAGGCCATTAGTGACCTCAATAAAATGACCACCGATTTAACTTCTCATTATCCCCTTCCCTTTCCCCTGCGCATTGGTGCAGGTATCAATACTGGTTATGCCATGGTGGGAAATACCGGAAGTGGCGATCGCCCAGACTATACCGCCATCGGCGACACCGTAAACACCGCCTTCCGTCTAGAATCCTGTACCAAACAAATTCAACGGGATGTTGCCCTAGGAGAAACCACCTATGGTTATTTAGACAGCATCCCTACCGCCCAACAACGCTTTAAACAGTACACCGTCCACCTCAAAGGCTATGAAATCCCCACCATTACCTATGCGTCCAGTTTTGAAGATTTAGATAACTTTCTGCTCGATAAATTGCTTTGGGATAATCAGGTTTTTTGAATGCTAATCTAGGGGGAATAGATTTATGACCACCAACCAACGTCAAATCCTGGTATGTCAATATACCACTTGTCTGGAACGGGGAGGGGCAGAGGTTTTAGCCGCTTTGCAACAGGCCGACTTACCCGAAGATGTGGAACTTGTCCCCAGTGGGTGTTTAGGACAGTGTAACCTCGGACCGAATCTGCGCCTTGTCCCCGAGGAGACATGGTATTGTCGCTTACAGCCCGAGGATATTCCTCAGATTGTGGAACAACACCTCAAGGGAGGGCAACCTGTGTCTGAGAAGCTACACCCTCGGATTCATTTCGCTTTCTTGGCCTATAGTCATCGTGAATAGGGCTTTGGGCAATAAGTCTGGGAGTGGGGAGTCGGTAATAATTCTCACTTCTCACTTCTCAGAGAAGAGAGGAGGGAGGGGGAAGTTGGGAGTCGGGAATAGGCACTCGTGCCAGTTTTCCCTAAAATCCAAAGCGTACAAGCCCTAATCAATAATTGATTATAAACTGATGAAAACAATCTCCCGTCTGATTTTACTGGTATTGGGTTTGGTGTTAGCTCTCCTGCCTGTGGCCTGTCAGGGGAATAACTGGTCACGACAGACACCCAGAGAAATTCGAGTGGGGGTAATTTTGCCCTTGACAGGGGAATTTGCCGAGAATACGGGGCAGGATGGCTTAAAGGGCGCTCAATTAGCCGTAGAGCAAATTAATGAAGCGGGAGGATTAGAAATTGAGGGCAAAAAGCGTCTGGTGGAATTGGTGGTAGAAGATGATCAAGATCGTCCTGATATAGCACTGTCGGCGGTGCGAAAATTGGCTTTTCAAGAACAGGTGGTGGCTATTGTGGGGATGCCCTTGAGTCGGATTGCGATTCCAGTGGCGGAATTTGCGGAAACTATTCCCCTACCTGTGATTACTTCTTGGTCTACCCATCCAAAAACCACAGAGGGGAAACGCTATAGTTTTCGGGCGACGGTGACGGATCGTTTTCAGGGGCGGGCGATCGCACAATTTGCCTATACCCAACTCCAAGCCCGCACAGCCGCCATTCTCTACGATGTGGCCAGTGAATATAATAAGGGTCTGGCGGAGTTCTTCACCGCCGAATTCCAAGAGTTGGGGGGGCAAGTTGTGACCTCAGAAACCTATACCACCGACACCAATCAAGATTTTACCGCCCAACTCAAGACCATTCGGGAGAGCAATCCCGATGTTCTCTTTCTGCCCAACTATAGTGTAGACCTCGCCCAACAAGCACCCCAAATCCAAGCCTTAGAACTCTCGGCCACCTTAATTGGGGGGGATACTTGGGGCAGTTTGTCCCCCATGACCCAGCAACAGTTAGAGGGGGGATTCTATAGTTTAGATTGGACTCCTCAGCCTCGCACCGAACAAGGGCGACAGTTTTTTAGGGCCTACGAGGAAAGATACCAAAAGCCGCCTAAAGTCCACGCGGCTTTAGCCTATGATGCAATGGGGTTACTTTTTGCCGCCCTAGGTGAACAAAAACAAACCGATGCCGAGGCTATTCGTCAGGGCTTAAGTCACCTCGAATATGAGGGAGTTACCGGGAGGATGCAATTTCAAGGGAGTGGAGATCCGATCAAAGAACTGACGATTTTTAAGCTAGAATCTGGTCAACCCCAGATATTTCAAACCATCCAGCCCCAAGTAAAACGAGCCCACCAAAACAAGACTAGAACACCCATTGCGATGCCATCGGCTTTTTTTAAGCGCAGTTGATGCCATTGAACGCGATGTTCATTGGGGCGGGTGAATCCGCGTACATCCATGGCGATGGCAATTTGTTCAGCCCGACGTAAGAGATTTTCTAACAACCGTTCGGCTACAATCAACCAGATTTTAAAACTTTGGCGCAGGCCTAACTTTTTCCAATTAATGGCACGGGTGCGAATAGAACGGGCTAAATTCTGCACTTCTTCTAATACTAAGGGAATAAACCGGAGGGAGAGGGTGAGGGTGAGGGCTACTTCTGTTACAGGGAGTTTAAACCGTGCCAGAGGCTGCATAATATCCTCTAATCCGGCGGTGATTTCTTCGGGGGCGGTAGTGAGCAAATATAAGGTCGTACTATAGACCAAGGTAAAAATAATTGTACTCAGACGCAGGGCTAAATCAAAGGAACGGCGAGTGACTCGTAGATTTCCCACTTCTAACAAAATGTATTGATAGGGAGTGTCGGGAATGTTCTCAAGGTCTACTGAAGGTAAACGGGCTTGATAGGTAATGGCTAGTCCATCATTCATCACACAGGTGATGGCAAAGGCCATAGTTCCGACTAATAATAACCAGCCCATTTGTTGTCGCCATGCTCGTAGGGGAATGCGGGCTGATAGGGTGAATAAAACCAAGATGACCACTAGACTCAAACGCCATTCCGAACTAGCTAAAACCGGGGTGAGTAAAAAACTCATCAGCCAAGCGAGTTTGACTCTAGGATCCAGTTGGTGTAACCAGGTAAAAGGTTGTTCGAGATATAGTCCAATGGGAAGCGATCGCAATAAATCCATCGCAAGTTAGCACAATTAGAAACACAATCATTGAAACTCCCACGGCTAAAGCGCGTGGGATTCTTTGTTCCCCGACTCTCCAAACCCCTCAAGCTATAATCCAGATGGCTTTGCCTTCCCCCTGCCCCTAGCAACCACCACTGAGACAATTAGGGTATTCTAAGGAAAGGGTATCACTCCCGCGCCCATTGTAGCAGAATTTCTCCTTTACTCCTGACTATGACCAACACTCAAACCACCCGCAAAGTCTCCCCCAGTCGTATTTTCTTAATTGCCGCCCTTGTGTTCATTCTGGGCTGGGTGGGAATGCGTCTCCTTGCCCCAGAACGCCCTACCCTCTTCGCAGGCAGCCGCCCGGCTAACTTGGGGGTAGAAGCGGGACAATTAGCCCCTTGCCCCCCCACTCCCAACTGTGTCAACAGTCAAAGCACCCTCCCCAGTCAAGCCATTCCCCCCCTCACGGTTTCGGGCAATCCTGAGCAAGCCGTACCACAAATTGAGCAAGTTGTCAAGCAAATAGACCGAACCCGTATTATTACCCGCACCGATCGTTATCTTTACGCCCAATTTAGTAGTCGGTGGATGGGATTTGTGGATGATGTAGAATTTGTCCTCAATCCGGAGCAAAAATGGGTAGATGTGCGCTCGGCCTCCCGTTTGGGAGAATCTGATTTAGGAGTAAATCGCCAACGAGTGGAAGAAATTCGCGTCAAATTGAGCGCCTTGGAATTTTAACGGTTTATAACAGTTTAGGGACTCTACCAAAACTCCTTTAAGATCCTGCTTTTTGATTAGCCACGCCATCCCTTGCCTTGGGCTATGACTCTCAATCAAATCCTGCTCTGGACAGTTTTTCTTTCCTGTTTTTCCCTGATGATTCGCACCATCTATTCCAATCAACATAGAGGGTGGAGTTTCGTCTCGGGTTCAATTTTGGGTGTCACCAGTGGCCTATTCTACCTTGCGCCTAATCTAGCGGGGATTATTGGCGGGAGTCTGTGGGCGGTCTTTCTCCTCGTGCCTCTGGTGGGTTTTGCCAAAGTCAATAAACTGATTTATCAAGAACGATACCGGGATGCGCGGCGCTTGGCGGCCTATTTACGCTGGCTGCATCCCGCCGATGGTTGGTTAGAACAGCCAATTATCTTAGAAGCCTTGGAAATGGGGCAACAGGGCAAAATGACCCAAGCTCTCAAGAATTTGCACCCCTACGAGAAGGTAGAAACTCCGATCGGGCGCAATGCTACCGCGTTGTTATTCTTGATGAGAGCGCGCTGGCAGGAGCTACTCCAGTGGATTCAACACACCATTCCTGAAAGTTTACTGATTCAAGATCCTTATTTGGTCACCTACTATTTACGCGCTTTGGGGGAAATGGGGGATCTGAATGGTTTGCTCTGGACTATAGAACGCTATGAACGCCATTTGCGCAAACAGGGGCAACCGATTCCCTTATATTTGGCTTGGCTCTTTGCCTTGGCTTTTTGTGGGCAAACGGAAGATGTGGCCTGTCTTCTGGGGAGTTCCTTGGCGACTCTCTCGCCGAAAGTCAAGACCTTTTGGCGCTTAACCGCTCAAATGGCGACAAAACCCAATCACCCCGTCCCGAATCAACTGGGGCAATTGCGGGATGATTGCCCGAATACGGTGTTAAATCATGCGATCGCCTGGCGCACCCGTCACCCCCTGGCCAATCCCCGAGAAGTCCTGACGGGGGCCTCTTGGGAAATGTTATGGCGCATTAAAACCGAAGTGCGCCAAGAAGTCCGTTATGGTCAACCCCTCTTGATTACTCCTCGTAAAGCCCACGGGACTTATATTTTAATCGCCCTCAATTGTCTAGTTTTTGCCCTCGAAATCCGCCTCGGGGGCAGTACCAACCCCCTCACCCTAGACCGCATGGGGGCGTTAATCCCCAGTCAAGTCTGGGCGGGGGAGGTATGGCGTTTGGTGGCGGCCAATTTCCTCCACTACGGCGTTCTGCACTTATTGACCAATCTGATTGGGTTATATATTCTCGGCCCCTTTGCGGAATTGCGTTTAGGGTTTGAGCGGTACTGTATCACCTACTTTGGCGCGGGAATTGGGGCTATGACGGCCTTTAGTGCGATCGCCCTGATCTTCGGCAACCCAGAACAGCGCCTCGTGGGAGCTTCGGCGGCTATTATGGGCATTTTAGGGGCCATTGTTGCCATTCTCCTGCAAGGTTGGCTGCGAGAAAAAAGCCACATCGCCGCCAAGCGCCTCTGTTGGTTTTTAGTTATTATTGCCCTACAAACTTCCTTTGATCTTTATATCCCCGAGGTGAGTTTTCTCGCCCATGCTTTAGGCTTAGGCTTTGGATTTATAATAGGCACTCTATTATTGCCTAAGCGTTAGACCCGCTCCAATTTTGACAATTTAAGCTTACGTGGGCTGGCTGAATAACTCTACTCGTGGGGCTAGGGAATGGGTAATAGGGAATAGGGAATAGGTGATAGGTAATAATTATCAATTCCCCTGCTCCCCCGCTCCCCTGCTCCCCTGCTCCCCTGCTCCCCTGCTCCCCTGCTCCCTGACTCTCCTACAAGCAGACCATCTCAGCAAGCCCTAAAAATACTCTAAGCAAATCCCAGATAGACCCCTAAGAGCGTTATGATGAAAAGTTCCCACTATAGTCCCTTGGGGGCGAGTCGTCATGTCGGCGCTCTCAATAAACCTTAAGTCAAAAGCAACTATGAGCAGAACCAATTTAGATTTCTTAGCTGAAAGTGATCCTCGGGTAGCTGAAATTCTGAATCTAGAACTCCAACGCCAACGGGATCACCTAGAATTAATTGCCAGTGAAAACTTTACTTCGGCGGCTGTCCTCGCAGCACAAGGTTCCGTCTTAACCAACAAGTATGCCGAAGGTCTACCCGGGAAACGCTACTATGGCGGCTGTGAATTTATTGACCAAGTGGAACAGTTAGCCATTGACCGGGCTAAAGAACTATTTGGGGCTGCCAGTGCTAATGTTCAGCCCCACTCCGGCGCTCAAGCTAATTTTGCGGTGTTCCTGACCCTGTTAAACCCCGGTGACACCATTATGGGGATGGACTTGTCCCACGGGGGGCATTTAACCCACGGGTCCCCGGTGAATGTGTCGGGGAAATGGTTCCGGGTGGTGCAGTATGGGGTGAGTCCTGAAACCGAACAGTTAGATTATGAGAGTATTCGGGCGATCGCCAAAAAAGAACAACCCAAGTTAATCATCTGCGGTTATTCCGCCTATCCCCGGATCATTGACTTTGCCAAGTTCCGGGAAATTGCTGATGAAGTTGGGGCCTATTTAATGGCCGATATTGCCCACATTGCGGGGTTAGTCGCCACCGGACACCACCCCAACCCCATCCCCCATTGTCATGTCGTCACCACCACCACCCACAAAACCCTCCGAGGCCCACGGGGAGGCTTAATCCTCACCGGAGATGAAGAGTTAGGCAAAAAACTAAATAAAGCCGTATTCCCCGGCACCCAAGGCGGCCCACTAGAACACGTTATCGCCGCCAAAGCGGTTGCTTTTGGAGAAGCCCTCAAACCCGAATTTAAGACCTATTCCGGTCAGGTGATTGCCAATGCCCAAGCCCTCGCGGCCGGGTTAGTCCAACGGGGCTTTAAAATCGTCTCCGGGGGCACCGATAACCATTTGATGTTAGTAGACCTGCGTTCCATTGGCATGACCGGGAAACGGGCGGATCAGTTAGTCAGTGGGGTGCGCATCACGGCCAATAAAAACACCGTTCCCTTTGACCCCGAATCTCCTTTTGTCACCAGTGGGTTACGCTTAGGTTCTCCGGCTATGACCACCCGGGGGATGGCTGAGGCGGAATTTACCGAGATTGCCAATATTATCGCCGATCGGCTGTTGAATCCTGACGATGAGACGGTGGCCGAAGATTGTCGCCGTCGGGTGGGGGCGCTGTGCGATCGCTTCCCCCTCTATGATCATTTACGGATTCCCGTACCTGCTTTAGCTTAAACTCCCCTAAACTCCTGACTTTGCCCCTCCTTAACCCTCCAAGCTATCCCAAAAAAGTAACAAATTTACCGGATTACTCTAGGCTAAGGAGGGGAATTTATTGTAGACTTTGCCTGATCCCATTAGGTGTACAATCCAGATGCCTCTCCATCTGTATCATTTGATTGCCTTCCTTGTTTCTGCGATTGTTGTCCTATGGAGTACACCAGTCGTCAAAACCATTGGGCTAAAACGCGGTCACGTTGACCACCCCAACGAAGAACGGAAAGTCCATGAGCGGCCAATGGTTCGCTTAGGGGGCATTGCCATTTTTACGGGGACGGCGGTAGCCCTATGTTTGGTTTGGCTTTTAGGGGGGTTTGAAGTTCTCCCCCAAGACAAAGGAGATATCATCGGCCTGATTGTCGGGGGTGTTGGTTTTTTCTTAATTGGACTGACGGATGATTTATTCAGTCTCGGTCCCGGGCCTCGCTTACTGATGCAGGTGGTAGTGGCAACTGTAGCCTGGGTGTTGGGAGTTCAAATTGATTTTCTCTCCATTCCCTTTGATGGGTTAGTCCAGATTGGTTGGCTCAGTTTACCCGTGACGGTGATTTGGTTAGTGGGAATGGCCAATGCCATTAACTGGATTGATGGCCTAGATGGGTTAGCCGCCGGAGTCTCCGGGATTGCGGCGGTGGTGATGTTGGTGGTATCCCTGTTTATGCAGCAGTCGGCGGCGGCATTGATTGCGGCTGCCCTAGCGGGGGGAGCTTTAGGCTTTCTGCGCTATAACTTCAACCCCGCTCAGATTTTTATGGGCGATGGGGGGGCCTATTTTATGGGCTTTGTCCTGGCTGGGGTGGGGGTGATTGGTTTGGTCAAAACCACGGCCGTGACGGCGGTAGTGCTGCCCTATTTGATTTTAGCGGTGCCGATTTTGGATATGTCGGCGGTGATTATCTCCCGCATTAGTCAGGGAAAATCGCCCTTTTTGTCCGATAATCGACATCTGCACCATCGTTTGCTCAATGCCGGGATTTCCCAACGTTTAACGGTTTTGTTTATTTACTGTCTGACTCTGTGGGTGGGCAGTTTAGCCCTCGCCTTCTCTGGGATTCCCAGTGGGGAAGCCTATGCGATGGGCGCAACAGCATTATTAGCCTATGTGGGGTGGCAGGTTTGGCGCAATACTCGGGCAAGTCGGTCTTAAAGGGTGAGAAAGGGTATGAGTGCAGAAATTATTTGTGTGGGAACCGAATTATTGCTGGGGGATATTCTCAACAGTAATGCCCAGTATTTAGCCAAGGAGTTGGCGCGTTTGGGCATTCCTCACTACTATCAAAGCGTGGTGGGGGATAATCCGGGGCGCATTCATCAGGTTTTGGAAATGGCGATCGCCCGTTCCTCGATTTTGATCTTCACCGGAGGCCTGGGCCCCACCCCCGATGATTTGACCACGGAAACCATTGCCGAGTTTTTCCACACCCCTTTAATCGAACATCCCGAAGTCTTACAAGATATTACGGAAAAATTTGCCATGCGACGGCGGGAAATGACCCCCAACAATCGCAAGCAAGCCCTCCTCCCCCAAGGGGCGGCCGTGTTACCTAATCCCAGTGGCACCGCACCAGGTATGATTTGGCAACCTAAACCGGATTTAACTCTCCTCACCTTTCCGGGGGTGCCGTCGGAAATGCGCCGTATGTGGCAGGAAACGGCGGTTCCCTTTTTACAAGCCCAAGGTTGGGGTAAACAGATTATTCATAGTCGTTTATTGAGGTTTTGGGGCATTGGTGAGTCTACTTTAGCGACGAAAGTGGCGGATTTCTTTGACTCCCCTAATCCCACCGTCGCCCCCTATGCGTCGGCCGGAGAAGTGCGCTTACGGGTATCCGCTAAGGCTCCCTCGGAAGGGGAAGCCATTCGATTGATTGAACCTATTGCCGCCCAAATTCAAGCCATTGCGGGAGCGGATTATTTTGGCCATGATGAGCAAACCTTAGCCACGGTGGTGGGAGAATTATTGCGCGATCGCCAGCAAACTCTCTCAGTCGCTGAATCTTGCACCGGAGGCGGTCTAGGAGAAATGTTAACCCAAGTCGCGGGCAGTTCTGACTACTTTCAGGGGGGCGTGATTAGCTACGCCAACACCGTTAAAACCCAGCTTTTAGGGGTGAGTCCTGAACTCTTGAACCAACTCGGGGCCGTCAGTGAACCCGTCGCTAAACAAATGGCCCTCGGCGTGCAGAAACAACTGGGCAGCGACTGGAGTTTAAGCATTACAGGCATTGCCGGCCCCGGGGGGGGAAGTGATCATAAACCAGTGGGGTTAGTTTATATTGGGTTGGCGGCCCCCAACCAAACGGTGGATATCTTTGAGTATCGTTTTGGTCAGGAACGCGATCGCGCCACCATTCGCTACATGAGCGCCTGTAACGCCCTTGACCGTCTCCGCCGAAAATTACTAGATTCCCCCTCCTAAGTCTAATCTCCTAGTCATTGGGTTCGATTTTTTTTTAGCTGTGCTATGCTAGAAAGTAAGCAGACTAAGCTCGGTAAGGAATCTATACAATTACTTTCTGTGGTAGTTGTGCCGATTCTTTTGAGAATCCCGCCCATCTAGCTGGTGGGAGTAGCTAATGATAAGTTAGTCTTACAGGAGCATTCTTTTCAATGGACTATGTAGAAAAGGTTTTAGAAAAGATTAGAGAGTGGGCGCGCCGCCTCATCGAATCTTTATTAGGCCCTGAAGCAGAACCAGAACCTGAGTTAATTCCGATTCCTGTTAACGAGCCTCGGCGACCTCGGCACAGATAACCCCAACCCAGCACCCATAACCCCCTATTCTGGGTTAAATTTCTCGGTGATCCTCGCTAGTGCAAGTCAATTGCAACCCAAGTGAAGCAAGAGGTTAGATTTTTTCTGGTAGATTTTTTTCTGCCTTGCACCTTCTTTTAACTTGTGGACTCCGATTGTATTTGTCTTGGAAATCAAGAGAGTTCCAATCTACTGGCTGACTGACTCAAACAGAACGGCTATAGTTTTGCTTGGGTCATTTTGAGTGAGCCGTTTCTTTTCCGTGCCAAATCACCCCTTCTGATGATGACAGAATCCCCGTTAAGCATTTTAACTCTGCACGGGCCGAACTTAAACCTATTGGGTCAACGAGAACCGGGCATTTACGGTCAACTGACCCTAGCCAAAATCAACGAGTTATTGCAGCAAGAAGCCGAGGCATTAGGTGTCACCCTTACCCCTTATCAATCCAATCACGAAGGCTCCTTAGTCGATGCCATTCAATCCGCCCTCGGCCAATATTCCGGCATTCTCATCAACCCGGGGGCTTATACCCATACCAGCGTCGCCCTACGAGATGCCTTGTTAGCCGTTCAACTACCCACCGTAGAAGTCCATTTAAGCAACATTTACCGTCGCGAAGAATTCCGCCATCACTCCTACATTGCACCCGTCGCCATTGGTCAAATTAGCGGCTTTGGGGCCGAGAGTTATCGTTTAGGTTTACACGCCTTAGTGCAGCATTTAAAGACCGCAGCCAGTCCCAATTGACAGCAATTGAATAAGTTTGCTGAACAGTCCAGTGAAGCAGACTAAATCTAATGCCCAATCCAAACCCCTAAACGCTTAATTTTAAAAGACATAGAGCCATTAACCACCGTCCCCGGAGTCCAACACATCCCCGAAAAAGCCACAGACTCCCCTGCTTTTTTGGCTTCTTGCCACTCCCGTCCCACCAACGGTTCAATCTCCCCTTGGGCTGATACATTCTCGGTTTTTGTGTGGGCTAACAGGGAGCTATTTTCTGAAACTTGAATCACAATAGAGTTATTTTCTACTTGCCAAGTATAGTTTTCTGAATCAAACAAACGATGATTATAGCCATCATGTTCATCGGTAATCTTTTTGATTTCAATTAGCCGCATATCTCCCCAACCATAACCCCGTTCGCCACCCATTTGTAGACGCTGACAAGCTAATTGCCACGGTAGATCAGACCCTTCTTTTTGAAACAGATAACCCACCAAATAAACCTGTTGCCCACCATCTAAGGTGCGCGGAGAAATAAACTCCACTTCATGCAATAATCCTTTAAACTCCACTTCATGCAATAATCCTTCTTCTGCTGCTTGTTGGTGATAAACTAGAGCGGTGCTGGCATAACTACTCAGAAAGCGGCGACGAAACAAGCTTTCATTGTCCCACGGCCACTGTATTTGATAATCTTGATTTTCTGGTTTAAGGGCAGGATAAAAATAAGTGAAAGCTAACTCTTGATCAACTTTGTCGCTACAACATTTATACTGTTTTGAATTTGTCGCTGGGCCATCTGTTGCATCACGAGTTAAACGCATGGTCAGCGCACCCCAAAGGTTGCGTCCGGTGATGTAGGGACGAGTTCGTTGCACATTCCCCACTTTGCCACAACCAATATGCAGAGGTGATTTTAGCTTAAAGACAACGCGATAGGCAATCCAAGTCACGGAGTTTCCTCCTGTTGCTGAGAATTGGTTGATTTTTCTGCAACCTGTCGAGCTTTTGCCCCATAGCGGGCATAGATTAGCATTTGCTCTAGGGTTTCTTTGGTGAGTAATAGGCGTTCTAAATTTTGAGTAACATTATTGGTAATATGTTTTAAGACAGCATCAGGACTCAAATCATGAGGTTTATTCCATCCAAAATTCAGGTCTTGTAACAGATTTAGTATTTCTGAAACAACAACTTTACCATTCTCTTTTTCTTTGGCAAGGAGATAAAGGAAACAAGCATAAACCCCATTTTCTTGTAAAACACCCAAGGTTTTAGTGACTGTATTTTCTATGTCACTCGCTTTTTGACTTTGGGTATTCGTAATAATTGATTGTGCGTGTTTTGCCGCGAGGCGATCAAGGTTCGTGGTCATGCTTCACCTCCAGCATTTGAAGCTTGTTGTTTAGGTAATAACTCATCAATCCCTACAGTCACTGAATCACCAATCATTGCCATCCTTCCAAACCCCCGCGTTCCCATGCCCCCAACTCCTAACCATTCAATCATCTTAAATCCTGCTTTTACTACGCATAAAGGACAATTCCAAGGTTCTCCCGGCAAAGGATTATTTTTTCCTGTTTTATCAGGCTTTGGATTAGGAAATGCTTGACGGTAATCATCTAAAACTACTTCTGCGGTGAGGAATGTAGCGCGGGGGATGGCTTCGTAGGTGAATAATTTGCCTTCATCGGCTGCACCTGTTTCTGGGTCAATGGCTACAGAGGTGCGGACTTCTAAATTGCTATTCACAATTTGGCTAAACAGAGCATCTTTGACAATAACAATTTTTTTGCTAATGGCTTTGTAGCGGGTTTCATTTTGCCATTGAGGAGGTGCTTCTATTTCTGCTTTTGTCTCAGCAACATTAAGCATTAACCAACCTAAATTTAAAGGATCGCTACGTTTCCAATTAAGCAAAACTTGTTCTGTTTGGCATTGCGTGGGTGATGTAGTGGGTGATGTAACTGTAAAACCTGATTCTTCTAAACGCTCTAACGTACTCACCCAAACCGGGCCAACCATTGAATGAACAGGAAACAGTAAAATATGAGCATCAAAAATATTGACAACTCCAGAACAAATATCTTGACCTTTGATATAGCCAAAGGTATAACAAACAGGATTTTCCGCAATATCACCTGTAACATTATTATGGCTTTGACCAGCCGCTTCGGGGGTTTCATATAACTGTGCTGCATAGGAGCGGGCTGCACCATGTAAACTTGTACCAGGAATTTTGGGGATTTTTGTACCGGGTTCGCGGACAATGCTATTATCCACTCGCCCCAAGCGATAGCCCCCTGTGCCGATATGTACGGGGTCGAGGGTCATAAATAGATAACGTTGTCGTTTGTAGGTTGCCATAGGTGGTTTTATCGCTCCTTGAGGATTTCCATATACAAGTCTGCTATATCTGCCAGTTCGCCCCGCACTCCCGCGTCAATGAGTTGCTGACGTTCTGACTCTGAGAAACTAACCCAAGGCTGATCTTTAGGCCATGCTGCATTGGCAAGAGTATCCTTCACAAACTGCTTAAATGTATCATCTGTCCATGATGGTTCTAACTTGTCGCCATGCCACTTTTCGCGGGTGGCTTCGATGGTGTGAATCACTTGATGACGTTGGGAAGTTTGGAGCTTTTTAAGCATATCCCAAAGGGTTTGTAAACGGTCTAGGTCTTCGAGGTAGAAGGGGCGTGTGGGACGGGGACGACGACCTGTTTTTTTATCGTAGTGAATTTCAAAGCGGCGGGCGGTGCTGTCGAGGTATTCAAAGTCAAAGGTCGAGGAGGTGAAATAAATTTTATCATCTTGCTGTAAATCACCAGCATGAACTAACCAGCAGGGTTCAGTTGTACCAGGTCGTTGGCTTTTGATTTTGCGTATTCTTCCATCTACTTCACTATCATCGCTTGTTTTTAGAAAAACATAGGGATACCAATTATCAGGTGTTGTTCCATCTCCCATTTTGTTCGGGACGTGCCAAGTGATTTTATAGTTATCTTGGGTTAACTCCAGAGTAATTGTTTCTGTAAATTGTTGTGTTCCGTTGGCTAATTCCTGTTTTTCAGAGGGTAATTGTCCTTTAGATATTGAATGCACTTTCCAAGTTTTTTGACTGTCAGATTTATAGCTCAACATTTGCCGTCCTGCATCTAAGGCAGACCGCAGAGGGGTACGGCGATTAAAATACACAACACCGAGATGTAGGGGGAGACGGTTGCGAACTTTTCCCATTTCAATTTCATATTTTGTTTTTATTGCCTTAACCACATCAAGAGATTTTTCGGCTGGCACAAGAGCCATAAAGTTGCTTGGTTCTGTCAATATAGGAATAGCAGTAGAGTAAGCAATATCTTGATGTTCAGTTTTAATAATTCGTCGATCTACTAATAAGTTTTGGTTTCGTTGGTTAGCATCAGAGTCACGTAATACAATTGAACGATTACCGTTAACAAATTGAGACTGAATATAATCTTCTACAAAAATTGCTCCGGTGGCTGGATCTGCAAATATTTCTCGTTTAGCCTGGAGTTGACGGGCAGTATAGCTTAAATTGTCAGTTGAAATTAAGTATCCACCTGTTCTATCTGGCTGCGGTGGATACCAAGCTACACTCAATTTTACGTTACCTAAGTCAAGTTCATAGACATGAAAAAGACCTAAATTTGTTGGCATTTTATCAAGATAGAAAATTAGGCGACGACGACTATCAGATAGTAGTTGATTAAAATCTTTTCTAATTTCTATCCAAAATCGGCGAGTTGTTTCCCAAATACGACGGATGCGACTAAAAGATGGATTTTTTACTGAAGTTGTTACACCGGAACTCGGAGGGTTCAAAATGAGTGATTCAACTAATTGACCACTTAGCCAATCTTCCAAATTAAACTGACCAATAATTAATGCTAATCTTGCATTTGTATCAGCAACTTCATCAATCCAGATTGTATCTTCAGCTTGTTGAGTAGCCCAAAGTTGAGATCGATCAAGTCGTCGCCTTTCACAAATATCACAAACTTTACGCGATACAAGTTTCTGAGAATTTCCTTGTGGTCGCATTCCGCAAACTGTGCAAACATCAGCAGCCTTGTATTGATCTATTCCATTTTGAGGCCAGAATTGTTTAATTTCTTCAGGTAATAGTGGTGAAACAATAGATTTTTTAAGAATTTGACCAATGGGAGGAATTTCATCTTGAGGTAGTTGTCCTGCTTGTTGCTTTGATTGATAATCAGGATCTTGCCCCCACCAAGAGTTATGATCTAGCTCTATGATTGGTTTTAGTTCTCCACCTAGTTTTAAGCTTGGATCATTTTTTAATGTACCTTGTTTAAATTCTTGCAGAATTAAATCTCGAATTTTTTCATTCCTTTGATTAGTTGAATTTAAAAGATCCGGTAAATCATATACCACAAAAATACTTCTGCTTTCATCTCGATAAACTTCATTCCCTAGTGAATATTCTATCTCCAGTAAATTACGCACATTGTTAAAAGAATTTTTCAACAGTTCTTTTCGGCTTAATAAGTCGGGAAGTCTTGACACTTTTGTAATAAAGTCAAGTCCGTTTACTTGAATAGTTAATAACCGCCAGCGTAGATTTTGAGCTTGTGCAGTATTACCTGATAATAACGCACCGGCAATAGCCGCTTTATACAGTGCGCCTACAAGTGTTCCCCAGTCCCATAAACTGATTTCATTAATAGGACGGCGTGTATCTGCACCAACTTGGATAAATAATTCACTAACTTTTTTGATAAAATTTTGTCGCTCACTTTGAGAATAACTTGCTAATTTTATCCAGGGTAAACTCCAAAGCTGATTAGTTAGATCATTAGGGATATCTTGCTCAAAACCAAATGGGGAACTAATTGTTACGCCTGGATAGTTTTGTTCACCACCATGAGGCTCTTGCTTGTCAAAGTGGGCTGTATTGTGGCAACGAGATAAATAATTAGGTAAATAATTGCAGCTTGTATCTGATTTTTTATGAATTAATCTTATAAATTGACAGCTATCGCCTATTAAATTAATATTGATACTGTTTAAAGTAGGAAAATGATTACTGAGTTGATCCCAACTCAATCCATTTTGTCCGCTTAAATTAGCTGCCTGTACCTTGAGTTGCTCATCAGAACATTTACGATAGTCATGCAACCAACCAATTGCTTCAGCCAACAAAATTGCATCGCGATTATTTACAAGTATATCAAGTTGGTTCATGCTTGACCTCCACTATGTAGATGCTTTGCTAATTGGTGCTTCCAATTCCATAAACCTTGCCAATCTTCATGAGCAAAAGCTAACCAGTGATCATATTCTTTGCTCATACAATACCTTGCCTTTACCTACAATCTCATGTCGGACAAAAGCCCGATTTTGACACAACTGCTCAAACTCACTGGGAGTATAAACCAAAACATCTAACCCCACCCGTGGCTGAAGTAATTTTATTACTTCTTTAGTCCGATCTAAAAAACGCTGACTTGTTTCTTTGATAATCACTAAATCAATATCTGACCATTCATGAACTTGCTCTGTAGCCATTGAGCCAAATAGTAAAATTAATTTGGGTTGATAAAAATTCTGCAATAGTTCTAAATAGCGATTAAGTTCCGTTAAAAGCAATTGCTGACGATCATTTTTAGTCTCTATAGTAAGCATACTTACCCCCTGATTGAGTTAAATGTTTGAAGTAGGCATTGGGTGCGATCGCTCATAATGATTCATCCTGCTTCGGTAACAAAGGTTCTAAATCTCTATTTGCTGTCATAAATAACCTGAGATGATGAAAGAATATTTTGTTTTCTTAGCCAATTGTGATTTTGCTCAACAGTAGACTTATTGACTAAATCAACCTTGCGACACAGCAATTTCTCTAGTTCCTCTTCAGCACCCATTAAATCAACTAATCTCCATTGAATATTAGGTTTAAGAACATATACAAAATCTACATCACTATCATTATTAAAATCATCACGTAAAATAGATCCAAACACTGATAATTGAGCAATTTGCCAGCGTTGACAAAAGATTTCTATAGCGTCCATTGGTAGCAATATTGCTAATTTTTTAACTGTATTTTTTGGTGTTTTAATCATCATACCCGTGAACTATTTATATAAACTTAGTTTACTGATTTTCAGTTAAGTTTTTGATTATTTGTTGAGCGCGATCGCCCAATTCACTCAAACTATTAAAACTTTGTGAGGTTATTAAGTCTGAGTTAGATGCAACTCTCTGCCGATTTTCTTCATACCATTGTTTAACTTTTTTATAAAGTGTAGAATTATGTGGTTTATTTTGCTTTTGCAGAAACTTTTTATATTGTGACTCACTTTTAAAACTTCCATCATCGTTCAGAAAATCTTGCTTTAAACTTCCATCATCATTCAAAAACTCTTTCTGTTCAGGTGAAACTTGTATTTTCTTCAACTCTGGTATCTCAGCGCGAATTGTTAACTTTCCTGGACTATAAAGTTGATCGTCCACAACCCCAAAACCACTACTGGTTTTTGCCCCAAAACCATAAACTGTGAGCATCGCTTTTATCCCTTGCACCAACAATTCTAAATCCTGAAACACTTGGGGTTCATCCACTTTACCCAATGGAACATAGAGAACAACAAACTCACCTTTGGCATCTTTGGGAACACATTCTAAATAAATCGGTCCCCGTGCAGAAGTTCCTTTTTTTC
The DNA here is from genome assembly GCF_026130165.1 of Spirulina subsalsa FACHB-351. Classification (GTDB taxonomy): domain Bacteria; phylum Cyanobacteriota; class Cyanobacteriia; order Cyanobacteriales; family Spirulinaceae; genus Spirulina_A; species Spirulina_A subsalsa_A. The sequence goes on along the minus strand of NZ_JAIHOM010000002.1, from coordinate 13,297 downwards.
GATCGTGTGGGTTAATAACCTCTAAACTAAGCTTATCAAAAAAAGTGGGGTAAAAGTAAAGACGACCCGAAAAAAATCCTGTTGGAGATACATAACGTCTGACATATCGCTTATACCAGATTGCCAGCTTTTGATCACCCAAATTGTCCAGGTAACTTTCACATTTTTTCAGGTCTATCTCAAATCCTTTTTCAGTCCCAAAAATTCGCCCAATACTAATTCGTTTGGCTACAAATTCTTTCTTGTACTGATGTTGTGTTTTTACCTGCTCATCTAAACTACACCACCACTCAGCAAATTGTTGAAACATCGCCATCTGTAACGCCCCTTTCCAGCTACTAGGAGCAACCATTGGAACTTGAAACACCTTGTCTTTGCGGACGGGGTTATCAAGGATGTGGAAGGTGCGATCATCTTTACTCAAATAGGGTTTTTGTAGTTTGAATGGTACACGCAGCATAAAGCTGAGTGCTGGTAAATTGACAAGAATATCAGAAGAGTTAGGAATAAACTCAAATTGATTAAAGTCTAGGTCAGTATCAATTTTTTCATACTTATCTCGCCATTGTGATAAATATTGTTTCTTATCTTTAGCAAACATAGCTTTTTGCAGCCAAGAATCTTTAGTTGCTGAATATTCATATTGCATTAAACACCTCTATACCTCTTGTATCCTAACACCTTCATAAATTTCTACTAAACTAATCGAATAATCAATTGATGTAAAAACTAAAGACTGTTGTACTTCTTGGTATTCCTTGAGTAACCAATACCCCTCTACCGTTTTGCTAAACTGCTTAACATGAAACTGATATTGATCAATTAACACATACTCTTGAAATTGAGAAATTGTCCGATACGCATCAAATTTATCGCCTTGATCATAATTGCGGGTACTTTTCGACAGCACCTCTATAATCATCTGAGGATTTGTAACGGTATCTGTTCGTTCCCCATAAAAAATAGGCTCTCCTTCAATCAGCATCACATCAGGATAAGTAAATACTTGAGGGGCTGGAATCCACAACCGAACATCACCAATAAATAAATTATAGGGCTGCTGACGCAAAGCCAACTTTAAGTAAACATAAAGATTACCAGCGATTTTATTATGATCAACACTACCTACTGTCATAGGTAAAATTTCCCCATTACGATACTCATTTTTAGAGTCTGCCCTTGTTTCTAACTCTAAATATTCGTCTGGTGTATAACGTTTTGACTGGACTTCAACCATCATTTATCCCTCACTTATTTTATAAGCTGAAAGTGAAACTATCCCACCTCAAATTCAGTAAATTGACGTTTAAAAGGCGAGTGAAAAGCAAGGACAATATCCTGTTTTGGGATGCCCTTTTCTATCAATTCTGTAGCAATTCCGCCCTCTGTGCCATCATGTTGAATCCAGATTTTTTCGTTTTTAATATCGAGATGTAAAATGCAGCCATAAATACGCCGTTTGTTTGACCAGCCCACATGAACCACTTGGTAGCGGTCATTTACTAAGTCAAAAATTGTTTCTGCTTCAACTTCTTCATTACTCGCTTTGATGTTACTATAAGCCTGCAAGAGTTCCTGAACTATTTTCCGATATTGTTCTACTTTTGCCATCGTACAATTACCTCCTCTTCAGGTTCATATACAATCAGATGGACTTGATAGCGTTGGATCAATTTTTTTCTGTTTATTTCAACTAGGCTTGGGGAGAAGAACTGACAAATTCAAAAGCCGAGATTAAAGCAGCAAATACATCCCGAATATCCTCCTCATTGGCATTAGCCATCACTTTTTGAGCAAATACAGCAGGAGAAGTATGCAACTTTAAAATTGCAGCATACAGTCGAACATAATCTTTCGCTTCAACTAAATCATTTTGTCCGTCAGCATTAGCTTTCAGTAAATCAGGAATTTCTTGAGTAATTTTAGCGGAAATTCGTTTTGGTGGGATACTAATTTTTGTTGCTAACTTATTAATTGTTGCTTGGCGGAGTGCTAATTCGAGTACATAATCATCAATTGTGGATTTTATAAAATCTTTTTTCCATTTTTTTGTAGCAATATGCAAGGACAAACGAAAATCAAGATCAATGATTTCTAACATATAAATATTAGGGTAAATAGAGTGAGGTAAAAGGTTGACTGTTGTCTGTATTTCACGTTCAGCGAAGAAAGATTGCAGCACTCCGGTTAAACTTTGGAGAATGCTAGCCTCGGTTTCTCCATCGTGGCTATCCAAATCTCGCAAAATCAAAAAATTGACAGTTTGCTCTTTTAAGATTTCCCGGAGCTTAGTCCGAATTAACTCGTTTAGTTTATCTTTGCCTCCGCTCTCTGCATTAGGTTTCTTTTTGAAATCCGGGTCAAGTGGTACTAAATTTTCAATATTAAGGATTTTTACAATTTTTGAACAAACTTTTTCCTCGGTTTGCCCTTCAGAAATGATTTCTATTTTCATACTCACTTCTCCTGCAATGCAAACTGGAAAGGTGGCTTAAAGTCTTTCCAATTTCTCAGGTCAGATCCAAATTCTAAAGAAGTTTTTAAATCCTTTGGATCAATCCAAATGGTTTGTAATTTTCCCTGAGATAAATTCATTTGAAATACCATTGTTTGTTCAGAATTAAGGTCTTTAGTTTGTAGCATTTGAGCAATGTAAGCAACTAATTCTAGATTGTGAGTTGAGATAAAAACCTGAATGGGTTTATCTTGAATAATTTTGACGACTTCGTTTAAAAGGTTGCCCAAGGTTTGAGGATTTTGGAAGGCTTCGGGTTCTTCCCATAATAAAAGTCCCGGTTCTGCTTCTGTTGCCATTTCTGCCATGACAACGAGGGGAACTAAAAGTTTAAATGCTGCCCTTGCACCATCGCCAAAAGCGTCAATAGAAAGGGCGGGTTTATCTTCACGGGCAATCCAACCTTGTAGACGATCAGGATGACCTGTAATGGGGACAAATTGGACAGTAAACGGGTCTTTAATTTCAAAAATATTGCCAAAGTGTTTGGCAATGCGTTGCGTCCAGCCAGGCACTTCATTGAGGAAGTAGCGATAAAAGGCAATGGGAATATAACTTTTGACCATTGAGGTGTCACAGAAAAAGGTATATTTTGCCGCCGGAGGTTGACCTGCGATTGACCAAACTGCACTCCCTTTATAATAGTAAGTTAAATCTGGATACCAGCAAAATATAGTTCGATTTTTACTTTTGATGTTTTCTGAATTTTGCCAAAGCAATTGAGTAAGTTCTTGATTTTGTTCTGTATCAAATCCGAATAGGAATAAACTATCAGGTGATGGTTTTGATTTACCTAAGTCTAGCTCAAATTCTTGTAATACCGCTTTTAAATCTTTGACTTTTACAATTACAAAAGCATCCTGATCTCTGCTAAAGTTGAGTAAGTCTGCTGAATCGCTATGTTTTCCTGCTATTAAATTTAAAGGGTTGTTACCTAATAAATCTTGATTAACAAGCATAACAGTGTTAGATGATACATCCTGATCTGTTTCCCGGAGTAAGCCGACTTCTTGATTAACCGTACTTGCTAAATAAATAGCTTCCATGACAGCAGACTTGCCGGAATTATTTGCACCCACAAAAATATTAAATTTCCTGAATTTTTGAATTGAGCCAGACTGAATACCTCGAAAATCTTTAATCGTAATATTATTAATCATAATGTCTCCCGATTTAAACTAAGCTGGATATAAAAGATTGTATTTCTTCGTGTGAATGGATTTGCCAAGGATTTTTAAACGGAAATAGATTAAGCTGGGTAGTTTTATAGTCTTGAGCATTTAAACCTAGGGCTTGTAAGTAACTTTGCGGTTGACTTAAATTATTTTGAAATGTTTCCACGATATCACGGCGAAAAACTTTTCCCTCTTTGTCTTGGGGTAAATACATCCACCCTCTAATTTCCCACTCATCTGTATTTTTTAAATGATAAGCCCAGCTAAAAGCGACTTTACCGCGTACCGATCCATCACCTCGAATTGTACCAAAAAGCCAATGAAGTAAAGCGGGTTTAGACCAGTTACACCCATAACGGAGGTGATTTTTTAGGGCGGGACTTGTAGGAATCATTCCATTTTTTGCTAACTTCTGCAATTCTTCCCAACTTTGACGATTCTTTCGCAGTTCCTTAATTCCGGGAACAGTATGCCACCAATTAATATTCTTAGGTGTGAAGCGAAGTTTAAAGAAGGTAAATGTTCTTAGATCAGGAAATTCTGTGATTTTTGTTTGATCGCCACTTGGATAGTTGAAACAAAATGATTCAAGGGTTGGTGCATTGTCAATATTGACTATACGAAAAGCTCCATAACCTAGCTGGGGTTTTGCGCCGAGACTACCATAGGCTTCTAAAACTTTTAATAGAGTATAGAGTTTTGCTAGAGTTTTTGAATCCCCATGAAAATTAAGGGTGAATTCTCCTAACCAACCCGGATTGAGAAACCAGCCACGGGTACGATCTTGGGGGGTTATTTGTAAAGGCTTGTCCCATTTCAGGGTTTCCTGAATATCTGTAATACTGAGTCGAAATTGCCGTTTCCAGCCCGTTGCTCCGAAGATTTGGGAAACATCACAAGTCAATCCACCATCACGCAATTTTTCACGTTGATTGGTTGCTTGAGAGTCACGATATTTTTTGGGATCTAGGCCATTGCGATCGCCTTCTGCCGTCGGATCACACACCTCCCCCCCTACACCCCGCACCAATGCTTCCATCCACCAGCGTAGACTACCGAGAATTCCGGTTTCGTGAAGGCGATCGCACTTGCCCACATCTACCCCACCAGTCCAGAGAGGTGTTAGCGTCTGAATCCTAATCTCCATCAATGAATTAATCCTCCCACAGGGTAGCAATGCTTTGGGTATCCCGTCCCAATTTTAACCAAGGGGACAGGATTTTAGCCGGAGGAGGGGAGCATCACTGGATAGAGGCCAGGGAAGCAGGGACTTCTAGGCTGTTTTGGGTCATGAGAGTGCGATCGCCTAAAATCACCCTAGGATCTCCATCAGCCAAAACTTGACCTTGATTGAGGAGGATAACGCGATCGCACACTTCCAGCAGCAACTCCAAATCATGAGACGAGAGGAGAATCGTTTCCTGAGAACATTGTAAAAACTCAATCAAACGACGACGCGCTGAGAGGTCTAAATTAGCACTAGGTTCATCGTAGAGAACGAGTTGAGGCTGCATGGCTAAAATAGATGCGATCGCCACCATACACTTTTCCCCCCCCGACAGTTGGTGCGGCACCCTATCCGCTAAATGAGACACCCCCGTTGTCGCCAAAGCCCTCGTCACCCGTTGCGCTAACTCCTCCCCCCGCACCCCCATATTTTCCACCCCAAACGCCACATCATCCCACACCGAAGGACAAAATAACTGATCATCGGGATTCTGGAAAACAAACCCAATTTCTGGGCGAAACTGCCCCTTTTGAATCGGTTTTTCCAGCAACCGAATCCCCCCCGATGTTGCCCCCAACACCCCACAAATACACAAAAAAAGCGTCGTTTTCCCCGCCCCATTCGGCCCCACCACCCCCACCCGTTCCCCCGCTTGAATCCTCAAATTTACCCCCGCCAAGGTAGTCGGACGTTGGGGATAAGCAAAACACAAATCAACCACTTCTAGAATCGCAGACATCAGTAGATAGTTAGTATCCTGTAGGCTTTCCGATTCAACCGCCGATGCCTCTAGGTTTAACCCAGCAAGGTCTTACTAGCGCGTCCACAGTCAGAATCCCTGCTTCGGCTTGTAGACTCTCAGTAGCACTTAGATTAACCCATTTTGATGACTCATCGCCATTCATCCCGTCGCTAACGTTCCCTATCGCACCAGGACAACTTGACCCCATTTCAGATAATTGGTACTTGATCCCCCCTTCTGATAGACTGCTTTTTTGAGTGGATCAACCATACACCCGTCAAAAAAGCTGTTAAAAGAGGATAAATTCTGTGGATAGTACACTGGGATTAGAAATTATAGAAGTTGTTGAGAAGGCTGCGATCGCATCCGCCAAATGGATGGGGAAAGGCGAGAAAAACACCGCCGACCATGTGGCTGTAGAAGCGATGCGCGAACGCATGAACCAGATCCATATGCGCGGTCGCATTGTGATCGGGGAAGGGGAACGGGATGAAGCCCCCATGCTTTACATTGGGGAAGAAGTGGGCATTTGTACTCGCGAAGATGCTCACACTTACTGTAACCCCGACGAATTAGTAGAAATTGACATCGCTGTAGACCCCTGTGAAGGTACAAACTTAGTGGCCTATGGTCAAAATGGTTCTATGGCCGTGTTAGCCATTTCCGAAAAAGGCGGTTTGTTTGCCGCGCCAGACTTCTACATGAAGAAATTAGCCGCTCCCCCCGTTGCTAAAGGTCATGTGGACATCAACAAATCCGCCACCGAAAACTTAAAAATCCTCTCCGACTGCATGAATCGTTCCGTTGAGGAATTAGTAGTCGTGGTAATGGATCGTCCTCGTCACAAAGAGTTAATCAACGAAATTCGCCAAGCCGGAGCGCGGGTGCGCTTAATTAGTGATGGTGACGTTTCTGCGGCCTTGTGTTGTGCCTTCTCTGGCAGCAATATCCACGCCCTCATGGGGATCGGTGCAGCACCGGAAGGGGTAATTTCTGCCGCCGCGATGCGTTGTTTAGGGGGTCACTTCCAAGGTCAGTTAATCTATGATCCTGAAGTGGTGAAAACTGGCTTAATCGGGGAAAGCAAAGAAGGGAACCTTGCCCGCTTGAACGAAATGGGCATCACCGATCCCGATAAAGTGTACAACGCCGAAGAGTTGGCCTGTGGTCAAACGGTGCTGTTTGCCGCTTCTGGGATTACTCCTGGCACCCTAATGGATGGGGTGCGCTTCTTCCACGGTGGCGCACGGACTCAAAGCTTGGTGATCTCCAGCCAGTCCAAAACCGTTCGCTTTGTCGATACCGTGCATATGTTCGACAATCCCAAACATATCCAACTCCGTTAGGGAGATTCATCCCAATCCCCCTAAATCCCCCTAAATCCCCCTTTCCAAGGGGGACTTAAACGGGTTTCCCCCCTTTGAAAGGGGGGCTAGGACAGGTTTCCCCCCCTTTCAAAGGGGGGCTAGGGGGGATAAAAGATCCTATGACAAACCTTTTATCTTTTCGACAATGGCTAGAGTATTTTGGCTTTAAATATGGTAAGGCTACGGTAGCAGTACCGCCCCATAATACCAGTCAGAATTGTTCTAATTGTGGAGAAAAGATATTTAAATCTCTATGGACAAGAACCCATGTTTGTCCCCATTGTGGTTATGTAGAAGATAGAGATACCAACGCCGCTATTAACATTTTGAAAAGGGGACTAAGTACGGTAGGGCATACCGGAACTCACGCTTGGGGAGAGATTCCCTCTGGCTTGGTTGGATACGTCCTGCCAAGTTAAGGAAACTCGTTGAACCAAGAATCCCTCGCTTTTAGCGATGGGAGTGTCAAATAGGCTGTATTGGCTCTTGAACATCTTGTCGATTTGTCAAGATTGTTTAAGAAGAGGTTACAGAAACAGACAAACCTTCAAAATATTATCTAGCACAGACAGATAAAACCCTTTAAAACATCATTTATGAATATTGCAGTAGTTGGGCTGAGTCATAAAACAGCACCTGTTGCTGTCCGGGAAAAATTGAGCATCCCTGAAGCGAAGTTAGAAGAGGCGATCGCCCATATCAAATCCTATCCCCATATTGAAGAGGTAGCCATCCTCAGCACTTGTAACCGTTTAGAGATTTATGTGGTGACAAGTGAAAGTGAGCCGGGAGTGCGGGAAATTATTCAATTCTTGTCGGAAATTAGCAACATTCCCCTCTATCAACTGCGCCGACACCTGTTTACCCTGCTCCACCAAGACGCTTTACGCCATCTGATGCGGGTAGCGGCGGGTTTAGATAGTTTGGTGTTAGGAGAGGGGCAAATTTTAGCCCAAGTGAAAACCACCCACAAAAACGCCCAAAAATATAACGGTTTAGGTCGCTTATTAGATCGTTTGTTCAAGCAAGCCATGACGGCTGGGAAACGGGTACGCAGTGAAACCAGTATTGGGACTGGGGCGGTGTCCATTTCTTCGGCAGCTGTGGAGTTAGCCCAAATTAAGAGCGAGGATCTCGCCACAGCGCGGGTAGTGATTATCGGAGCGGGGAAAATGTCCCAGTTATTGGTCAAACATCTGTTAGCCAAAGGGGCCGCCGAGATCACCATTGTGAACCGTTCCCTCAAGCGTTCCAAGGATTTAGCCCAACAGTTCCCCGAGGCCAGTTTAACCCTGCGTCCCCTAGAGGAGATGTTCGAGGCGATCGCACAATCTGACATCACCTTTACCAGCACCTCCGCCACCGAACCCATTTTAGATGCTCAAAACCTCAGCACCTGTTTAACCCAAAACCAGCCCCTGATGTTAATTGACATCTCCGTACCCTTAAACGTCCATAGCAACGTTAAAGACCTAAACAACATTCAATCCTACAATGTGGATGATTTAAAAGCCGTAGTCGCTCAAAACACCATCCAGCGCCGTCAAATGGCACAGGAAGCAGAAGGATTAATAGAAGAAGAAGTAGCCGCCTTTGAGGTGTGGTGGCAATCCCTCGAAACCGTTCCCACCATTAGCAGTTTACGCAACAAAATTGAAGGGATTCGGGAACAAGAACTGGAAAAAGCCCTCTCTCGTTTAGGCAGTGAGTTCGCCGAGAAGCATCAAGAAGTCATCGAGGCACTCACCCGAGGAATTGTGAATAAAATCCTACATGATCCAATGGTACAACTGCGCGCCCAACAGGACATAGAAGCCCGTCGCCGCGCCATTCAGTCCTTACAAATGCTGTTTAATCTAGACCAAGAAGAACAGTATAGTTAGGGTCTGCCGAATAAGGCTCTAATCCCGGGAATAAGGGAGCAGGGGAGAGCGAGAGCGGGGGAGCAGGGGAGCAGGGGAGAGGGGAATTGATAATTGATAATTGACAATTGATAATTGATAATTATTCCCTATTCCCTATTACCTATTCCCCATTCCCTGTTCCCTGTTCCCTAGCCCCACGAGTAGAGTTATTCAGCAAGCCCTAGATAATAATTAATAATGACGCTTTACTGATGACTGAATGAACACCCTCCCTCAAACTTGGCAATGGCAAGGCTATAACATCTGTTATCAACAGTGTGGCACCGGAGAACCCGCCGTTATCCTCATTCACGGCTTTGGTGCATCTTGGGGCCACTGGCGCAAAACCCTCCCCGTCTTAGGTCAAACAATGCGCGTCTATGCCATCGACCTCATCGGTTTTGGAGCATCCGCCAAACCCCACCCCAGCCAACTCAACTATACCTTTGAAACTTGGGCGCAACAAATCGCCGACTTTTGCCAAGAAATCGTACAAACCCCCGTCTTTCTCATTGGGAACTCCATCGGTTGTATCGTCGCCATGCAAACCGCCGTCACCTATCCCGACTGGGTGCGAGGAGTCGCCACCTTGAACTGTTCCCTACGAATGCTACACGAACGGAAACGCCACGAAATCCCTTGGCATCAACAACTGAGTACCCCCATCTTACAGAACCTCCTCCGTCAGCCTTGGTTTGGCTATCGGTTTTTTCACTTTATGGCCCGTCCTCAATTCGTTCGTCAAGCCCTCCTGCAAGCCTACCACCGCCCCGAAGCCGTCACTGATGAGCTTCTCACCCTGTTAATGAAACCCGCCGCCGATGAAGGCGCGGCCGATGTCTTTATTGCCTTCACAACCTACTCTCAAGGCCCACTTCCCGAGGACTTATACCCCATCATGCCCTGTCCTACCCTGATCTTATGGGGAACTGAAGACCCTTGGGAAAAATTCGAGTGGGGTCAAAAATTTGCTGACCTCCCCACCGTGGAAAAATTCATCCCCTTACCCGGAGTAGGTCATTGTCCCCAAGATGAAGCCCCAGAATTAGTCAATCCCATCCTCCAAGAGTGGATTGTCAGTCATAGCTAGGGCTTGTTGAATAAGTCCGGCAGTCGGGAATCCGGAGTCGGGGAGCAGGGGATTTGGGAATCGAGTGTAACTTTGTTCTGTCACTGTGGGAGAGGTAAAATAAAGGGGAGACCCTAAAAAAGGAAAAACTCTGGTCTATCTTTGGAATGACTTTTCTTGTTCCTCTGCCTAGAGTGACAGAAGAGAGATATAGCGCTGCGCGCTACTGTGATTACAGGTTAGAATGAGGTGAGTTGACAAAAATCCCAGGAAACGACTTATGGCGATCGCGTACAGTGAAGACTGCGGTTTTTCAGTACTGTAACTACAACAGCGCGCAGCGCTATAAGTGTAAAAATCACCACAAAAAAACCCGGTTTTTGGCCAAAACATAAACGCCAGAAACCGGGTTTCTTTAGGCACAATGGAACAGTTTACCTGAACTATTCCAACTCACCTACTCTGATCTAACTCTGATCTAAATTTGACGATTAGATCCCGACTCAACACCCTAGGCAGCCGCCAAGTTTTGAGCCACAAAATCCCAATTCACCAAACTGCTTAAGAATGTCTCAATATACTTAGGACGGGCATTTTGGTAATCCAAATAATAAGCGTGTTCCCACACATCCATCGTTAACAGAGGGGTTTGACCTGCCGTCATGGGATTTTCTGCATTTAGGGTTTTTGTCACCTTCAGGGTACCGCCATCCAGCACCAACCAAGCCCAACCACTCCCGAATTGAGTGGCCCCCGCTTTGGCAAATGCTTCTTTAAAGGCATCAAAACTGCCAAAATCTGCCGCGATTTTATCCGCTAAAGCCCCGGTGGGAGTCCCTCCTCCATTGGGTTTTATGCAGTTCCAGTAAAAGCTATGATTCCAAGCTTGGGCGGCATTGTTGAAAAGACCCGCTTTCTCCGGATCCCCTGCAACGGCTTTGATAACCTCTTCAATGCTTTGGCTATCATAGTCAGTCCCTTGAACAGCCGCGTTGTAATTGTTCACATAGGCGGCATGATGCTTGTCATGGTGGAACTCAAGGGTACTTTTAGAAATGTACGGTTCTAAAGCCGTGTAATCGTAGGGTAAAGGGGGTAATTGATAAGCCATGATTGTATTTCTGTGTTCTCTAACGACATCCTACAAGAGGTGTCACCCTCAATGATGCTAGGACTCAGTATATCATGGCTGTTTGTCGCCCATAGCACAGCTTGGGGAATACACCGTAAGGCAGAGATTCTCACAAAATTTATAATCCGTTATCAAAAGAACCCCATTGGCATCCCAGAGAGCAACGTCTCGACTTTTGGCTAGTAGGCTTTCACCGATCCCCTCCCTTACACTGAAGAAAGCCAATTTACTCTTAGGGGGAACTATGGCCAAATTTCCCTTTAAACAGAACAGCAACTGGAAAACTGCCGAAGGACTAACCCAACCCTCCTTAGAACCCCTTGGAGATGCCACAACTCCGGCCGGGTACACTGCCCCAATCGTCCTACAAACCAAGCACTTTGAAAACCTGCCCCGTTTGGGACGGATTGCCCATCAAGTCTTGAATGAACCTAGTGTCATTCGCAAAGTGGGCGATCGCGTTTACGAACTCATGGAGGAGGATCTCCGTTCCCGACGGGAGCGTAGCCAATTTTAGTCACAAGCACCCCATTATATAAAAAAGGATAACACAAAATCATGGTTAATGCAACCAGAATTGTTGAAAATTATGTACAGGAGAATCGATTTTATGTAGTCATGGAGTCACAAATCACCGCTTATTTTAGCGAGTGTTCGGGGTTGAGTATGGACGCAAAACCCAAGAACTTTTTAGAAGGAGGAGTCAATGATCGGGAGCGTTCCCTGATTTCCCCCGCCAAATTCAAACCAATTAAACTAAAACGAGGCGTTACCGATAACTTACTATTTTTACAATGGCTGGCGCAAACTCAGCGCTCCCAAACCTTAGTTAAACCAACTCCCAACAGTTCAGCCGGAATGCGCCGAAATGTCAATATTTTAATCTTTAACCAAGCGGGCGAGATTATGCAAAACTGGACATTAATGGCCGCGTTTCCCATTGGTTGGAAAGCACCATCCTTAAAGGCAAAAGGCAAGGGAGTTGCCTTAGAAGAAATCACCCTATCTTATGAAACCTTAGAAATTTCTAACACTGGTGTAAGTAGTGCCGTTTTCCTCAAGACTCGCAATGAGTTGGGAGATTTTGTTTAAATCGTTTTTACAAAATCCGACAGAATATTACGTCATCTGTATTCCCCATAAACCGCAAATCAAAACCACCAATTACATCCTTTATAGACTCCTGTTATATGACCATGATTTTAAGCTGAAAATATCACTGATTTAATCATCTTTAGCCATGACCACTTCAGAAGCACATCCTCCCTCTTCAATTCTGCCTCCAACAACTCCCATTCAACTAAAAATTGCAGGAGACCCTCCTCTAGGAGTTGAACCTGCAATAGTTGATACTCCCTCATCAGTTGCTTCTGATACTGGTTTTGTGCAGAGACAAGTCGAGACACCTTCAGGGGAAACTCCTATCCAACGGGAAACGACTGGGGATACTTCTACAACTCCATCCCCATCGGAAACACCTACAATTCAGAGAGTAGAGACACCTTCTGGGGATATTCCTATCCAACGGGAAACGACTGGAGAGACTCCGACAATTCAGAGACAAGTCGATACATCTTCAGGAGAAACTCCTATTCAACGGGAAACAGTTGGGGAGACTCCGACAATTCAGAGACAAGTCGATACATCTTCAGGAGAAACTCCTATTCAACGGGAAACAACTGGGGATACTCCGACAATTCAAAGACAAGTTGAGACATCTTCAGGAGAAACTCCTATTCAACGGGAAACGACTGGGGATACTTCTACAACTCCATCCCCATCGGAAACACCTACGATTCAGAGAGTAGAGACACCTTCTGGGGATATTCCTATCCAACGGGAAACGACTGGAGAGACTCCGACAATTCAGAGACAAGTCGATACATCTTCGGGAGAAACTCCTATTCAACGGGAAACAACTGGGGATACTCCGACAATTCAAAGACAAGTTGAGACATCTTCAGGAGAAACTCCTATCCAACGGGAAACGACTGGGGATACTTCTACAATTCAAAGACAAGTTGAGACATCTTCAGGAGAAACTCCTATCCAACGGGAAACGACTGGGGATACTTCTACAACTCCATCCCCATCGGAAACACCTACAATTCAGAGAGTAGAGACACCTTCTGGGGATATTCCTATCCAACGGGAAACGACTGGAG
>NZ_JAIHOM010000132.1 GCF_026130165.1 Spirulina subsalsa FACHB-351 | reverse complement strand
GGGGGAGCAGGGGAGCGGGGGAGAGGGGGAACAATTACCTATTCCCTATTCCCTATTCCCTGTTCCCGATTGGGCGCTAAAGCGCAACTACGAACGGAAGTCGGTCAAGCTAGATATTGTTCTGGAGTAGGAGAGGGGAAACGGTGGAAGGGTTAAAAATAATCATCATTGGGGCGGGAATTGGGGGCTTAACGGCGGGGATTGCCCTACAACAAGCCGGGTATCAGGTACAGGTGTATGAGCGAGTGCAGGAATTACGTCCGGTGGGGGCGGGAATTTCCCTGTGGTCCAATGGGGTTAAGGTTTTGAACTGTTTGGGTTTGGGGGAGGCGATCGCAAATATTGGCGGCCGGATGAATGTGATGGAGTATCGCACCGCTCAAGGGGAATTGTTAAATCATATTCCCTTGCAACCCCTCATTGCACAAGTCGGACAACGCCCCTATCCTGTCGCCCGTCGGGATTTACAGGAAATGCTGTTAACAGGCTACGGAGGGGAGATCAAACTGGGTCATGACTGTATTGGGGTGGAGGAGGACGAAGGGGGCGTAACGGCGATTTTTGCCAACGGAGAACGCGATCGCGGGGATCTGGTAGTGGCGGCGGATGGCATTCGCTCGGTGTTGCGCCCCTATGTGACGGGGAAACCTTCAGCCCTCAACTATGCCGGATATGTGAACTGGAATGGCCTAGTCCCTGTGAGTCCAGAGTTAGCCCCGGCGGATTGTTGGGTGATTTATGTGGGGCAACATCAACGAGCTTCTCTGATGCCTGTGGGAGGCGATCGCTTTTATTTCTTCTTTGATGTTCCACTGCCTGCCGGAACTCCCCCGGAACCGGAACAGTATCAAGAGCAGTTACGGGGATATTTTCAAGGCTGGGCGCAACCTGTACAGAATTTAATTGAACGGTTAGACCCTCAACAAGTAGCTCGGCCAGAGATTCATGACCTTAGCCCTCTAGATAGCTATGTGCGGGGGCGGGTGGCTTTATTGGGGGATGCCGCCCACACCACTTGTCCTGATTTGGGGCAAGGGGGCTGTCAGGCCATTGAGGATGCTTGGGTGTTAACCCATTACCTAAAAAGCACGAACTTGAGCGTTATGGATGCCCTAGAACGGTATAACAGAGAACGGCGAGAACGGGGGAATAGCATCGTCCGTAAGGCGCGGAAACGGGCTGAACAAATCCACGGCAAAGATCCCGAAGTGACTCGCCAATGGTACGAACAACTGGGGCGAGAAGCTCCCCAGTCGGTGACCAATGCGATCGCCGACGTGATCTTAGGCGGACCTCTCCATTGAAATTCCCTACCAGAACAGGCTTTCGTAAAATCCGTAACAAACCGAATCCCCGCCTCGCCTTAGACTACAGTCACCCTCCGATTGCTTATTCAGACCGCCCTCACACCAGTGGCGGTTTTTATTTTTGTGTGGCACAGAAAACAACGCGCTCAGAAAATCTAGGGCTACAATTGGGTAAGGGGTTTTATTGTCCTAATCCTCTGTTTAACTCAACTCACTTGCCGTCAGCTTTTTAGTTCATATCACTTATGGAATCTAGTGGTCCATCCGCTAACGCTTCTGAACCTCCCAGTAAATGGGCAGCTATTTTCGGAACGGCGATCGCCATCTTAACGATTGCTATTCCCACTCTGGTGATTGCCTACTACTCGTCCCCTGTACCAGTAGAAACACTACAACGCACCACCCATGTTCCACGCTCAACCATTCAGTGATGCACCCATGAACTAAAAAACCGATTGCCTTTCCCAGAGATTAGACTCTGGGAGTAAACATACACCTTAGTATTCCCGTAGCAGAGGACAACCCTCTAGCTGCTGGTTTTGGGCTATCCCGAAACGAGTTGGGCGCTCTCCCCAGATTAAAAACACTGACCAATCGTGCAGCACCCATGATTCAATCTGCCGATTTTTTGGAACCCTCTCTATGAAGTTTGTTGTTTGGACAATTCCCCTTGCCCTGATTCGACTGGTCTTTTCTCTTAGTGTTTTTCTGACCCCTCTTCTGGGTGTTTGGCTGACTTCCTCCCTGATTGTGTTTGTTAACGGACCGACTTGGTTAGCCTTGCTTTCAGGGATTTTGCTCTTTCCCTTGCTGCCCATATTCTGGGACTGGAAAGCCAGACGAGGCAAACCGCAACGAAAGGGACTAAGTTTAAGTTGGGGCGATCGCATTACCCTGCGCACCCTGACCTTAAACCTAGCCTTTATTGTCCTCCTCCTCGCCCTCAGACCCCAAACCTCATTCCTCGCCCTAGCCACCCGAGGGGATTGGTTTCTAGAGAACTTCACCGGGCCTCCAGTAGAACTCACCCGCCGAGCCTTATTCCAGACAGCCAACGGTCTAGAATGGCTCTATCTCGCCTTTCACCACAATCCCTATCAAAAATATGCTGACTCGACCACCATTCAACCTCAGCCCGCAGAGATTGCCCCCATCCCAGAACGTCCAGCCCCTGCCCCTCCTCTCCCCCAACAAAGTGATAAAGAGTGGCCTTGGCGGAATGCAGGTCTACATCCGGCCGTCGTGAATATGCCGCCTCGGTCGGAAATTAGCATAGAATCAGTCGCTCAATACATTGCCCAACAAGAAAAAGATCCGGTTTTACGCATCAAAGCGCTACATGATTATGTCGCCGATCGCATTGCCTACGATGCTCCGGCTTATTTTGCCGGTCAAATTCCCCCACAAGACCCAGAAATCGTTTTTCTAACCCGAAAAGCCGTCTGTGCCGGGTATGCCAAACTCCTCGAAGCACTCGGAAAAGCCATGGGAGAAGAAATTGTTTATGTCGTGGGAGATGCGCGTACTTCCACCAGTGAACTTAGTGGGGAAGGTCATGCTTGGAATGCGGCCAAAATTGAGGGGAAATGGTATCTCATTGACCCCACTTGGGATAGTGGTTTTGTCAATGAGTCCGGTTTTACTAAAAACTATCGCACCGATTATTTATTTCCTCCCCCACAAGTCATGAATATTACCCATTTGCCCGATGATGAAGCATGGCAACTCCTACCCCATCCCCTATCCCGGGGTGAATTTTTCCGACAACCAATTTTAAGACCTCCCTTCTTTGCCGAAGGGCTAGAGTTGGTGACTCCGACCCGCTCTCAAGCGGATATTAGCGGGGATGCGGTGATTGAAGTCAAAAATCCCTATCAACGTTGGATTTTCGCCAGTTATGCCGAGAAAGGAGGCTCTAAATTAGGGAATTGTGGGGAGTCTGCTAGTCAAAGATCACCCATTCGCTGCCCACTCCCACATTCTGGAACCTATGAGGTGAAAATGTTTACCGGGGAAGATCAGTATGGTCCGTTTAAATATGTTGGTCAACTGGAGTTTAATCGACGTTGACAAGAAGAGAAAAGGCTTAACTTGTCAAGATTGGGTAATGCCCAAGGGGGAAGATTTGGCGATGGTCATAGTAAATAAGTTCTCATCGCAAAGAACGACTAACAGTTAACCCAATTGCAAGAGATCCACTCCCTCCTCCTGATCAATAAACCCTTGCACACGCTGACGATACTCCAATAACACCCGATCCACCCAATCCCGATCATCACTATTCGCATACAGATGAACCAAAGGCTCGCCCGCATCGGGCAGAATTAAAATCCAGCTATCATTTTGCCGATTCACAATTTTTACCCCGTCGATTAGCTCTAAATTTTCCGGGGTATGGGTTTCGACTAAATGACGCATTAAGGCCCCTTTGACTGTCCAAGGACAACGCATGGTGTAGTTTTTATGACACACCTTGGGTAATTCGGCGCGAATTTGGGCTAAGGAACGCTCCTGAATGGTTAACATCTCAATTAACTTGGCAATGCAGAACATGGCATCAAACCCGGGATGTAAACTGGGGAAAATAAAGCCCATTTCTCCACTGCCCCCTAACACCACATTATGATTGGCTCGTGCGGCTTCCATGAGGGCGGTGGGACTGGCTTTGGTGCGAATGACGCGACCATCATGGCGACGGGCAATTTTTTCCACGGCGCTGGAGGTTTGCACGGGAACGACTACACTACTCCGAGGATGAGCGGTCATCATCATGTTCACCATTAAGGCGGTGAGGGTTTCCCCACGAATGGGTAAACCAGCCTCATCGACTAGGATTAACTGTTCTCCATTGGCGGATACCTGTACGCCAAAATTCGCCCGCACGGCCTCCACTACATGACCTAACTGGATTAACAGGTTTTCCCGTTCTTCGTTGGAAACGGCGGTCTGGCTTAAGCTGGCATTTAATACCACGGCATCACAGCCAAATTTGGCTAACAAGCGGGGTAAAATCGCTCCAGTGACGGCGTAGACGTAATCAATGACGACTTTGGCTCGGCTATTCTGGACGGCGGCAACGTTGAGTTGTCGCTCAAAACAACGACTGTAGAGGTCTAGGACTTGGGAAGCGTAGGTCATGGTGCCAATGTCGGCTATGGGCATCCGGCGGATATCTTCTTTAAAGTAAGTCCCCTCAATTTTCTTTTCTTTGGCTTTGGAAATGTTAATGCCCTGTTTGTCAAAAAATTCAATCAGGATATAATCGGGGCGGTCTGGGTGGAGGCGGACATGGATGCCCCCGGAGACGCTTAGGGTGGGGATGACGGTGCGGGCGACGGGGATAGCGGTGGATTCGAGGTTCTGGATATGAACTCCGGTGGACATTAACCCGGCAATGAGGGAACGGCTCACCATGCGGGAGATGGGGCGTTGATCTCTCGATACGGTAATCATGGAACCGGGTTTTAAGGTGGAGCCGTAGGCCGCACCCAATTTCACCGTAAATTCTGGGGTGATGTCTATGTTGGCTAGTCCAGAAACGCCCTGTTGTCCGAACAGATTGCGCTGGGCCATTGTTCCCCAAATTAGGTTAATGTTCAAAATGGCTCCTGACTCTATTTTTTTGCTAGGCCAAACCCGAACCCCCGGACTGATTTGGGCTTCTTCTCCAACGGTGGAGAGGGAGCCGACTACAGCCCCTTCTAGGATATGAGAACGGCGATCAACTCTTGTCCCTCGGGAGATGACACAGGCTCTTAAGTGGGCTTCTTCGCCAATAATTGCGCCGTTGGCTATGATGGGACGTTTGAGGTCGGCATCGGCTCCGACGGTGATATTGTCGCCGAGGACGGTTCCAGCTTCGATATGAACGCGGGGGCCTATGCGGCAGTTGCTGCCAATGAGGACGGGACGCTCGATTTTCGCGCTGGGGTCAATGTAGGTGTTTTGACCAATCCACTGACCGGGGTTTTTTTCTTCGTAGGGAATCTGTAGGTGTACTTTGCCATCTAATCCGTCATACTGGGCTTGACGGTAGGTGTCGAGGTTGCCGACATCGCACCAATACCCTTCGGCAATGTAACCATACATGGGTTCTCCTCGTTGGAGGAGCAGGGGAAAGAGGTCTTTGGAAAAGTCTGATTCTTCGTTAATGGGAAGATAGTCTAGGACTTCGGGTTCTAGGATGTAGGCTCCGGTGTTGACGGTATCGGAAAATATCTCGCTGGTGGAGGGTTTTTCGAGGAAGCGACAAATCCGTTGTTGACTGTCGGTGATGACGACTCCGAATTCTAGGGGGTTGGGGACGCGGGTGAGGATGAGGGTGGCTTTGGAACGTTTGGCTTTGTGAAAGGCGATCGCGGATCTTAAGTCAAAATCGGTCAAACTATCCCCACTGATGACAAGGAAGGTTTCATCTAACAGTTCAGCAATGTTTTTTACACAACCGGAAGTCCCTAGGGGTTGATCTTCTTCTACGGCATAGGTCATCTGTACGCCAAAGTCGCTCCCGTCTTGGAAGTAGTCGCGCATGATATCGGGGAGATAGTGCAAGGTGGCAATAACTTCGGTGATGCCGTTGTCTTTCAGTAGGTTGATGATATGTTCGGCGATGGGACGGTTGAGGATGGATACCATCGGTTTGGGGAGATCACAGGTTAAAGGGCGTAGTCTAGTCCCGGAACCGCCCGCCATCAGCACTGCACGCATAAATACTCCTTAATGATTAAACATTTTTATTAATTTTTATTAACAGGGGCTGGTTAAATTACATTTTTTGTGCCTTGTCTCTGAATCCCATTAAGTCAACCTGATACTCCATTTTCCAGTATCCCTAATCCGGGTTATTTCAGGCGAGAATCCTAGAGAATTTTAACATTTGGCTCGATTAATGAGCAATTATTAAGGCAATAGGCAAGAGGCAAAAGATAAGAGATAACAGTTTTAGCTATTCCCTATTCCCCATCTCTTAATTTTTACTGTTTACGGTTAAAAGTCCTTGGCTAGGACTAAAGAGAAAGGCGAGGATAAATAATCCGGTGGCGACTAACACAATGGCGGGACCGGAGGGGAGATTATAGAAATAACTTAAATACATTCCACTGATACTGGAAATTACCCCAACTCCTACGGCAATAAACATCATCTGATGGAGTCGTTTTACTAATAAATAAGCGGTGGCGGCGGGGGTAATTAATAGGGCTAAAACTAGAATAACACCGACGGATTTTAAGCTGGCAATGATGGTCATGCCAATCAAAACCATTAGACTTAAATCAAGTAGCTTAACAGGTAAACCTACGGCTTGCGCTCCCAATTTATCAAAGGAGTAAAATAACAGTTCTTTGTATAATAAACCCACAACGACTAGGACAAAAATGGCAATGATTAGGGTATCCCGGACATCGTTAAAGGTGACGGTTAGAATGTTGCCAAAGAGAAAATGACTTAAATCTATTTTATTTTCCCGTTGAATGGTGGTAATTAGAATAATTCCAAGGGCAAAGAAGGCGGAGAAGACAATCCCCATTGCAGCATCTTCTTTGATGTTAGAACGGGTGTGAATTAAATTAATACAAAGGGTGCTAATAATTCCGGCGATAAATGCCCCGATAAAGAGATTGGTGTCGGTTAAAAAGGCGATCGCTAAACCGGGTAAAACGGAATGACTGATGGCATCCCCGAGGAGGGCTAAACGCTGCACTAAGAGGTAGCAACCGACGACAGCGCAAAGAATGCCGACGATGACCGCAACCATGAGCGATCGCTGCATAAAACTATATTGGAGGGGTTCAAGCAGGGCATTCATCAGGCAGCTTGTAGAGAAGATCCGGAGAAAAAGGAGACTTTCCCCCCATAAGCACGGTTTAAGTTGCTTTCATTTAAGACGTTTTCCCGTACATCGGCGGCGACAATTTCCTTGTTTAATAAAATTAAATCATCAAAATGGGTAATCGATTCCCCCAGATCATGATTCACGACTAACACGATATGACCTTGATTGGCTAATTCCCGGAAAATCTGGAATAAAATGGCCTCGGTTTTTTGGTCTACTCCCACAAAGGGTTCATCAAAACAAAAGATTTCCGCTTCTTGGGCTAAAGATCGGGCTAAAAAGACGCGCTGCTGTTGTCCTCCCGAAAGTTGTCCGATGGGGCGATCGCACAATTTCTCCATTCCTACCCGCACCAACCCATCATAAGCCCGATGGCGACTGCTGGCCGAAAAGCGCCGAAACCACCCGGTTTTCTTTACTCGTCCCATCATCACCACATCCCACACCGTCGCGGGATAAGTCCAGTCAATCTGACTCCGTTGGGGGACATAGGCCACCTTATGTAATTGACAGTGCAGAGGTTGATCCCCATAAAAAACGGGTTTTCCCCTTGCCGGGATTAACCCCAACATGGCCTTTAACAGTGTACTCTTGCCTGCTCCATTGGGGCCGATCATGCCCGTTAAGCGTCCTGAATGTACCACACAGCTAATCTGACGTAATGCCTCAAAACTACGGTACTGCACCCCTAAATTTTCAATGGTGATCTGGCTCATAACGGCTTTTGACTCCCCATAATACTTTTCCAGCATAGCAAAAAATGAAAGAATTATGATAAAGATTATGAGAGAATTATGAAAAGAATTGTGAACCTACTATGAGACACTTCGGAAAACTCCTGTTTTGTGGACTGCTGCTGTTGAGTGGATGTAATCCCCAAGCGGCTTCCGATCCTTCGGACAAACCCTATGTTGTGGCCACCAGTACCATTTTGGCTGATCTTACCCAAGAGGTAGCGAGGGATAAAATTGAACTGAAAAGCATTTTAAAACCGGGGGAAGATCCTCATATTTACGAACCCGTCCCTCAAGATAGTATAGCCTTAGAAAGAGCCGATTTAATTTTCTATAACGGCTATGACTTAGAACCTGCTTTAATTCGCTTAATTGAAGCCACTGGAATTAGGGCGAAAAAAGTGGCTGTTGCTGAACAAATTACCCCGTTAATGGATGAGGCGGAAAACTTACCCGATCCTCATGTTTGGGGGGATGCCAAAAATGGGATCATTATGGTGGAAGTGATTCGGGATGCTTTGATTGAATTGTTGCCAGAAAAAGCGGATAATTTACGCCAGAATGCTCAGGGTTTAATTGAACAATTAGAAGCACTGGATCAGTGGATTTTAGCCCAAATTGCCACAATTCCCCCGGAAAATAGAAAGTTAGTGACGACCCATGATGCTTTTGCTTATTACGCAGATGCCTATGGTTTGGAAATTCTCGGAACTTTAATTGGGGTGAGTACGGAAGAACAACCCAGTGCGCAAACCTTGAGTCAATTAGCGAATGAAGTGCGTGGGCAAAATATTCCTATGGTGTTCGCTGAAACGACCATTAATCCAGCATTAATGGAAACTTTAGCGCGGGAATCTGGGGCGGTTTTATCATCACAAAACTTATACTCTGACTCGATTGGTGGGGTTGGAAGTTCGGGGGATAGTTATATCAGTATGTTGGTGGCAAATACAACGGCTATTGTTGAAGGTTTGGGGGGAACTGTGACACCTTTTGACCCAAATTAAGGGGGGCTTTTTATCGGGTTTTGGGAGTAGGGGGAATTCCTTTCTGGTGAGCGACAGAAAACTCCTCTGCTGAGTTACTTCCCCTTAAACCTCTCACGAAGGGGATTCCCTCGGGCTGTCCCTACTGGGGTGTAGACTGTCATTAGTCTACACTCCAAGTCAAGAGCAGCCTGTGATAATCTATTTTGAATCACGGGGCAATAAATTCAGTATAATTGCGGAACTTATTTAAAGTTTTCATGAAGATAACCGGAATATACGGAATGAAGCTTGAAGACTAGAGTTAAGAGGATACTGTCATGATCGAGTTGTTTCTGGAGGGACTTTGAGTTTAGAGAGAAAAATTCATTAAATTTTTCTAAAAGGATATACTTGAGATAAGCTGATCGGGCAGATCGTCTAGCTCTCTGGCTTCAGCTTGCCTTGAACATTCACTCTTGGTGCCTTATTCCCTTTGTGCATTATTTGCAACTATGACTGCCCTTAATTCCCTCAATCTCATATACGATTATGAGGAATTTACGACTCAGTTTCAAGATCGTTTAGACCTCATTGAGAAACTGCTGGTTACTGGAACAGCGCTGTCTGCAATACAAGACCTAGGGCAGTTATTAGAACTAATTTTAAGTAAAAGTCGAGAGATTACCTATAGTGACGCGGGTAGTATTTTCTTAGTGGATTCTTCTGACGAGAGTCCTTATTTAATCTTTAAAGTGGCTCAGAATGATTCCCTCCCTCGGGCTTCTTTTCAGGAAGTCGCACTCCCGATTTCACCGCAGAGTTTAGCGGGGTATGTTGCGGCAACGGGGCGATCGCTCAATATCCCCGATGCCTATGCTATTCCTGCCCATCTACCCTATAAACTCGATCGGGGATTTGATCAAGATTTTGGCTATCGGACTTGTTCCGTTATTGTGTTACCCATGCACAATGGAGAGGGGGAATTAATCGGGGTATTACAACTGATTAATCGCAAAACCAGTCCTCATTTGTCGATTACGCCAGAAAATGCCCAAGAAATCACCCGCCCCTATTCGGATTGGGAAGAACGGATCTTGCGTTCTTTTGCCTCTCAAGCAGCTATTTCTATTGAGCGCAATATTCTACAAAAAAACATCGAAAATCTGTTTGAGGGCTTTGTGAGGGCTTCTGTGCAAGTGATTGAAGCCCGGGATCCGACGACTTCCGGGCATTCGGAACGGGTGGCGGATTTAACGGTGCAGTTGGCCCAAGAAGTGAATACGATTGATCTGGGGCCTTTATGGTCTTTCTCGTTTAATGGTCAACAACTGCAAGAAATTCGCTATGCGGCACTGCTTCATGATTTTGGTAAGGTGGGAGTCCCCGAAAGTATTTTAAATAAACGGAAAAAACTCTATCCTGAGCAGTTGGAGGTGATTCGTCAGCGCTTTGCCGTGGCACAACGCACGTTACAGATGGACTGTGCTGAACGGAAGTTTCAACACTTGATTAATCATCCTCGGGTGTTTCATAGCCCCGCTGAGGTGGGGAGTTGTAGTCATTGCCAACAGTTAGCGGAGTTGGATGCAGATTTACAAAAGGCGATCGCAACTCTACAACGCTATCAGGCCTTTATTGAAAACCTCAATGAGCCAGAAGCCCTCGCAACAGAACCGTTTCACGCCCTTTCCGAGCAAGCACTGGCCGATTTAACAGCATTATCTCAATATCACTATCGCGGCACAGATGGTCAACTGCACCCCTTGCTCACTCCAGAGGAATTAGAACAACTGCTGACTCCTCGGGGAAATTTGAGCAATCAAGAACGTTTACTCATTGAGTCTCATGTCACCCACAGTTATGAGTTTCTCAAACGCATCCCTTGGACAAAAAACCTCAAACAAGTCCCCATCATTGCCTACCGTCATCATGAAACCTTAGATGGATCGGGCTATCCTGAAGGCCTTACAGGGGATGCCATTCCCATTCAAACCCAAATGTTAACCGTTGCAGATATTTATGATGCTCTAACGGCGGCAGATCGTCCCTATCGCAAACCTTTACCCGTCCGCACTGTTTTGTGCATTCTCCAAGAAGAGGCTCATAAGAACAAAATCAATCGGGCTTTAGTCGATGTGTTTATTCAGCGTCAAGTGTATCAAGTTCTCGGGCATCAAATCCCCGAAGAGGGTTAAGTTGTTCAACCCCTTGCCGATTTTCTCCATAAATCTTAAGCTAAGTTGATGAAATGCAACATTCAGGGGAATCACGCTTTCAATCAAAGTGTGACTTCCCTTGATTAACCTTCTCCGAACTCTTACGACATTGACCGTGGATACTCAGTCTGCCCAGACCGAAACTGTAATACCAAGAATGATCTTACTCTTGCTGGTGATCATTCTCCTTCTCCTGTGCAGTTTAGTTGGGGTCTATTTGTACCGCGTGTCAGACCCCTATATTCAAAATGTGTTAACGATTCAGGGCGACCCCCAACGAGGTCATGCCATTTTTGAGATTAACTGTGCAGGGTGTCATGGGGTCTATGGAGATGGCAATGTGGGGCCGAGCTTACAACATATCTCGAAACGACGCTCTGATGTGGTGTTGATTCAACAGGTGATTAGTGGGGAAACTCCCCCCATGCCCAAGTTTCAGCCGAATCCCCAAGATATGGCGGATTTGTTGCACTATCTGAAGACGCTGTGAAAGAGCTTACAGCCAGAGATGGGCTTTTTTTGGGGTCACTCAAACATCATCCGCTCCCTTCGGCAATTCTCCCACCATAATCTGTGATTGGGTGGGATGAGGATGTCAATCTCTTGTAGGATGAGAAAAAGGTAAAGAAGTATAACAACGGAGAGCGAGCATGATTGAACCCTTACTGTTAGGGATTGCCCTTGGCTTAATTATGATTACGTTGGCCGGGCTATTTTTCGCGGCCTATATGCAGTACAAACGGAGTTAGATCCTCCGGTTTGTTGGGTTAAGTAGTAGGGGGCTATAAGTTGCAAGGATTGTGACCTATAGCTCCCTCTCTTGATAAAAGGCGATCGCACTATTGCCGTAAACTTTTTGACGAGTGAGGGTGAGTTGTTCCACTTGGGGGGGAGGAGTCCAGAGACGAGGTTCATATTCGGCGGCCATGATGCCATCCGGTGCGAGTAATTTTAATGAGGCGATCGCCTCTAAGGTCGGTTGATAGAGATTACTGGCATAGGGGGGGTCAAAATAAATACAATCAAACACCTGTCCCGCTAAACGGGGCAATTGCTGGCGGATATCCCCACAAATGACTTGATACTCTTGATCCGATTGGGCAAACTGTTGCCAATTTTCCCCCATGACCCGGCAGGCCTTCCCCCACTTCTCAATTCCCACCACCCAACGAGCGCCCCGACAGAGAGCTTCTGCCCCCATTGAACCATTGCCCCCACAGAGATCCAGCCAGCGACAACCTTCTAGGCGATCGCGCCACATATTAAACAACGCCTCCCGCACCTTAGCCGGAGTAGGACGAACATCACGCCCCGCGAGGGTTTTCAGAGGACGATTGCCATAAATGCGCATGGGGAGCAGGGGAGAGGGGGAGCAGGG
>NZ_JAIHOM010000131.1 GCF_026130165.1 Spirulina subsalsa FACHB-351 | reverse complement strand
CTCGTAGACAAACACGGATGATACTGAGTTAATGGATATCAAATATTATAATAACATGGAATTGAAAAATGGGTAATAAAAAGCCGTCCTGAAGGACGGGGCTTGTATCCCATTATTTTCGGTCAAGGGATTGCCAATCTGATTACAGGTTTATGTGGGGGAATTGCCGGATCTGGAGCAACGACCGCAACGGTGGTTAGTATTCAAGCCGGGGGGCGGACAGCCCTCGCTGGGATTAGTCGGGCTTTAGTGTTAATGATTGTGGTATTGTGGGCGGCTCCCTTGACTTCTGGAATTCCTCTAGCGGTATTAGCAGGGATTGTCTTAAAAGTGGGGATTAATATTATTGATTGGGGTTTCTTACGACGAGTTCATAAGATTTCTTGGAAAGCCGCAGGCATTGTTTATAGTGTGGTGTTGCTGACAGTGTTTGTGGACTTAATGGTGGCGGTTGGGGTAGGTGTATTTATTGCCAATATCTTAACCATTGAACGTCTGGCTGAGTTCCAATCTCAAGCGGTTAAAGCCATTACGGACGTAGACGATCAGATTGTGATGACCGAGGAAGAAAAACGGATTCTCGACTTAGCCAATGGTCGAGTCTTACTATTCCATCTCAGTGGACCGATGATTTTTGGGGTGGCTAAGGCTATTTCCCGAGAACATACAGCCATCGAGCATTATGATGTGTTGATTGTAGATTTAAGTGAAGTCCCTATCTTGGGAGTGACTTCTTCCTTAGCGATTGAAAATGCCATTCAAGAAGCAATTGATGGGGGGCGTGCTGTAATTGTGGTAGGGGCAACAGGTAAGGTTAAACGTCGTTTAGAAAAGTTAGGGATTGCAGGGTTAATTCCGGGCAATTACTGGATGGGCGATCGCCTCACTGCACTAAAAGAGGGTTTTGCCATTGTTCAACAAAAGGAAAACGCAATGGCTGTTACCGAAGGCAGCGCCTATTAAGAAGCAATCCTGACAAGTTCGCCATGAATGTCCTCTGGTCAAGGTTAGGGAATCGGGAAAAGGCAGTTGTACCAGAAATTCATCGGTCAGAATGTCGTCAAACACAAACTTCTCCCAGAGGAATCGAGGCTATGAGTTGACGAGTATATTCAGTTTTCGGATTCTCATAAATCTCGTCAGCCCGGTCGAGTTCTTCAATTCTCCCTTGATTCATAACCATAATGCGATCGCTCATAAACTTAACCACACTCAAATCATGGGAAATGAAAATATAAGTTAACCCGAACTCCCCCTGTAACTCCTTCAGCAAATTTAACACCTGCGCTTGTACCGACACATCCAAAGCAGACACCGACTCATCACAAATAATAAACCGGGGATTTAGCGCCAAAGCCCGAGCAATACAAATCCGTTGCCGTTGTCCCCCAGAAAACTCATGGGGATAGCGATTCACCCAATCTGGATTCAATCCCACCCGTTCCAATAAATAGGCCACCCGTTGCCGACGTTCCTTGTCCCCCCTCCCCACTTGATGCACCTCCAAGGGTTCTAAAATCGCCTTGCCGATACTGATACGAGGATCCAGAGAATTGTAGGGATTCTGGAAGACAATCTGCATTTCTCGACGCAGACGACGCAAACGGCGCTTAGAACACTTCGTAATATCTTCCCCATCAAAATAAATCCGACCTTGTAACTCCCTCGTCAAACGTAACAACGTCCGCGCTAAGGTCGATTTCCCACAGCCAGACTCCCCTACTAACCCCAATGTCTCCCCGGGGTATACCTCAAAGGAAACCCCCTTAACGGCCATAAAATAGCGCTTAGAAAAGCCAAACATTCCCCGCACCGGAAACCCTACAGTTAAATCCCGCACCTCTAACAAAGGTTTAGCCGTTGGGGGAACCGTCGCCACCTCCTCCACCTCAGAAATTATGGGAGTAACGAGTTTCTCCTGAATCACCTCCTCCCCATTTTCCCCTCGCACCACCTCCATAAAATCCGACACAGTGGGGAGAAAAGTCAGTTTTTGATCCAAACGAGGCCGACAAGCCAATAAACCTTTCGTGTAGGGGTGTTGGGGATGTAAAAAGATTTGCCCCACCCGGCCCCGTTCAACCACCTTACCCTTATACATCACCGCCACCTGATCCGCCACTTCCGCAATCACCCCCAAATCATGGGTGATAAAAATTAAAGACATCTGACGCGCTCGGCAAAGCTCCCGTAAGAGGTCTAAAATAGTCGCCTGTACCGTCACATCCAACGCCGTTGTCGGTTCATCAGCAATTAACAGCGTCGGATTACAGGAAATAGCCATTGCAATCATCACCCGTTGTAATTGTCCCCCCGAGAGTTCATGGGGATAACGCTTGAGAATCGTCCGTTTTTGGTAATTGATCTGCTCGCTAATCTCCCGCTCCCCAATCAGGGTGGGATCTCCCCCCACTTCCTGAAGATATTGCGCCCTTAACTGCTCATCAGAGGGCAACAAGCGCACTTCCTGCAAAGTCAGAATCGCTTGGCGTCGAGCGTCGCTTTCTGAGATCCCTTGATGGAGTTGAATGGCTTCGACAAGTTGAAAGCCAATATTATAAACGGGGTTTAAAGAACACATCGGATCCTGGAAAATCATGGCAATTTTCCCACCTCGTAACAGACGGCGTTTTTCTTCGCTGAGTGTTAATAAATTAACGGGATCGTGGTTCGGTTCTGAGGTGAACCAAATTTCCCCCTCCGTAATCCGTCCGGGGGGGGGAACTAAGCCCAATAAAGCCAAAGAGGTGACGGATTTTCCCGATCCCGACTCTCCCACAATCCCCAGTGTTTGACCTCGTTTTAATTCAAAATCAATGCCATCTACGGCGTTGATGGTTTCTTCTTCGGCAAAAAATTGAACTTTTAGGTGACGAACATCCAGTACAGAATCAGTCATTGGGGATTGATGAGTTTAAGGTTTAATAGGACAGAGGCTTAATGAATTACCCCGCCGTACAGAATCTATGCTTCATATTAGCAATGGATTGGAAACTGTGAACAGTAATCCGTCCGAGGTGGAGTGTGGGGAAATTGAATATTGATGATTGACAATTAATCGCTGATTACTGTGTGGCGATAGGGGCTTAACTTGTCACTCAGGTCAGACCACCCTCTCTCCTGCCCTAGAAGGTCAAAAAAATTCACCAAATCCCCATTCTTTCTCTCCCCCCATAATTAAAGTTGGCGTTGAGCCGTGATAAGAGGTTTAATAGAATCAGCAGGGAAGCGAATCCACAAAAGCTTGGGGAAGTTTGCTCTCACCTGAGTGTAAGGAGATATTGTCACCCACCATGACTCAAACACCATCTAGTCGAAGTCGGCGTAATACCCGCGCCTTGACCATTCGTAACGATTTTTCTCCCTTCGGAAATAAACTCATCCAGTCGGGTTTTGTGGACAATGAGCAAATGAAACAGGCGCTCATTGAAACTCGGAAGACGGGTCGTCCACTGACGGAAGTCATAGAAGATATCACGGGTCGTCAACTCACGCCAGAACTCCAGCGTCAGTACAAAAAGCAACAACTCTTTGAACTGAAAATTCTTTACGGGGTGGATTCACTGGATCCCGAAGTGAATCCGATTACCGACAATCAAATGGGGGATTTGATTGATAACTTAATCCCCATTGATATTTGTCGTCGTTATAAGTTGGCTCCTTTGTCTAAGAGCAACGGAGAACCCCCCATCCTTTTAGTGGCAATGGTCAACCCCGATGACCTCGAAGCCCAAGATGACCTCAAACGCATTTTGCGTCCTCAAGGGGTGGAATTGAAACGTATAGTCATTACTATTGAGGATTATCAACAACTTCTAGACCAGTATCTTGACGAACAAGTTCGTATTACCCAAGAAGAGGAGAAGAAAAAACAAACGGAAATCAATCCAGACTTGTTTGAAAATCTCGGACAACTCGAAGATGCACCCGATGAGAACGAAGATAACCTTGATGCGAGTCAAGATGCTCAAGGTGCGCCGATTATTAATCTGGTGAATAAAATCTTAATGAAAGCCCTCAATGATGGGGTTTCAGATATTCACGTTGAACCCCAAGAGAACTTTTTACAGGTACGTTTCCGCAAAGACGGGGTACTGCATCGGGCTTTTGACAATATGCCGAAACAAATCGCCCCGGCCGTGGCTGCCCGTTTTAAGATCATGTCCGAGTTGGATATTGCCGAAAAACGCTTACCCCAAGACGGTAAAATCCGGCGGATGTATCAAGGGCGGAAAGTGGACTTTCGGGTGAGTACCCTCCCCAGTCGTTATGGGGAAAAGGTGGTGTTGCGGATTTTGGATAACTCCGCCACTCAGTTGGGTCTAGATAAACTAATTAGTGATGAGGAAACCTTAGCCATTGTGCGGGAAATGGCGAATCGTCCCTTTGGTCTAATTTTGGTAACAGGACCAACCGGTTCCGGGAAGTCTACCAGTTTGTACTCGGTGCTGGCGGAACGCAATGATCCGGGGATTAATATTAGTACGGCTGAAGACCCCATTGAATACTCCTTAGATGGAATTACTCAGGTGCAGGTCATTCGGGAAAAAGGGATGGACTTCGCCTCGATTTTGCGTTCCTTCTTGCGGCAAGATCCAGATGTGATTCTGGTAGGGGAAACCCGGGACCATGAAACGGCAAAAACGGCTATTGAAGCAGCACTAACGGGACACTTGGTGTTAACGACTTTGCACACCAACGACGCGGCCGGTGCGATCGCCCGTTTGGATGAAATGGGGGTTGAACCCTTCATGGTATCCGGGGCATTGATTGGCATCTTGGCACAACGGCTCATGCGTCGGGTTTGTAGTGACTGCCGCATCCCCTATCAGCCCACCGTTGAAGAACTGGCCCGTTATGGTCTATCCGCCTCCAAAGATGGAGAAATCACCTTTTATAAAGCCAACAGCATCCCCGTTGACCAACGGGGCAACGTGGAACTGTGCCAAAAATGCCGAGGGGTAGGCTACCGAGGACGGGTCGGGGTCTATGAAGTCTTACGCATGACCGAACGAGTCCAAACCGCCATTAACGAGGGAGCCTCCACCGACCGGATTAAAGAAATTGCCGTAGAAGAAGGCATGAAAACCCTCTTGTCCTATAGCTTAATGCTGGTGTACGAAGGACACACCACCCTCGAAGAGGTAGACCGTGTGACCTTTACCGATACTGGCTTAGAAGCAGAACTGCGCGCTAAACGCAAGAGCGGTTTAACCTGCCGCACTTGTCGGGCGGAATTACAACCGGAATGGGTAGATTGTCCCTACTGTATGACCCCTCGTTTTACCGATCTCTAGCTGAGAGATTCTGCCCGGAGTTGGGGAACAATAAACCCAATCTTTGGCAACTTTGAAGTTGACCAAACCATTGAATTTAAGACCAATCAAGACCACTGAATCAAGAGGATAGGATTTATGCCCACAGAATTAATGATTGAAGACGTTCTGGAGCAGTTAGTGGAAATGGGCGGGTCTGATGTTCATATCCAAGCGGGTGCGCCAATTTATTTCCGAGTAAGTGGGAAACTGCAACCGATTGGGGAAGAACCCCTGACCCCTCAAGAAACCCAACGCCTGATTTTCAGTATGCTTAACAACAAGCAACGGAAGGATCTTGAGCAGAACTGGGAATTAGACTCCTCCTATGGTGTAAAAGGTCTAGCCCGTTTCCGATTAAATGTGTATAAAGAACGGGGCTGCTGGGCAGCCTGTATGCGGGCATTATCATCTAAAATTCCTAACTTTGATATGTTGGGACTGCCCGACATTGTACGAGAAATGTCTGAACGGCCTCGGGGGATGGTGTTAGTGACCGGACAAACGGGATCCGGGAAAACCACCACGATGGCGGCTATGTTGGACTTAATCAACCGCACTCGCGCTGAACATGTTCTGACGGTGGAAGACCCCATTGAGTACGTTTTCCCCAATATCAAGAGCTTATTTCACCAACGGCAAAAGGGAGAAGATACGAAAAGTTTCTCTAATGCCTTAAAGGGCGCGCTCCGTCAAGACCCAGATATTATTCTGGTAGGGGAAATGCGGGACCAAGAAACCATTGGCTTGGCCGTATCCGCCGCCGAAACAGGTCACTTAGTATTCGGCACCTTACACACCAACTCTGCCGCCGGAACCATTGACCGGATGTTGGATGTGTTCCCCCCGCAACAACAACCTCAAATTCGGGCGCAAATGTCCCAATCTCTGCTGGCGGTGTTTAGTCAATGTTTAGTCCAGAAAGCCAATCCGAAACCCGGGGAATTCGGACGCTGCATGGCGCAGGAGATTATGGTGGTGACTCCAGCTATCGCCAACTTAATTCGGGAAGGGAAAACTTCCATGATTTACTCGGCCATCCAAACGGGGATGAAAATGGGGATGCAAACCATGGAACAAGCCCTCGCCACTTTTGTGAAAAATGGACAAGTGAGTTTTGAAGAAGCGGCTTCTAAATGCAGTAAACCCGATGAACTCCAGCGTATTATTGGTACAGTCCCCACAGGTCGGGTGGCCAAAAAATAATCCGGCAAGGGTTCAAGCCCAGAATATTTGACCGATTCTTGCTCTTTTCTTTTCCCTCTTGTTTCTTCTCTCTTTCTCTTGCTTCTTTCCTCTTTTTTCGGGAGTGAGTTATGCCAACCTTTATCGCTGAAATTAAAGACGCCAAGGGCAATAGCACCAAGACTAAAATTGATGCCCATTCCCCCGAACAAGCCCGGAGTATGTTAATGAATCGCAACCCCGGGGCGAGTATTGGCAATATTAGTAAAACAGGCTTTAGTTTTGACCTTGATGCTTTAGCAGAAAACATGACCAGTATCACGGTGAAAGATAAGGCCGTGTTATCCCGTCAGTTTTCGGTCATGGTGAATGCTGGGGTGGCTATGGTGCGCTGTTTAGGGATTCTAACGGAACAATGTGATAATCCCAAAATGAAAAAAGCCCTCAAAGCGATTAGCGCCGATGTGCAGGAGGGGATTAGCCTTTCTGAAGCCATGCGCAAACATCCGGCCTGTTTTGACCAGCTTTACGTTTCGATGGTAGAAGCGGGAGAAGTGGGGGGGGTGTTAGACCAGGTGTTAGACCGTCTGGCCATGTTGTTGGAAAATATGCAGCGCCTCGCGAACCAGGTGAAATCGGCTATGTCCTACCCGGTGGCGGTGGGATCTTTGGCGGTGATTGTGTTTTTCGCCATGACCATTTTTTTGATCCCTATTTTTGCCGGGATTTTTGATGATTTAGGGACAGAACTTCCTCTGTTGACTCAGACTATGGTGATGTTGAGTGGTTGGTTTACGAGTATTATTTTTTGGGTGATTGCCATTCCTAGTGTATTTGGGGTGGTTTTTGCCTACAAACAATATTACAAAACCCCGGCCGGACGCTTACAAATTGATGCTTTTATGTTAAAAGCTCCCATCTTAGGTGACTTGAATACTAAAAATGCTGTCGCTCGTTTTGCGCGGATTTTTGGGACGCTCACTCGTTCTGGTGTGCCGATTTTAAACTGTTTGGATATTGTGCGGGACATTGCGGGGAATGAAGTGATTGCCAATGCAGTGGAAGCGACTAAGGGAGAAATTCAACAGGGGGGCATGATTAGTATTGCGCTGGAAAAAGAGGGGGTTTTCCCGCCCTTGGCTGTGCAGATGATTAGTATTGGGGAAGAAACGGGGGAATTGGATGCCATGTTATTAAAGGTGGCAGACTTTTATGAAGATGAGGTGGAACAAGCGGTTAAAGCCTTGACCAGTGTCATTGAACCGTTGATGATGGTAGGTGTAGCTGGAATTGTCGGGGTGATTTTATTGTCAATGTATCTACCAATGTTTGCCGTGTTTGATCAAATGGGTTAGAGGAGGCACACAACAATCATGCCTGTTACTACGTCTTATTATGAAAGTGTTCTGGCGGAATACAGTAATCGAGAGGCGGCGATCGCACTCTTAAAACAACATCGTCCTTACTTGGAAATGATTCCGAGTATGCGTCGCCCCTATGAAAGTGTTTTGGTGTTACCGTTACCCGTTGCCCGCATCCGTCATCCTAAAACGGGCGATGCGGTCTACAATGCCCATAGTTTTACCCCCAATACGGCCTTACAATTGCCCTGTGATCTGGCCATTTTGATGTGTGATCCGGAATGGAAAATCAAGATGGGGGTGGAAATTTTGGTGTTTATCCACCGTCCTCAAGAGGATTTTTCGGATTTGTTAATGCGTTGGCGTAGGACTCAAGTGCATTTGGATAAGGACTATGAGTGGATTATGCCCCACCGCTATGAGCATATTTTAAGTGAAGGATCCGAGAAGGTTTATCCGTTATTTATTGTCTTTGAAGGGACACCCAAACGCATTCAAAAAGGGTTAGATGGGGCTTGTTTGCCCTATATTATGCGCAGTGATTTTGTCCCGGAACCGGAAGAGGAAGAAATTGAGGAGTTTCTGCGGGAAAACGGTTGATGCTCGTTGCTCGGGGCTTATTCCCTGTTCCCCATCACTGGAGTTCATAAACGGGGAACGGTTGGCGTTTGCCTTTTAAGGGAATTGCGCCCCTAAATTCGTACCGAAAGGATTGACCGGAAGTGGTGGATTGTTGCCGCAGGGACTCGTAAAGGGTTTGAGTGAGCAGGATTTGCCCGCGCTGGGCTGTGGTCATTAAACGGGCGGCTGTGTTCACTACGTCGCCTAGGATGTTGAATTCTCGACGACCTCTCGGTTCTCCAACTTCGGCGGCAAAGACGACTCCTTGGGCGATCCCAATTTGACAGGCGATCGCACCTTGGGCCATTTGGTTTAACCAAGATTGTTCTACCACCTCCCGCAATTCTAGGGCTACACGAGCGGCACGACTAGCATCATCGGTGTGGGTATCAATGCCCCCCCAATAAATGACTAAAACCGAGCCTTCTAGGTGATAGGTGGGGTTTTTCATCACGCCTCCCACGGCTGTCACCAAGCCATTAATCACCGAGAAGAGATAGTTACATTGAGCCACCACAGCCGCCTCTTGTTCGGGTGCCACTTGGTCGATAAACTCCGATAATCCGCTTAAATTGACGAACATCACGACGCAGGGGCTGAAATTGGGGGGAATAGCACGCTGGGCGGCATTTTCTACCACTAATTTGAGAACAGCTTGGGGGAGATAACTGGCGAGGGGTTCTAATTCCTGCACTAAACTCTCAATTTTATCCAGGAGGGCGCGATCGCTGCGATCAAACCAAAGGGCGCTAGAAACCCGTCGCCGCCTGTTTAAGGTAATGTCGTATTCTCCTAAACGGCGATCGCTTAAATTATCCACCACCAACCCATAGCCCCGTTTCCCCGGTTCCACAGCAAACACGCCCCCCTGTAATTGAACCACTTCCTCCGTTAAACACACCGCTCCCACTTGGCCAGCCCCTTCGGCCTGTTTCGCCCGTTGGACGGTTTCCCCTAACAACACCCGCATCATCCGGGAAGGAGTCCCCAAATCCACCGCTAAAAATCGCCCTCGATGAATCCCCACCCGCATGGCTAAGGATAACCTTCCTTGAGCCGTTTGGATGTGAGCAAAATCGGTCATAGCCCGTTGCATCCGCAAACCTGCCCGAATCGCCCGCCCCACATCCCCATTGTCAGTTTCTCGGGGAAACTGGACTAACAGCGCATCCCCGGTAAATTCCAGTAAATCCCCCCCCGACTTGACAATCACATCAATCATGGCGGCAAAATAGGCACTTAAGACAGTCAATAACTCTTTTGCCCCCTCACTTCCTTGGGCGGTATTAGCTTCCATTAAGGGGGTAAACCCTGCTAAATCGGTGAATAAGAGCGTTCCCTCTTCCCAGTGATAGCGCAGTTTCCCCGGTAGGGGAGGGTTACTGACCACTTGACGCGGCACGCTGTCGGATAAGAGATAACGTAAGGTTTGCAGGTGTCCCACCACCTCTAATAAAAGCTCATTTTCTGGATTAACCCACATTCCCACATATAACTGAGCGGGGAGCAACGCCCGTAATTTGGGTTCTAAACTGGCGATGGTCGAAAGGTCAGATACAATCATGCTCGGGTGAATTCAATGGATATCTCTAATCCTATTCTTCTCTTTGAGGGAAGATAAATCCGTTCACTCTCCAAGGATGTGAGAAAATTTGGCCAGGAGGTTGATAGTACAATTGTTTGATGGTCTGCCAAGAGCGGGATCAATTTCGCGTCAATGTATCAGAACAGACCAAGGCCTTGGTTTAAAATGACTTGGGCTAATGCTGGGGAAGGGCCAAGGGGGTGTCCTAACTGTAAGGGGAGATGGGGGTATTGGGCTTGGAGTTGGTGGATTTGTTGGGCGATCGCATCCGTAATTCCCCCCGAGAACAAAAAGTAGGGCAGAATCGTTAAGCTGGGGAGATTTTGCCCGGCCAGTTGGGCGACAGTTTCCCCTAAATGGGGGGCAACAGACCAATAGGCCACTTGGGCTTGTAGGGATTGGGCGAGTTCGGCAATGGGTTGATTGGCTAAGGGGCGACGGCTACCGTGGGATAATAAAATGCGACCCCCGGAGGGGAATGACGCAAAGGCTTGCTGGAGAAGAGGTAACAAGGCTTTTTGATCTCCTAAATGGGGGACTTGTTGGATCTGAAAATCCGGATCAAGCTGTTGTTTGGCCTGTTCAATTTCTGCCGGGATATCTTCCCCAACATGAACCCCCGCGAGCAGAAACAGGGGAATAATTTTCAAGCGAGGAATAGACTGTTTTTGCGCTAATTGGGCAACCGTTAGAATTTGTTGGGAGAGGGGGAGGGGTGCGAATTCTAGGGCGGCCGTTGCTACGAGGGGGGGCTGTTGGGGGACTGCTTCCTGTAAGGCGAGGCGAAAATATTCCGCGAGTTGCTCACAACCTTGTTGGGGTCGGGGATCACGACTACCATGGAACACTAAAAGATAGGCACTCGGGGAATAGGGAGTAGGAGAAAACATAAAGAAGGAAAGACCTTGAGGACGAACTACCGGAAAATGGATCTCAGATTCTGAAGTTAGAATAATATTGTAGGATTCTGGGCAACGTCTTATGAATACTCTTTTTCCCCGTGTTTTGCGTCTGAGTTATCGCAAAGAACCCATTTCTAGTTTTATCCTTACTGTGGGACTGGTTGATGCGGTCATTGGCGGGGTCGGTGGACAGTCGTCTCTTTTAGTGCTGGGGATTCTGATGGTGGTCATGGCTATTGTAGTCCGTTGGAAACTCAATCAACCCTATCCTTTACAAACTCCCCAGACTCCCCCTAAAGGTTATTTGCCCCCTAGCCCGACTTTAGAGCCTTTGCCAGTTCTTACCCATGATCAACGGCAAAAACGCCGTAAACGCTGATTAAACAGCCTCTATGGACTTTTACACAACCACCCTCCGACCTCTCCTTTTTTCTCTGCTGAAATTAGACCCTGAATGGGCGCATCATACCGCCGTGAGTAGTTTGGACTGGATGACCTGCCATGCCCAAACCCCCCCCACTCAAGCCCTGTTAGCTTATCTGGAGAAAACCTGTGTCGTCACGGATAGCCGACTAGAACAAAAGCTCTGGAATTTGACCTTTCCCAATCCTTTAGGACTGGCAGCCGGTTTTGATAAGGATGGCATGGCGGCCCCGATTTGGGATAAATTTGGCTTTGGTTTTGCGGAATTAGGGACTGTGACGCTTCACCCCCAACCGGGCAATCCAACGCCTCGTTTATTTCGTCTTTTAGCGGATGAAGCGATTTTAAACCGCATGGGGTTCAATAATTTGGGTAGTGAAGCCCTCCAGCAACGCCTTGCTACTTGGGGGACAAATCCCCGCATTCCTTTGGGGATTAATTTAGGCAAGTCGAAGGTTACACCCCTAGCGGAGGCGGCCCAAGATTATTTAGGCAGTTTCCAACGGTTAAAAGAGTGGGGGGATTATTTTGTGGTGAATGTGAGTTCACCCAATACACCGGGATTGCGCAGTTTACAAGATAGCGCCCAATTGGGGGTCATTTTAGAAGCCTTGCAGGCAGAGAATCAGGGGGAAAAGCCGATTCTAGTTAAGATTGCGCCGGATTTAGAATGGGATGCGATCGCCTCGGTGTTGGAAATCGCTCAAACCCACCAACTGGCGGGCATTATCGCCACCAATACCACCACACAACGGGACAACCTCAAAACCCAAGTTTTAGCCGCCACGGGAAACCCTGTCAGAGAGGAAGCGGGAGGAATTAGCGGCAAACCCCTAACCCAACGTTCTACGGAAGTGATTCGCTTTATCTGGCGGGAAACTGGGGGCAATTTGCCCATTATTGGTGTAGGGGGAATTTTTGACAGTGAGGACGCTTGGGAAAAAATCACCGCCGGAGCTAGTTTAATTCAAATCTACACGGGCATGATTTATGAGGGCCCTTGGATGATGCAGCGAGTCCTCAAAGGACTTTTACCAAAGCTCGAAGACCACGGATTCAACCATATTACTGAGGCGGTGGGTAGGGCTTGCTGAAAAAGTCCGGGAGTCGGGAGTCGGGAGCAGGGGAGCAGGGGAGCAGGGGAGCAGGGGGGCGGGGGAGCAGGGGAGCGGGGGAGCAGGGGAGCAGGGGAG
>NZ_JAIHOM010000130.1 GCF_026130165.1 Spirulina subsalsa FACHB-351 | reverse complement strand
GGGGAGCAGGGGAGTCGGGTGTAATGTCATTGACTAACTTTGACTAACTTTAGCCAGAAACCGGGTTGCATTCATTGTCTAGTTTTCTCGATACACCCCAGCAAAAACCCGGTTTCTCATGTCAATTGTCAATTATCAATTCCCTGTTCCCTGAGTTATTCAGCCAGCCCTAAGCTAAATGGATACCTTGACTAGAAAATTGTGTCACCCAAAGCCCTAAATCGGGATTCCCAATCTGTTGGGCGACGGTTTCTTTCACTTGTTCAGCTTGGCTTTGGGACTCACAGAGGGCGAAAACCGTCGGACCCGAACCGGACATCATGGTACCGAGAACGCCCGCTTGAGCAAAGGCAGCGCGGAGGTGGGCAACGGCGGGATATTGGGGTAAAACCACCTTTTCGAGATCGTTGTGGAGGTGTTGGGCGATGCCTCGACCGTCATTGTGAGCGATCGCCTGCACCAAGGCCCCAGACTCCACAATAGCCGCCCGGTGGTGGAATTGCTCGGCTTGGGTTAAGTAAGTTTCTCCAAATTGTTGGCGATAGGTTTGATAGGCCCAAGGAGTAGATACTTCCAAACTTTGATATTTCCCTAACACCACCCACCAACCTTGAGGATTATGGAGAGGGTCTAACTGTTCACCTCGTCCGGTGGCTAAGGCCGTCCCCCCAGCGACACAAAAAGGAACATCTGACCCCAATTCCGCCCCCAAGTCTTGTAATTCCGGTTGAGTAAGTCCCAATTGCCAGAGAAGGTTTAACCCCACTAACACGGCCGCTGCATCGGTTGACCCCCCGGCCAGTCCGGCGGCGAGGGGAATATGTTTTTCTACGGTAATGTCCACACCGCCCCAATTATTAAAGGCATGGGGAAAGCGTTTTTCCATGAGTTGAGCCGCTTTGTAGGCGAGGTTGTGCTTTTCGTCGAGTTGGGGCAAATTACACCGGACACGGGTCAGGGGGAGACTGCTACTCTGAACGGTGATGCGATCGCACAGGTCAATACTTTGTAGAATCATCACTAACTCATGGAATCCATCGGGGCGATCGCCGACAATTTCCAAATAGAGGTTAATTTTAGCCGGAGCAAGGAGTGTATAGCGGTTCATAGGGATCAGGGGGGGAATAATTAGGAAATACAGCCTTTCTCACGGGCTATCAATCCCCAATTTTATTACTGAGGGCGATCCAGTCGTCAACTCCAAGATTTTCCGCCCGGGATTGGGGATTGAGGTTCAATTCAGCAAAACACTGATTAATCCTCTCCTCGGGAAATAACCCCTTTAAATTATTGCGCAGCATTTTCCGTTTACTGGCGAAACCCACCTTGACAAGGGTGGCTAATTGTTGGGGAGATTGGGCCTGATGTTCTCGCTTAAAAGGACGCAGCCGCACCACGGCGGAATTGACCTTGGGGGGCGGAGAAAAGGCTTTTGGGGGAACTTGACAAATCTGCTCACATTGGGCGAGATACTGCACTCGCACCGACAGCGCGCCAAAGTTTTTCTGGTGAGGTTCGGCACAAAGGCGATCGCAAATTTCCTGTTGCACCAACAACACAATAGACTCGTAAGGCATGGCTCGCGGTTGCTCAATGGTGCCTAACAAAAATTGTAAAATCGGCCCGGTGATATTGTAGGGAATATTAGCCACCACCTTATTAGGATTTTGGAAACGGGGAAAATCCGCCAGCATTCCCTTGAGGTCTAGGGTTAAAATGTCCCCTTCCAACAACAGAAAATTCTCCGTTTTTCCGAAACGATGCACCAAACGGCGCACCAAATCCCGGTCAATTTCCACCGCCACCAGAGCCTCCACCCAAGGTAACAGACGGTCTGTGAGAACTCCCTGTCCTGGGCCAATTTCCAAAAGGCGATCGCTCTTTTTCAACTCCGCCGCCGTCACAATTTCCCCCAAAACCTGCTCTGACTTCAGCCAGTGTTGTGCAAAACGTTTTCGCGCCCTCATCACGTCCTCCCTACAATCATTCAGTAAACAGCAAACCGTAAGATGTGGGAATAATTAATAATTCCCCTGACCTTGACAACATGACATTCAAGCCTAACTTGTCAAGACTGCAATTCCCTACATCCCAAGGAGTACCTCTTGTGATGTATATCACGATACTAAGTAATTAAACTCACTTCGTTCTTAAGATTTAATCACTCTCTCTCCAGAGAAAATTTGAGATACTATGGCTGTGATTCAAATCAGGGTAATACGTTGGAGCCATCCCATGTCTATTTCACTTCAGGAAACACCAACCTATATCGAAGAGTTCGTCAATCACATTTTGACCACTCGCCGTATCACACGCCAAGACCAGAGCCGTTTAATGTCTCTCCTTTTCGATAATGTGTTAGGCGACCAAGAGCAGCGCGTTGTCAACCGGATTTTTGATGCCCTTCATCAAGGAACCGTCCGCGTTGTGGATTAATTCAGTATTCTACAGGACTAAATGGAGACTAAACCCGGAGTCAACTTAGCTAAAAGACCAAGAGCCGAAGAAAAGCCCATGAGATTGACGGGAAAGTGCAGAATTGGTCTAGGGAATAGCTCCAGACCCAAGTTTTTATGGAATGGATTTTAGTCTTTGATTGATTTAGACATGAATCACGGTAAGGGACTGCGCTATAATCGATTGCATTGTTGGGACTCCAACAGTAAGCATGAAAATCAAGCGTCAAAAAACTCCTGCGGAAGGCGGGAGTCTGCCTGTGGACGCTGAGTAAGACCAAAAGGATTTGATTCTGGAGGCTTCGGCGGTTGAAGCAGGAAGCCCCGATTGTAATCTGTGATTCAATCGTTGGCACTTCACTCGTTGATCATAATCACCTCTCAAGGAGTCAGTCGTGGCCACTCAAAAGATATTAGTCATTGACGACAGCCGGGTTATTCGACGAATGGTTAAAGATATGTTGCCTGCGGGTAATGTAGAAGTCATTGAAGCGAAAGACGGTGTAGAAGGCCTGGATTTAATTCACAAGGAGCATCCCAACCTGATTATGTTGGATTTTTTGCTCCCGAAAAAGAGTGGCTGGGATGTTTATCAAGAGCTACAAAAAGACCCTCAATTGTGTTACATCCCCTTGATGTTGATGTCAGGGCGCAAGGAAGAGGTGACAGAAAAACTCCCAGAACCCTTCCAATTCTTTGCCTTTGTTGAAAAGCCCTTTGAGAAAAAACAACTCGTCGGGGCGATTAAAGAGGCTATGCAAAAAGCCGCCCAGAAGAAAAAAGCGGTCCCCGCTCCCGCAGGCGCTCCCCCGGCTGCTGCTCCTGCGGCCGCCGCGGCTCCGGCAGCTGGGGATAGAGCATCCAGTGCTGAAATTCAAGCCCTCAAGAAACAAATGGCACAGATGCAAGGCGAAATCAATTTGTTGAAGAAGCAATTAGGACAAGTTGTCACTCTCATTAAGCAAAAGTTGAAATAATCTCTGGTTGAAATAATCTCTAACTATGCCGCCAGATGTCCTGAACCCGGTTTTAGCTGAAAACGCGGGTTTTTTCCTTTTGCTTACCTTAAAAAGGGTAGAATGATGTATAATGTTAAACATTCTTAACATTGTAGCTTTTTTAAAAAACCATCCATGAGTGTTGTTCCTCCCGTTTTACCTGCCATTAGCGCAGCGATTATGATTACTTGTTTTTTCGCCATTGCCTTTGGATTTATTTTCAAGGATATGCTGGAATATCAAGTGGCGTTGTGGAATATTAAGCGCCAAACCCAAGCAACCATTAATTACAAAAATCCCAGTTTGATTGTGGCTTATTTAGCCTTGACAGTCTTTATGACGCTCTTTGTCGGGGAGTGTCTTTCCGTGTTTCAACTCGGGTATTTATTCGCATCAATTTTAGCTGTTGTAGTGGTTATTCCCACGGCGCTTTTAGTGTGGGTGCAACTGGGAGAAATGTTGAAGCTACTGGCTATTGGTGGGTCTAAGGCTATTGATATTGATAGCTATTTATCCATGCCGGAGTTGGAAGCTAAGGCAAAAAAATAAAGGCAACAAGCGTAAATTATTAGTTATAGCGTTTCCCAATCATTGATCAACTCTCAGAGAAGTTTCTCATAATACTTCAAGCTCCTTGTACCCCTTGTGTAGATTACAAAACTCAAATGGAAACGCTATATCAATTTCCGAAGGGAAAATTTGCTTGTAGTGGGTAGCTAAAACTCTTGTAAGAGTGCCTATTACCACATCCTGACTTCCTATCTTTTATGACCTAATTGCTGTTTCAAAAATGCAATTACTAACGAAAAAGTTCACAGTTGAACAATATCAAAAAATGGGTGAAATGGGTATTTTTTCCCCAGAGGAACGGGTTGAGTTAATCAAGGGAGAAATTATTGCAATGTCACCCATTGGTTTACAACACGCGGTAGTTACGAATCGCTTAACTAATTTTTTCCCTCGTCAATTGGGGGACAGAATCATTATGACGGTTCAGAATCCCATCCGACTCAACAATTCATCTGAACCTCAACCTGATCTTTCGTTACTTAAACCCCGTACAGATTTTTATGCTCAAAAATTCCCGACTCCAGAAGATGTTTTACTGTTAATTGAAGTGGCTGATTCTAGTCTTACCTATGATCAGGAAATTAAAATGCCGCTCTATGCAGAAAATGGGATTCCTGAGTTCTGGCTTATTAATCTGAATCGTCAGGTTT
The DNA here is from genome assembly GCF_026130165.1 of Spirulina subsalsa FACHB-351. Taxonomy (GTDB): domain Bacteria; phylum Cyanobacteriota; class Cyanobacteriia; order Cyanobacteriales; family Spirulinaceae; genus Spirulina_A; species Spirulina_A subsalsa_A. Next base: position 7,917 of record NZ_JAIHOM010000130.1, on the reverse strand, counting down.
TGACGGTGTATCGAGAACCAGATGGAAAAACCTATCAACACCAGCAAAATATTGGGGAAAATCAAGGTATTGCTCCTTTAGCTTTTCCTGATTTAACCATTGATTTTAGGATCATTTTTGGTTAAGCTCATTGAAAATTTTTAAATCTTAATTATGGCTTTCTGGAGAATGGTCAGATTGAGTATCTGTTAGGAAAAATAAGACTCCATTAGGCAAAAACAACAGTACGGTTTCCGTAAACTAACACCCGATTTTGTAAGTGGAATCGGACTGCTCTGGCTAAAACTAACCGTTCTAAATCTTTACCTTTACGGATTAAATCTTGTACGGTGTCCCTATGGCTAATTCTTACGACATCTTGCTCAATAATGGGGCCTTCATCTAAATTAGCGGTGACATAGTGCGCTGTTGCACCGATAATTTTAACTCCTCGTTCGTAGGCGCGTTGATAGGGATTAGCACCGGGGAAAGCGGGTAGAAAAGAGTGATGGATGTTAATGATTTGAGGAAATTTACTCACAAAATCTGCGCTTAAAATTTGCATATATTTGGCTAAAACGACTAAATCAATCTGATACTTTTCTAAAAGTTCTAATTGTTTTGCCTCTTGTTCTAGCTTGGTTTCTTGGGTGATGGGAACATGATGAAAATCTATGCCAAATTGCTCGGCAATGGGTTTTAATTTGGCATGATTACTCATGATTAAGGGGATGTCTACGGTGAGTTCTTTGGCTTGCCAGCGCCAGAGTAAATCGAGTAAACAATGATCTTGTTTTGTCACCCAAATGGCGAGACGGGGGATAGTGTCGGAAAAATGGAGTTGCCAAGTGGCGTTGAGGGGTTTAGCGATCGCACCAAAGGCCGGATCAATCACTTCGCGGGGTAAGTTAAAGCCTTCTAACTGCCATTCTAAGCGGGTTAAGAATAATCCTTGTTGGAAATCCGTATGTTGATCCGCATGGATAATATTGCCCCCGTAGGAGTAAATAAAATCAGCAATTTTGGCGACTAATCCCTTTTGATCAGGACAGGAAACCAATAACGTCGCAGTGGAATTGTTCATAATCGTCCTCCAAGAAACCCCTTCCCGTCAGTGGAGTGGGGTTGTTGACAAAAGTTCCTTTGTGGGTGAGATGGGGTTAAGTCCCCCCTCTGTTTTCCTTCACGAATCCTCACCCTCAAGCTACTGACTCAACCAAGCAATGGCACTACGAATCCACTCCTCCGGTGCTGGATTTTTCATTAACTGGGCATCCCCACTTAAGACAGAAAAGGCCTGTTCGATTTCGTCGTTATCATAGCCCAATGCCAATAAAGTCATCTCCACATCGGCTTGAATTTCCGGGGAAGGGAGGGGAGAATTTCCACTCAAAACTACCCCAGATTTTTCCCGCCATTGAGCTAATTTGGTGCGCAATTCTAGGGAAATTCGTTCGGCGGTTTTTTTGCCCACTCCGGGGGTTTTAGAGAGGGTGTTGATATTGCCTGCGACGATAGCTTGAACCAGATCCGCAATGCCGAGGGTGTCAATGAGTGCGATCGCCAACTGGGAGCCAATGCCACTCACACTAATTAAATGGCGGAATAAATCCCGTTCGGCAACCGACTCAAACCCGTATAAAATAAAGGCATCCTCCCGTACTTGTTGATGGGTAAACACCTGCATCTCCTCCCCCGTCTCTAGGGTAATATGCCGCCCCCAACGGGAGGGAATTTGGATCTCATACCCTACCCCCTGCACCTCCAGCCACAAGAGGACTCGACCATTGAGACTTTTGACAATCGCGATCGCCTTCCCCTTCAAATAAGCCAGCATTAACCCCTTAACTCCTGCGTTCTCCGTTGTAAATCCTCAATCCGGAACAGCGCCTCAAAGGTCAATCCTTGAGACTGATAAAATTCCCGTCCTCCCTGTTCCCGATCCACCAAAGCCATCACCTGATTGACCCTATATCCCGCATCCCGTAAGCGTTCCACCGCCAACATAGCTGACTTACCCGTTGTCACCACATCCTCCAACACCACCACCGAGGCCCCGGCATCTAAACTCGGCCCCTCAATATAGGCCCTCGTGCCGTGTCCTTTGGCTTCCTTACGCACAATCAAGGCCGGAATAGGCTGATTTTCTAAGGCAGAGACAACACTCACAGCCGTGACAATGGGATCTGCTCCCAAAGTCAATCCGGCCACCCCTTGAGTCCCTGGAGGTAAAGATTCCCACAACAAACGCCCCACCATTAAAGCCCCTTCTGCCCGGAGTGTCACCTGTTTTCCATTGATATAGTAGGTGCTGCGTTGCCCAGAAGACAGGAGAAAATCCCCCTCTTGATAAGCGTATTGAACCAATAAATCTAATAATTGTTGACGCAATTCAGTCATGGAAAACCTCACGAAATCAGGAAAACCGCCTTTTCGGGATCGGGCGGTTAGGATCGGGGATTATCCCTACCCCCCTTCATTTTCGCATTTCCTTGTCTGTTCTTGACTGTGAAGTTCTCCCCTGCTAACCCTTCGGGTATAACGGGCGACCCCTGCTGACTTTAGGTTGGGTTAAGCTCAGAGGCGGTCGTGTTAAGATCGAGGGACTTTGTAAAGCACAATTGTTGTGAGGACTTAAATAAATGATCTGGTTGCGATCGCACTTCTGGCTTTCCACGGGCGTTACTGCTTTATTTCTCAGCAGTTTGGCCACCCCAGCGTTAGCCCAATTTATCTCCACCCCCATCGGCATTAACCCCATTCGCCTAGACCCCATTCCTGAAGCCTTTAAACGTGCTTTAACCTTTAGTTCTCAAGATGCCTTTTCCACCACCTTCACCACCGGACGACAAATTGATTTTCTCTTTGGATTGGGGGGCTTTCCTGAAGTAGAACTCAATCGTGATATTTCCTTAGTTCATAAAATGTACGAAGATGTTTTAAGGCAACAGTATTCCAGCGGCCCGATTCTCCGTTCCCCTGACCTACAAAATCCCTACAATTCATCACTACGCACCAATCCCCTCTATACCCAGCCCGGACAAGCTTCACCGGGGGGAGAATTTGTCCTCCCTCGCCCCTTTTTGCCTTAAGACATTCCTAGTTCATCATTAACGGGTCTACATCAATCATTAAACTGACCGACCGGGGGCAAAGATCCCGTAACTGCTCCAAATTCAAGGACTCCGATTGCTCACGGGGCAGCTTTAACAAAATTTGCCAACGATAACGGCGATTAATGCGCATAATCGCCCCCGGAGCCGGTCCCAATAACTCATAATCCCGCTCCCCTAATAACGTCCGACAAGCTTGGGCGACCCATTGCGCCGTACTTTGCACATCTCCCTCATCCAAGCCACTCAAACGCAGCAAAATTAACCGACAATAGGGGGGATAATGGGCGCTCCGTCGCTCCCCTAGAGCGTCTTGGGCAAAACGGCTATAGTTATGCTCCCGCACCGCTTGAATTACGGGATGGTCTGGGCTATAGGTTTGAATAATCACCCGACCGGGATCCGCCCCCCGTCCCGCTCGTCCGGCCACTTGGGTTAGGGTTTGAAAAGTTCGTTCTGCGGCGTAGTAGTCCCCTAAAAACAGTAACCCATCGGCCGCCACTACACCTACTAGGGTTACTTGGGCAATATCCAGCCCTTTGGTCAGCATTTGGGTTCCCACTAATAAATCGGCCTCTCCTTGGGCAAATTGGGTTAATAACGCCCGATGAGAGCCTTTGGTGCGGGTGGTATCACTATCAAAGCGAATGACGCGCAGTTCTGGAAACAATCGGCTTAATTCTTGGCTGACTTTCTGGGTACCCGTGCCGAAAAATTTGAGGTAGGGGGAACCACATTCTGGGCATTGGGGGGGCTGGAGTTGGGTGTGGTTGCAGTAGTGACAGCGTAGGAGTTCCGTGGCCAGGGCGTGGGTGTGGTGATAGGACAGGGACACATCACAATGGGGGCATTCAATGACGTAGCCACAACTACGACAGGAAACAAAGGTACTATGACCCCGACGGGGAATAAACAAGATCCCCTGTTGGTTGTTCTGTTGGAGGTTTTCTAGGGCGGTTTGCAGGCTTTGGCTGAAGATGGAACGGTTGCCCTGTTTGAGTTCTTTCCGGAGGTCTACAATTTCGATGGGGGGTAGGGGGCGGGAGTAGATGCGTTCGGGGAGGGAGAGGTACAGGGTGGAATTTTGGGGGTTTTCTTGGACTCTGACCCAAGTTTCTAGGGCTGGGGTGGCAGATCCTAAGAGGAGGGGGCAATTTTCCAATTTGGCCCGCCACTGGGCGACGGTGCGGGCGTGGTAGGTGGGGGCGGGTTGAGTTTGTTTAAAGCTGCTGTCGTGTTCTTCGTCGAGGATGATTAGACCGAGATGGGGGAGGGGGGCAAAGATAGCGGAACGGGTGCCGATGACCACTTGAGGCTCTCCGGTGAGCATTTGCCGCCAAGTGTCGTAACGTTCGCCGTCGGAGAGGGCGCTGTGATAGACCCGAATGCGATCGCCAAAACGGGCGCGAAATCGATCGGTGAGTTGGGGGGTTAGCCCAATTTCTGGGACTAAAACGAGGGCGGATTTCCCTTGTTCTAAAAGAGGTGCGATCGCCTGCAAATAAACCTCTGTTTTCCCGGAACCCGTCACCCCATGTAACAGAACCTCCGCAAATCCCCCACAATCCGCCAAGGTATTGAGGGCTTGTTGTTGCTCCCGACTCAGGATTTTCGCCTCATCTCGCCCCTGTTCTGGATCTTGGGAAAAACGCAACATTTCCCGCTCTTCAATCACCACATACCCCTCGGCCTCTAAGCGCTTGAGGGTTTTAGATGTGGTTTTAGCCAGTTGTACAAAATCCGTGAGCCACATTTCCCCCCCTTGTTTTTTCAACAGGCGTAAAATCTCCTCCTGTCGTTTGCTCAAGGAGGGGGAGAAGTGATGGGAAACTAGGGTAATGGCTTGTTTTTGCAGGGCTTTAGTCGGGGGAGGATAGTCCAGATAACTCTCCACCCAGCCCCGTTTCAGCAGATCCCGTAAACCCTTCCGCCCTTGGGGGATTTGCTTCTGTATATATTTGGCCGTGTAGTCCCCTTGTTTTTGGGACTGAAGGAGGGTTAACACCGCTAAGGCAGCCGGAGAGCAAAACACCTCAAAGCCCGGGGGGATGGCATCGGACTGTAAACGGATGCGGCGCTGCGATCGCTGCAATAAACCCGGCGGTAAAGCCCCCTTAACTACCGTAATGAAGGGCGTATAGTAATAATCCGCCACATTTTGTAACAATTCCCAATAATGAGCCGGAAAAAACCCCACCGCCACCACATCCTCAATCTCGCGCACCTTCTGGGAATCCAAACCCGGCGGGAGTTGCGTCACTTCCCGCACCACAATTCCCCCCACCATCTGCCCCCCCAACGGCACCGTCACAATATCCCCCGCTTCTGCCTGTAAATCTGGGGGAGTTCGATAGGTTAACGTTTCTTCAATTCCCGGACAATCAACCAAAACCTCCAGCCATCGGTCATTTGCGGGATTAGGATCGTAGGTTGTTTGGGGTTCACAGAGTAGAACACCACAGGAGGGATTGGACATGATGTAATTCTTGTGCTTTGATGATGAGAAAAAAGAATAACACACTCACTGTATATGGGTTTTCCAGAAAACCCACAGGGTCATTGATTCGTTTCTCCCTTATTCTCCGTTCTTTCCCTCATGTCTGCAACTAGAGGGGATTGTCACCTAGTCTCTGGGGTTCTAATCACACTCAATTTTCCGGGAAAATCTGGACAAATGTTCCGTTGAACGGTCATTTTGTAATCAGATAAACAAATCAGAAAAACATTTCTGGTAGCCTGATAAACAATCTTTCTCTAACTTTCTCGTGGATCGGACTTGTCGTAGTCCAAGCCGATAGCTCCAACCTTACACTCTCGCCGGGTAGTTTCCCATCCGGTAGATTGGGGATTTTCTTCCTCATTCCGCGATCGCACCACTCAAACTACACTACCAGACCGAGAACAGCCAATTACTACAGTTTACCTGCCTCAATTTCTGCTCATCCCGTTTGATTTCGCTCAACTTCTAATTCGTTAATCTGTAAACCTCTAATCTCTAAACTTCTTCTCCCTCAATTGGACTGGCTCTCTAGATTGCTCTAGATCATCAAATTTGTTCCTTGTGAACTTTGTTCCTTGTGAACCCTCGTCTGATCTCTAGCTCAAGTCAGGTTTGCCACCTAGTCCCATCCTTTAGTCATTCGGCTAATCCTTTGATCCCACTGACTGTACACCCTATATTTATACAGAGTTATGAGCCTCGCGGAATTTAAACCCAACAACCTGCAAAACGACAATAATAAGATTGTCGAGATCAATAATATTGTCGAAATAGCCGCCTCGGGATCACCCGTCGCCATCGGGGATCGGAATCCCTCTGCTAATCCTACCTTAACTCTGACCAAAACGAACCCAAAAACAGGTAGAGTCGATAGCGATGACACAGTAGGCGCGTTTTTCAAAGAAATGGCGCGCTATCCCCTGCTTAAACCCGATGAAGAGGTGGAACTCGCCCAATGTGTGAAAGCGGTGGTGGCCATTGAAGAATTGCGCGAAGAACTCGAAGAACAGTTAGATCGTCCTCCCACCTCTACCGAAGTCGCCAACGCTTTGGGGATCACCGAGCGGCAACTGGAACAACGTCTCTATCAAGGACGAGTGGCCAAGCGGAAAATGATCCGTTCTAACTTGCGTTTAGTCGTCTCCATTGCCAAACGTTATCTAAATCGGGGTGTTCCTTTCCTCGATTTAATTCAAGAGGGAGCCATTGGCCTCAATCGAGCGGCTGAGAAGTTTGATCCCAACAAAGGTTATAAATTTTCCACCTATGCCTACTGGTGGATTCGTCAGGCGATTACCCGCACCATTGCCAATGATGCCCGCACCATTCGCCTCCCCATCCATATTGTGGAGAAACTGAACAAACTCAAAAAAGCCCAACGTATTCTGAAACAACAATTAAAGCGCAATCCCAAAGAGGAAGAACTAGCGGCTGAATTAGATGTTACCCCCAGTCAACTGCGGCATTTACTCCAACTGCGTCGCCAGTCTCTCTCTCTTAATCACCGAGTCGGCAAGGGGGAAGATACGGAACTGGTGGATCTCTTGGAGGACAATGATTTACAACTGCCCGAGGAGCAGATGAGTGAAATCATGATGCGCCAAGAAATTGGGGAAGTGTTGAGTGATGTTCTCACGGAACGGGAAAAAGATGTAATTTCCCTGCGCTATGGTTTGAATACCAGTCAGCCTTACACCTTAGAAGAAGTGGGAGGAATGTTCAATTTATCCCGGGAGAGAGTGCGTCAAATCCAAAGTAAGGCCATGCGTAAACTTCGCCGCCCCCAAGTTGCCCGCCGTTTAAAAGGTTGGTTATCCTAAGTGAACAGTCAGTAAACAGCAGATCCATCCTCGCCAACGGCAGGATGGAGTAGTTCGCGTCATCTCATGTCTAAGAAAAACGAAACCACTATTCTAGCGATCGCGCTTTTCGTAACATTAGGTATTGTTGGGGCTGGATTCTACTTCCTACGCCCCTTTTTCTTCTCTGGAGATTCCCCTAATTTACTCGCCCCTAGCCAATCAGGAGACTCAGGGAACTTTCCCTTAATTCGCTCCATTAATGCCCACAGTAGCTCAGTAAATGCGGTTATCTGCAATGTCGGGTGAAGACCCTCGGTTTTACCGACGGGATGAAACCCGACCCGTATAGAAACAGCGAAGCACGACTCTTTAGCTAAGGCTCAGGGATCACTAGATCATGACAATTTGTGCTGTATATGTTAGTATACATCTAGTTGTTTGAGGTCGATAAACAATGATTGTCTTGGAAATGAAAGCAGTATTAAAACCAAATCAGTCTACTGCCATTGATGATGCCATTCGC
>NZ_JAIHOM010000129.1 GCF_026130165.1 Spirulina subsalsa FACHB-351 | reverse complement strand
GAGCAGGGGAGCGGGGGAGCAGGGGAGCAGGGGAGCGGGGGAGCAGGGGAGAGGGCGCGTCAGCCTTGGGGAGATCAAAACAGCGTCTTGGGCAACAGAGGCAAAAACAACGTCACATAGTAATAAATTAAGGGTGCGGTGAACACATAACTGTCTGTACGGTCTAGAATGCCTCCATGACCGGGGATGAGTTGACCCGAGTCCTTCACTCCCGCATCTCGTTTCATCATAGACTCTGTAAGATCCCCCAATAAACTCACCACCCCAATTAATAACCCCAACAAAATCCCGCTAATTTGCCAAGCGTTCCATTGCATATACCAAGCCCCCCATCCCCCCACTAAAGCACTGGCGAGGATGCCAAAAGCCGCCCCTTCTACGGTTTTTTTCGGGCTAATCTCTGAGAGACGGGTTTTCCCGAAAAACTTGCCCATGAGATAGGCCCCAATATCGGCCGCCCAAATGCAGGCAAAGGCAATCAGGGTAATTTTGAGGGCGGGGGAAAAATGGTTAATATTCCACCAAGCTGTTTCCCATTGGGGGAGGGTATCTAACCCAATATTAATCTGAGGGAGGGCGTTGGGATTAGTCGCAATGAGAATGGGGGGATGACTTTCTAAGCCCACCCGTAAGCGAATCCAATAGCTGGGCAACCAACCGCCATAAAATAGCCCCAAAATAGAGGTGGAAATATCGGCAATAGAGGCCAATTTAGGCTGAAAGAGCAGATAAAAACAGATGAAGGTACCACCAATGGGGAAAAAGGCATCGGTGAGGGTGGGGTTAAAGGTGGCGGTAATCAGCAGCAATTGAGAGATCACCAGGGTAGTTTTTCCGGCTGGGTTAATGCCCTTAGCCCGCACGAGGCGGAAGTATTCGAGTTCCCCTAATAGGACAATGACCATAAACCCGGCGGCAAAGTACCAACTCCCGGCTAGGAGCATTCCTAAAGCAAGGGCGATCGCAACAATGGCGCTAATAATCCGTGACCAAGGCATATCAAAAGCGTTTCCACCATTTGGGGGAAGAATAAGAGGAGGTTAAAGAAATCTTATCAAACCTTAAGGGGTCTTGTGGATCTTTAGGGGCTATAATTTCTCACCGCTTAAGATAAAAATGGGGTGAACTGAGGCGAAGGTTTGATGATTGCCCCGAGTTTCTAAACGATTAATCACGGGCTGAACCACTTCTATATTACGCGCTTGGAGTTCCGCAAAGCCTTCAGAGATGGCGTAGAGGGTTTCTAAATTTGAAGCCGTGGCAATTAAACGGCCTTCCGGTTCTAAACAGTCCCAAACAAATTCTAGAATGGCTTTGATGGGTCGTCCTCCTTCTAAACAAACACGCTGGGGGCGAGGTTGGACTTTTTCTAGACAGTCGGGGGCGTTCCCTTCAATCACCTGCACATTTTTCACCCCGAAGCGATCGCAATTCCGCCGAATTAAATTGGCCACATCACTATCCCGCTCCACCGCAACAATGGTATTTTTAGGACAGAGCAACCCAATTTCAATGGGAATTGTGCCAGTCCCGGCTCCAATATCCCAGACCACGGAATGAGCCTCTAAACGCAGGTAAGAAAGCATCAACAGACGCACTTCTCGTTTACTTAAAGGAATACCGGGGAGTTGCTCAAATAAATCATCAGGGATGCCGGGGGTTCTATAGGGCCAAAGCATGGTCATGGGAGTTAAAAGGTTTAATTTTCTAGGGTAGCGCGATAAATCGGCTGTCTCAACCTAGAGGTGTTTTGCCGCCTCGTTAGTTTTCCTGATCCCCTAGGTGATATTTGTCCGTGGATTTCTGGGTAATCTTTTTTAATGGGGTCAGTCGGTTTCTCTCGTCAGATTCGTTTTAACATAGTAAATCTAGGGGAAATACACAAGTCATGGTTAAGGCGGGGTCATGATGAACCTAAATTCATGCTGACCTCCCAAACTCCCGGCTTGAACTAACAGGAGTTCATTGATCACACATTTTTAGACCTCAATACATCGGAGTGCATTGCCCCTGTGGTTTTGTAAAATTCGCCGCAATGACTTCAACTTTCCTCCCGGAAAACAGTCAACGGCTTAGACAGAATTAATAGCGCGCCTTTTTATATTCAGTTGGGAGAAGTTCTCATGACCACCATTCTGATTGTTGATGATAGTCAAACGCAACGACATATTTTATCGGATTTATTAGGGCAACATAAGTTTACAATTTGGACGGCCGCCAATGGTCTGGAAGCCATTAAACAAATTCGTCAACAATCCCCAGATTTAATTGTGCTGGATCTGATTATGCCCCAACTGAATGGTTATGAGTTGTGTCGTCTACTCAAAACCAACCCCTCCACCCGTGACATCCCTATTATTATCTGTTCGGCCAAGGGAACCAATGTAGATCGCTACTGGGGACTCAAACAAGGGGCAGATGCCTATATTGCTAAACCGTTCCATGCTCATGAGTTGGTGGAAACCATTCAACAACTATTAGCTGAGAGTAGTTCAATGGGATTGTTAGGGGGGTAGAGGAGTCAGTTGGAGAATTGTCCCCCCTGAGAGAATATTCTAGGCGACCGGGCGATTGCCTTGTAAAATAGAGGACAGTAAGAGTTAAACCCTCTGGGGTTAAGTCCGCGCTGATCGAGTTCACCCCCTCGGAAATCACGCAATTCATAAACTGTCTGCTGGTTTCCTCCTGAGTTCTAAGGCTCACTTTATCTTGAGACTATAGAACCTTTAGAGGAGATTGTTATGGAAGTTTTGTTTTACCCCGTCCTGGTTGAATCGACCCCTGTTCAAGTGGTGACAACGGCTGAATCTCAACCGAATCCTGATCCAAGTCATGCTGAAACACGCGAATTTCTTTGGTACTGGGAAACCTTGATGCGGGTGGCTTGAAGACCTCCCTTCCCCTTCATCCATGAGTGAATCTACTGTTCCCGATCCTACCAGCGAAAATAATCAACGCTCCCTGAGTACGTTATTACGAGCGATCGCCTTTTCTCAAGAACAGTTCACCCTCATCCTCCTCCGTTGTAACTATCAAAGCTTACGACAAGAAATGTGGGAACAGTTACAGGGGATGATTTCCGAAGCGAATCCCCTCTACTTGTACCCCATTGATCTCCCCTCTCGCGTCAGTACGCTCTTTACCACACTCTACGAGGTCTATGAGCGAGAATTTAGCGGGTTTTCCCCCGAACTTTTGCCCGGCGCTTTAAGTGTCTTTGACCTCGACGGGGTGGCCGAGTTGGAAAGTGTCTTAGAAGTCACCAACCAGATGCGGGATGAGTTTCGCAAGTCCCTCCCCCTGCCCATTTTGCTCTGGGTGACTGATGAAGTGCTGCAAAAACTCACCCGTTTAGCCCCAGATTTCAAAAGTTGGGCGGCCACCTCCTTAAAATTTGAGTTAGCGCCGAGGGATGCCATTGTTTTGTGGTGGCAAACCACAGACTGCCTCTTTCAACAACTCCTAGAGGCCGGAGTCGAGCATTTTGTCCCCAATGAAGCCGTCGATTTAGCCCCCGGTTGTCGCACTCGTCAGGAGTTAGAATTTGCCAAAGGCAACGTCGAAACCAGCCAAAGCCAACTCAATCCAGTCAGTGAAGCCACTTGGTCATTTATTCTCGGTCGAGATGCCTACACCAATCAACAAATTGACCAGGCTATTGAGCATTTTCAAGAGAGTTTAAGGTTTTGGAGTCAAGGGAAAGGCTACTGGAAAAGTGAACAACTTCCAGAAACCCGGTCAGAGAGTCGTTTTCCGGTGAACCCCTTTTTAAATCATAAAGGGTTGGTTTTATTTCATCTGGGGCTGTGTTACTGTCGGCAAGCGCAACAACAACCTGTGAACAGTCACACCTGCTGGTTAGAGGCCAAATATTGTTTTACGGCCGCTTTGGAGATTTTCCGCATCAAACAGCGTGACCTGCAAGACCCCCTCTATACCCCTCTGGTCAATCAAATGACCGTCCAAGTGGGGCGAGTCCTGCAAAAATTAGGGGATTGGCACGCGCTCCAACGCTTAAGCTTAGATGCTCTCAAACAAACAACAGCACTGAATGATCCCGGTCATAGTGCCAGGGTGTACGGATTTTTAACCCAAGTGGCTCTAGCTTCACCGGGGGCGAAAGTGGGGGAACGAGCCGAACAGTTAGCCCGACAGGCGATCGCACTCCAACAACAAGCCCCTAATCCCCAAGCCACCGCCCACTACTTACTCCTGCTGGCCCAGGCCCAAATCCAACAGGGTCAAGTAGACTTAGCCCAAACCTCCTTAGAACAGAGTAAAGAAACCCTGATTCATCACTGGTCTGAGGGGAATCAATACGGACTGGAGAGTAAAGAAAAAGAGCGATTGTACTTAACGATTTTGGAACAGTTGCGATCGCTCTACTTCCAGAAAAAACAATATCAAAAAGCCTTCACCCTCAAACAAGAAAAGCACTTTGTTGAACAATACAGTGGACTGCGGGCCTTTCATGGGGTCCCCACCTCCCATAGTGACCGTTGGGTAGCCTCCTGGTCAGACCTCGTGAATCAACGTTCCCAGCACCTGATCACCGCCTCCGGTCGTCAAACCATGATTAACGACCTCCTCGAACGGATGAGCCGTCATGATCATAAACTCACCATCCTGCACGGTTTCTCCGGAGTCGGGAAAAGTACCCTCCTCCGAGGCGGCCTCATTCCCCAACTGCGAGGGCAAATCATCTCCGCCCGGGAAGTCATGCCCGTCTTACAAAGCCGTTATCAGGACTGGGAAGCAGAATTAACCCTCGCCTATCAAGACGCCCACAAAACCTTTCAAGACACCGCCCTAGAAGCCAACCGTCAGGCCATTCCCCCCTGGCAACCCGAACAGCGCTTAAATGACTTGTTTGAACACCTGCGGCAAAACGCCCAAGGGCAAATCCTCACCGTCCTGATGTTTGACCAATTTGAGGAATTCTTTTTTCTCACAGACCACCTAAGCCAACGACAGAAATTCTATGAATTTTTGCGCGATGCCCTACAATTGCCCTTCGTCAAAATCATCCTCTCCCTGCGGGAAGATTACCTACACTACCTGCTCAACATCGAACGGTCCGTAGACCTCGAAGCCATCAACAACAACCTCCTCGACCGTCAAATTCGCTATCAACTCGGCGACCTCAGCCCAGAATACGCCCATCAAGTCATCTACCAACTCACCGAAACCGCCCAGTTTCACCTTGAACCTCGCTTAATAGAAGCCTTTGTCACCGATTTAGCCCAACCCCGGGGTACCGTGCGCCCCATTGAACTCCATCTCGTCGGGGCGCAACTCCAAGCCGAAAAGATCACCACCTTCGAGCAGTATCAGAACCTTGGCAAACATCCCAAAGCCACCCTTGTCACCCGTTCCCTCTTAACCATCATTGACGACTGCGGCATTGAAAACCGTCAGGTTGTCTGGCAAATCCTCTTTACCCTCACCGCCAGCAACGGCACCCGCACCCTGAAAACCAAAAGCGAACTAAGCCAATACCTGAAAGAACATCAAGCCGTCCCCGCCCCCTCGGGTCCCTTAAATTCTTGGTGGCCTTGGAAACAAACTCCCTTTTGTCCCCTCCCTTCCGACACTCAAGACTCCCTAGATTTAATCCTAGAAATTCTGGTTGGTTCCCGCTTAGTGGTGCGCTTCCCCGAAGACCCCGAAGACCGCTATCAATTAGTGCATGATTACCTTGTGCAGCCCATTCGGGAGCAATACAGCCAGGTGCAAGTCGAAGCCATCGAAGCCCAATTTGCCCAAAAACAGCAAGCCCTCGTCAAGGTCGAACAACAACGGCTCAAAGCCATTGTCGGCGGCGGGGTGATGGGGTTTTTAGCCCTCGCGGCTGGATATTGGGCTTGGCAAGCCAATTTAGGGCAACGTCTCGCCCAAAATGCCTCCCTCAATGCCGAACTCTTAGCCTTGAGTACCTCTTCTGAAGCCTTGTTTATTTCCGAACAGCGTTTTGATGCTCTCCTCGAAGCTCTGCGCGCTGCCAAAGCCTTACAGGAGGATGTCATCCAACGCCATCGCCCCCCCCAGTGGCCGTTCCCCAGCTTCCCAAGGGGGGATGAGCCACGCGGACGACTTGTTTCTCCCCCTTCCCACGGAGGATTAGGAGAAATAGGATTCCCTCCAATCCCCCCCTTCCCAAGGGGGGCTAGGGGGGATAGTCTCCTCCCCCCCTTCCCAAGGGGGGCTAGGGGGGATAGTCTCCCAAGGGACGATGAGCCACGCGGACGACTTGTTTCTCCCCCTTCCCACGGGCGATTAGGGGAAATAGGATTCCCTCCAATCCCCCCCTTCCCAAGGGGGGCTAGGGGGGATAGTCTCCTCCCCCCCTTCCGAAGGGGGGCTAGGGGGGATAGTCCCTTGATGGGTCAGCTAGGGGGGAGTATTGCCCTCGGCCAGATTGCCCCAGAATGGCTGAAATCTTTCCCCTTACTGTCCCGAGCCGAAATTCCCCCGGCTACGCAATTTAAGGTCATTTCTGCCCTAGAACAGGCCGTTTATGGCGTACAGGAAAAAAACCGCTTTTCCGGTCATGAGGATGTGGCTTGGTCAGTGCAGTTTATCGCCCAAGATCAAATCATTGCTAGTACCAGCCGGGATGGTTTGATTAAATTATGGCGACCTGATGGGCAGTTATTAACCAGTTTGCGGGGTCATGAGCAAAGTGTAACCAGTGTGGACTGGAGTCAAACCCCCCAAGATGCGCTACTAGCCTCTAGTAGTGAGGATGGCACGGTTAAACTCTGGTCTATGACTCTGAACAGGGAACAGGGAACAGGGAACAGGGAACAGGGGGAGCGTCAACTGTCTTGTTTACAGCCCCAAGGCTGTCATTTTTCCCCCCCGCGTACTATTGCCACTCAACAGGGAATTGTTTATCGGGTGAGTTTTACACCCGATGGACAACGGTTGATTACGGGGGGGGAAGATGGCACGGTGAAGTTATGGACGAGACAGGGGGAATTTCAAGGGATTCTCGCCCGTCATCAGGAGTCTGTGCGTTGGGTGGCGGTTCATCCTCAAGGAAATCTCCTCGCTTCGGCTAGTCGGGATGGGGTGATTCAGTTGGTCAGCTTGACGGGGGAGGTGGTGCAGACTTTAAGGGGTCATGAGGGAGCGGTGAGTTATGTGGCGTTTAGTCCCGATGGTCAGGTTTTAGCGAGTGCGGGGGATGATAAGACGATTCGCCTCTGGGATGTGGCGACGGGGGAGTTGCAACAGACGCTCACGGAACATCAGGATTGGGTGTTTACAGTCAATTTTAGCCCCGATGGCCAGCGTTTGGTGAGTGGGAGTAAGGATGACCGGATTCTGGTCTGGAATCGTCGGGGAGAGGTCTTACAGACGCTGTTAGGTCATCGGGATGGGGTGACGAGTGTGGGGTTTAGTCGGGATGGGCAACGGTTGGTTTCGGCTAGTTACGATAAGAGTGTTCGGGTTTGGGATTTGGCGGAACGGCCGCGGGTGGCTCTGGTGGGGCATCAGGGGGCGGTGGATGATGTGGTGTTTTCCCCGGATGGCCAGCGATTGGTGACGGGGGGGCGAGATAATTTGGTGAAACTCTGGACGCGAGAGGGGGAGTTTCTGGGGGATTTACAGGGCCATGAGGGGTTTGTGGAAGGGGTGAGTTTTTCGCCGGATGGGGAGTTAATTGCGACGGCTAGCCGCGATCGCACGGTGAAAATCTGGACAAAAAATGGTGAGCTGCTACACACTTTTACGGGTCATGGGGATTGGGTGACGGATGTGCAGTGGCACCCCCATTTCCCCTTATTGGCGACGGCTGGCCGCGATCGCACGGTGAAACTCTGGACTCCTCAAGGCACGGTCTTACAAACCTTGGCGGGGTACAATGCCCGGGTGAATCGTGTTGCTTTTAGTCCCGATGGTCGCTTTTTGGCGGCGGGTAGTGATGACAGTACCATCCAACTCTGGCAGATTGACCCCCATAGTTATAAGGCCTCTACATCATTATCAAATTTGGAAGGCCATCGTAGTTGGGTGATGGATGTGCAGTTTTTCCCCCGGGGCAGTCAAGGGAGTGAAGAAAACCCCTTGTTTGCTTCGGCCAGTTATGACAATACGATTAAGTTCTGGACGGCACAAGGACAGGTGATTAAAACCTTAATTGGCCATACAGATAGTATTAATTATTTACGGTTTGACCCCACGGGGGAGATTATGGCGACTAGCACTTGGGACAATCGTATACAGGTTTGGCAAACCAATGATACGCTCTTAAAGACTTGGCAAGCCCACGGGGGGAGGGTCACGGCTATGGCTTGGAGCCCGGATGGTTTAATTTTAGTGACGGCAGGGGCAGATAGTACAGTTTACCTCTGGAGTTTGGATTTACAAGTCTTGCTGGAGCAAGGTTGTTTGTGGTTACGGGACTATTTACGCCATAATCCCAATGTGCGGGAAGGCGATCGCCATTTATGCTCCTAATCTAGTTCGGTTCCTAGTTGCGCTTGGGCCCCCAACGAGGTTCGTAGTTGCGCTTCAGCGCCCCCAATCAGGTTCGTAGTTGCGCTTGGGCCCCCAATCAGGTTCGTAGTTGCGCTTGGGCCCCCAATCAGGTTCGTAGTTGCGCTTCAGCGCCCAATCAGGAGCAATCATCAATTATCAATTCCCTTGTCGATTACAAATTATAGTTCCCATGAAAAAAAAGCTCATTGAAGTCGCCCTTCCCCTCGAAGCCATCAACATGGAATCAGCGCGGGAGAAGTCCATCCGTCATGGTCACCCCTCCACCCTCCATTTATGGTGGGCGCGGCGACCTTTAGCGGCCTGTCGGGCGGTGCTGTGGGCTTCCCTGGTGGATGATCCCTCCAGTTGGCCGGATCGGTTTCCCACGGAGGAAGAGCAAACAAGGGAACGACAACGGCTCTTTGATATTTTGGGGCGGATTGAGATAGAGACGGACAAGAAGGGAAAACAAAAGCCAGTGGTGCGGGGGCTGGTGTCTTGGAATGAAGTCAATGACCCCCATTCGGGAGTAGTAGAGGCGGCACAGCGAGAAATTGCCCGGTGTTTGGCTTGGGAGAGGGGAGAGGAACCGCCAACGAAACCGGAGGCGGTGCGGGAGTATATTGCCCAGTATGCACCCCCAGCCTATGATCCCTTTGCGGGAGGGGGTTCGATTCCTTTGGAGGCGCAACGACTGGGACTAGAAGCCCATGCTAGTGATTTAAACCCGGTGGCGGTGTTAATTAACAAAGCGTTGATTGAGATTCCGCCCAAGTTTAAGGATCAAGCGCCGATTAATGGGGCAGATCGGAAGCGGAGTAAGCTGGAATCGTGGAAGGGGGCCCAGGGACTGGCGGCCGATGTGCGGTTTTATGGGCAGTGGATGCGAGAGCAGGCTTTTGAACGCATTGGGCATTTATATCCCCAGGTACAAATTAACCCCGAAGGCACCAAGGACAGGCAGGAAGCGACAGTAATTGCTTGGTTGTGGGCGCGGACGGTGCAATGTCCGAATCCGGCTTGTGGTTGTGCGATGCCCTTGGTGCGTTCGTTTCAGCTTTCGACGAAGAAGGGGAAAGAGGCTTGGGTAGAGCCGATGGTTGAGGAAATGAACCACAAAGGCGGGAAGGACACAAGGATCCGGTTTGTGGCGAAGTCGGGGCAGGGGAAGGCACCAGATCCGCCTAAAACAGGGCGAGGTGCAACGTTTAGCTGTTTGGCTTGTGGACAACCTACGGATGGTAAGCACATTAAAGCTGAGGGAATGGCAGGGCGCATGGATGCTCAGTTAATGGCGATTGTGGCTGAAGGGAAAAAGGGCAGAATCTATCTTTCACCCACACAGGAACATGAAGAAATTGCTAGAAGTGCGAAACCGACTTGGTATCCTGATGGTCAAATTGGCGATGATCGCCGCTCTATGTTCACACCGTTGTATGGTTTAACTCACTTTCATCATCTCTTCACGCCGCGTCAATTGGTTGCCCTCACCACCTTCAGCGATTTGGTGGGGGAAGCACGGGAAAAAGCTATTGCGGATGCTGTGGCGGCGGGTTTGCCTGATGATGATGTACCGTTGGCTGAGGGCGGGACGGGAGCGAGGGCTTATGGGGATGCGATTAGTGTTTATTTGGCGTTTGGAATTGACAGGTTAGCAGACAGAAATTCAGCTATTTGTTCATGGGATATTAGTAGAGACAGCACTAGGAATACTTTTGGCAGACAAGCTATTCCAATGGTTTGGGATTTTGTAGAAGCGAACCCGATGAGCGATTCCACTGGGAACTTTAATGGTGCAATTGAGTGGATTGTGAAAGTTCTTGAAGTTGCATTTCCTAATTCCCAATCAACCGTACATCAACACGACGCAACAACCCCTCACCCCAACGACACCACCCCTAAACTTATCTCCACCGATCCCCCCTATTGTCTTGCCCCTGACACCCTCATTCAAACCACAAAGGGCTATGTCTCCATCCAAGATATTCAAATTGGCGATCAAGTCCTAACCCACAAAGGACAATTTTCAACAGTCATCAACACCTCTAAACGTTGGTACGAGGGGCAAATTTATCACCTCACCATTGCAGGGATTAACCATCCCCTCATCATCACTGGAGAACATCCAATCTATGGCATTCAAACCAATCCCTGCGGCTATCAATTTAGCTATTGCCATCCAGACTGTTCTTACATCAAAAGTCAAGGCCGTTGCCGCCATCAAGCCTTTGCAGATTATCATCTGGATTGGATACCGACCGCAGAGGTTAAGCCTTACGATTTAATCTTTCTACCAACCCTAACAACTGAACAGTTTCAGTCATCCATTGTGCTGCAAGATTGGTTGCCACAAGGTGACTATCTTGAACACGATGGTTTGTTACACTACCAAAAAGCAACGCCTAAATCTCTCAATCGCAGAGAAAAACAAACCACGACTCTTTGCCTCGATCGTCAATACACAATTCCGTCTCACCTGAAAATCACCCCTGCTCTTTGTCGTCTAATCGGATTCTTCATTGCAGAAGGTTATGCCAGACTAGAATCTGATGGCGGCACCATTCAATTTACCCTCCACTGGGAAGAGCAAAACCTGAAAGAAGACATCATTCAATTGATGCAAATCTGCTTTCATCTCAGTCCGGGTAAAACCACTGATAATCGAAAAAATAATAACAATTCTTTTCGTCTCAACTTCTACTCAAAACCCATCGCTACCCTATTTCGCACTTGGTTTTATACAGAAGATAATCACAAATGTTTACCGAAATGGATCTTGGAACTTCCTACTGAGTTTCTAGAAGAACTCATCAAAGGCTATTGGTGGGGCGATGGCTATCGTGCCAATAATGGCTATAAAGCAGTCACAGTTTCGCCTGCACTAGCAGGACAAATTCAACTCATTTTGCAAAAATTGGGTATTCGCTCCTGCCTCCATACCCGCACAGTTAAAACCACGATTGTCAATGGCAACCCTGTCATTGCTCGTTATCCCCAACACAATATCACCGTCAATGGACAATCCTTACTGAAACTTGCAGAGCATATTGGTGAACCCAAGCATGAACCTCTATCACTAAAACGGTTTAGTCAGCATGGATATTGGTGGAATAGTGGCTATCTTGTTCCGATTCGCAAAATAGAGAAGAAACCCTATACCGGATATGTCTACAATTTTGAGACTCTAGATCATTCCTATACCACAGCAACAGGCTGTGTGCATAACTGTGACAATATTGGTTATGCCGATCTCTCTGACTTTTTCTATGTTTGGTTGCGTCGCTCCTTAGGAAAAATCTACCCCAATATTTGCAGCACACTTCTCGTTCCCAAAACCCAAGAACTGGTTTCCACTCCCTATCGTTTTGAAGGCAGCAAGAAAAAAGCCAAAGATTTTTTTGAAGAGGGAATTAAGCAAGCCTTCTCGCGTATGAAAGCAGTTACCTATGACTCCTATCCTGTCACTATCTTCTACGCATTCAAACAACAGGAAGAAGAAGGAAAAAAAGGCGAAGAAGTTATTTCCTCTACAGGTTGGGAAACCATGCTGGAAGGCTTGATTCAATCAGGACTAACTATCAATGGCACCTGGCCCATGCGGAGCGAACTGAGTAACCGTATGGTGGCATCTGGCACCAACGCCCTCGCCTCCTCCATCGTCCTCGTCTGCCGCCCCCGCCCCACCAACGCACCCCAAGTCACCCGCCGCCAATTCCTCACCGAACTTAAACGCGACCTTCCCCAAGCCCTCAAAACCCTCCAACAAGGCAACATCGCCCCCGTAGACCTCGCCCAAGCCAGTATTGGCCCCGGCATGGCCATCTACTCCCAATATGCCGCCATCCTAGGAAACGACGGCACCCCCCTGCCTGTGCGCACCGCCCTCCAACTGATCAACCAATTCCTCGACGAATACCTAACCGAACAAGAAGGGGAATTTGACAGCGACACCCGTTGGACTCTCATCTGGTTTGAACAACATCAATTTGACCCCGGGCAATATGGGGACGCTGAAACCCTGTCCAAAGCCAAAAACACCAGCATCCAAGGCCTAGTAGATGCCGGAGTCCTCGAAGCCAAAGGGGGCAAGGTGCGCCTCCTGAAACGTAGCGAACTAAACCCCGACTGGACTCCCAACAGCAACGACCGCCTCCCTGACTGGAAAATTGCCCAGTACCTAATCCACGCACTGGATCAAAAAGGTGAAACCGGAGCCGCCGAACTCTTGGCTAAACTAGAAGGACTGCCCGAACTACGAGGCAGAAGCGAAATTGCCCGCGACCTCGCCTACCGACTTTATAGCCTCTGTGACAGAAAAGGCTGGACTCAAGAGAGCATAGCCTACAACAGCCTAGTCATCTCCTGGCCGGAAATCTGTCGGTTAGCCTCACAAATCCAACCCCCAGACTTCATCCAACCTGACCTTTTCTAACCCCTTGGGGAGCGGGGGAGCGGGGGAGCAGGGGAGCAGGGGAGCAGGGGAGCAGGG
>NZ_JAIHOM010000128.1 GCF_026130165.1 Spirulina subsalsa FACHB-351 | reverse complement strand
CGAGAATGGCGTTGTCCGTCCTGCCAATCTGTGAACGGGCGAGATGAAAACGCCGCTAAGAATATTCAAGCAGTTGGGGCATCAACTGTTGGGTTAGACGATGTTAGACGGGCAATGCCCGCAATCGCTGTTTGACCCCAGAATCCCCGCACCTTTAGGTCGGGGAGTATGTCAATCTCAGCCTTTTTGTAAGAAACGCCCAAGACCATGACAAATCATCCTGAAGTGAAATATGGCGAACGTGCCATTTTAGAAGGGGAACTCATTACCTTCCCCAATCCTCGCATCGGTCGGAAATATGACATTCATGTTGCCTTACCCGAGTTTACCTGTAAATGCCCCTTTTCCGGCTATCCTGACTTCGCCACCATTCATATTACTTATTCGCCGGATCAATCGGTGGTCGAGTTGAAGGCCTTGAAACTGTATATCAACAGTTATCGCGATCGCTACATTTCCCATGAAGAAGTGATCAATCAAATCCTTGATGACTTTGTGGCCGCTTGTAATCCCCTTGAAGTCTCCATCAAAGGCGATTTTTCTCCCCGAGGCAATGTCCACACCGTCATAGAAGTACATCACCGTCAGGAAGACAATCCATCCTAATGGATACCCACCCCCTTCCTTAATCCTCCTTTATCCCCCTTGGTGTATGACTTGCGAACATTGTAGACCCCTTAAGATTGTCCCCGAAATCACCTCCCCCGAACAATTAAGCCAAACCCTCCGAGGGATTCGAGAGGCGATCGCATCCGGCGTATTAGCCATCGATCAAGACGCATCCCGCCAGAAAACCCCCTTTCCTTGGACAGGACAGGCAACACCTCAACCCCCCAGTCTTAACCAGCACCTGTACTGTACCTTTTGCGGACAACGGTTTAGACTCTGGGCAGAAACCTCCTCCGGCACTCAAGGCTACTTTACCCGCGAGGACGATTCCCCCTAAACCCTCTGTGAACAATTTTAGCCAGAAACCGAGAAGCCCCACACTATACCCGATCGGTTTGGTGTGGGTCGTTACAGCTTTAACCTTGTCACTGCCCGAATTAATCGTTACAATAAGGGAACGAACAACGCGGGGCCGTAACGGTTTCGACAGGCTGGCGAAAGCTGACCCGTGATGCAGGTCGAGAGTGAGCCTCCTCTCGTTAATCAAAGGTTCAAAAAAAATAGTAAATGCGAACAACATCGTTCCTTTCGCTCGTAAAGCTGCTCCTGTAGCTGCTTAATCTAAACCTAAACTAAGGTTCGAGCATCTATAATTCGACTCCGTTAAGGATTATAGATAAACCCCAACGGATGCTCTAGTCGAGTTTCTCTAGTGGCTTGACTAGCTAAGACTTCATTAGAGAATCCCATCGTTAGGGACAATTAACGATTCCCGCCTTGAGGATTAGAAAGGCTAAACCTGTGAATGAGCGAAAAGTAAATACCCAGTTTGGACAGCAGTTCGACTCTGCTCGGCTCCATTCCCCCCCTTTGAGTAGCTTAATTTTGAGTAGCTTAATTTTGAGTAGTCAACCCATCCTTACAGAAAGCGACGAGAGATTGATTTCTCGCCGCTTTTAGGTTTAGGCCAACTTTGACAAGTTAAGCTTGTGTGCTTTGTCAAAACTAATAGGGAAAGATCACGCGATCGCCCGGGCGGATATCCATATGTAGAAATCCCCGTCGTTGCCCCAAACCAATCCCCTTGACCGCCGATTCCACCTTAATCAATTCCAACAAACGGCGAAAATCGCCATTGATAGGATAAATATCCATCGCCCGACCAAAAATATGCTGGGAATTGGGAACCCCAATCCTCAGCGCCGCCGGACGATAACCCGAAGTAATGGCAATAGGGGAACCGAAGCGACTGCGGACTCTGCCAAAAACAATCGCTAATCGCTGGAGATCCTCCACAATTTCCACCGAGTTAGGAATCCGACGAGGATCTAACCCTTTCGTCATCTCACCCCAAGTCAAAGGCACATCAGGAACAATATATTGATGCTCATAAATTTTACCCACCTTGGGTAAAACCACACTTTTCCCCTCTAGCTGGCCGGCATAGGTGAGGACTTGCTGCTTAAGTGCTTGAGGTTGTTCCGAAACCGAATGTCGTGGCGAGAGTTCCGACAGTGCTTGGATTGTACTAGGACCGACTAGAGAAGGAAACTCCAACCATAAATCCTCCTTAAACGCCGCTAACGCCTTATGGGTTAACGGTCCGGCTATTCCATCCACTTGTCCTGTTGGTAAATACCCCCCGATTTCTAGACGAGACTGAATCCATCGCACTTGCTCGGTATTCAGTTGAGACAATTCAGTAGCCTTAGTCAATGTTGGAGTGTTCATCAAAAAACCTCTTTAGGATATTGATGGTGGCGTTTTCATAAGGAAAGGGTGGAAGTTTGGAAACTCAGTGTCTTTAGACCTGAGAGGAAAAACGACTCAGGGGAATTTATTCCCCGTGTTCTTTTAATTTACCGCATTTTGTAGAAAGTCCTCACGGCAACGGGCAGTCTTGCCATAAACCGCCGATAACATTGTACCTGCTCATCCGAGGATTCGCGATCGCTCAGTTTGTTTATTGGTTGCTATTCATCCCCTCCCTGCAAGCGAGGAAGGGGAATTCCGCAACATTTTGTTAAAATGCCCGAAAGCCCTATTAACATTGCTTAGAGAGATATTCAGCAGACCCTATCTATCTTGGCGGCAATACTTAGGGTCTGCTGAATAAGCCCAACGCTAGACTCAACAAGGGAATAGATAATTGTTCCCGACTCCCGACTCCCGTTCGCGCAGAGTAATGTGTGTCACTGACCCAAGAATCTCCGATCCTTTAGAACGGAGACTGTCAATCTCAATACAAGATGCAAACCCCAGAGAGAAACCCTTTCACCCCTAAGAGCGGGACGATCACCCCCCTGCTGACCTTCCTTAGCATTGTTGCCGCTTTTGGGATCAATGTTTGGTCAAATATTAATCCCATCGGAGGGCAATCGATTGGGGTTATTGCCAATACCACCTTTGCCGGGGTGATGATTACCCCCGCTAACTATGCCTTTATTATTTGGGGTTTGATTTATCTGGGTTTAATCGCCTTTGGGGTTTATCAACTGTTGCCGGGAGCAGGCGATCGCAACCCTTTAAATCCCGTGCGCTATGGGATCATCATCAGTTCCCTCGCCCAAATTCTTTGGGTTTTTCTCTTCCTCGCTCGCTGGTTTTGGGCATCTATGGGAGCAATGGGGGTAATTTTAACCGCGCTGATTTGGAGCTATGGACAACGCCGTAAACAGCCTAGCCAGACGAGACAGGAGCGGTGGTGTGTGGATCGCCCTCTGAGCCTTTATCTGGGTTGGATTGCCGTGGCAACAATTGTCAATGGGGCAACGGCACTATACAGTTCTGGCTGGACGGAGTTGGGTTTAGGGGCGACGGCCTGGACTTGCATCATGATCGGCATAGCGACGGTGTTGGGGGGAGCGATCGCCCTTCATTATCGCGATGCCATCTTTCCGGGGGTGGTGATCTGGGCCTTGGTGGCGATCGCGCTGCGTCACAGTGACAATTTCCCCTTAATCACGGTAGTTGTGATGGGTGTTTTGGTCTTAGGGGGGGCAATCATCCGGAGTCAGTGGCGACGTTAATTTTCAAGGCTCGTCAATGAATTCGATGCCCCACCCCCCCTTGACCATGTATCCGTTGATTTTGGTGCTATGATCCTGACCAGAGAAATTATGAGCCATGCCCTTGTTAGCTACACTGCGCTATTTATTCCCCTTTTTTGACCCCGAAGTAATAGACTGGGCTATTGAAGCCCGTCTCTTGCGCTGGTTGACTTTTATCTGGTTATTTATTGGACTGGTGATTTTATTCTCGGCCTCCTACCCCGTTGCCGATGCAGAGATGGGGGATGGACTGTATTATTTTAAACGCCAAGTCCTGTGGGCGGTCATTGGTTTGATTGGCTTTAATGGTTTGGTGCGATCGCCTTTGCGGATCATCCTCAAATATTCCCACTGGCTGTTCTTTCTCTTCCTCGGTTTAATCTTCGTCACCCTGATTCCGGGAGTTGGCATGACCGTTAATGGAGCCAGTCGCTGGGTCGTCATTGCCTCCATCCCCCTACAACCCTCGGAACTGATTAAACCCTTCCTCGTCCTCGAAAGCGCCAAAGTCTTCAGCAACTGGGTCAAACTCCCCTGGGCGACTCGCTTCGGTTGGCTGTCTATCTTTGCGCTGCTCATCGGGGCCATTTTGCTCCAACCTAACCTTAGCACCGCCGCCCTGTGTGGTATGAGTTTATGGCTGATTGCCCTAGCGGCCGGACTGCCCCTCTTGCAACTGGGGGGAACCGCCCTCACGGGGATTATTCTGGGGACAATCAGCATTTCCACCCAATCCTACCAAAAACGCCGGGTGATGTCCTTCCTCGACCCTTGGCAAGACCCGATGGGGGATGGCTACCAACTCATTCAAAGTTTACTGGCCGTCGGTTCCGGGGGAAGTTGGGGGGCTGGGTTTGGCTTATCCCAACAAAAATTATTTTATTTACCCATTCAATACACCGACTTTATTTTCTCCGTCTATGCCGAAGAATTCGGCTTTGTGGGCAGTGCGACGTTATTGGGATTATTGGCCATTTATGGCACCCTCGCCCTGATTGTTGCCACGAAATGCCGTCAGCCCGTCCAGCAATTAGTGGCAATGGGAGTCATGATCTTTTTAGTCGGTCAGTCTTTGATTAATATTGGCGTGGCGACAGGAGTTTTACCCACAACAGGTTTACCTCTGCCCATGTTCAGTTATGGCGGGAGTTCGGTCATTACCAGTTTAGTCTTAGCGGGGTTATTGGTGCGGGTAGCCCGGGAGAGCAACGAGGCGGAAGTGGTATCGTTGCAAGAACGCCGCCAGCAGCGCCGAGGATCTGCTCCCACTGTGATTCAGGAGTGAGATTCGGCAGGGAACAATTGGGAATTGAGAATTGATAATTAATAATTATTAATTGCCATAGAGATTGAAAGATAGGCCAAGCTCTCCCCAGTCGGTTTTTGTTAAATTTTGCGGAGTTACTGACAATTCACCCTAAAATCAGGAGGATGGGTGAATTTCATCGAAATCAGCAAGTCCTGTAGGCGTTATGTCACAATTAACACCAGACCAACGAAACTATTACTATCTGCTAGAAGCGGAACGGACGGGGGTGCATAAACCGATTTTAGCCGCCCTGCACTATGCACACCGGAAACCCTCCCTGAAGGATGGGGAGACCGGATTAGGGGTGGTAGCTGCCGGATCGGTGATGGAATCCCATGTGGATACCTTTCCTGAACAGGTTCAATATGCGGCCAATTTAGTGCGGAGTTTTACCGATCATCTGGCCGATCAAGGATGGAAAGGCAGCGATTTATGGAATACGGAACTGGGACGCTATAGTAATAGTTTTGTCGAGTTGTTGGCCGATGGATTTGGGGGATCTCCGGGGAAACCCGTACAAGGCCGCTTAGAAAAATGCGATCGCGCCGAATTACTCCAAGCCTACAAAAGCGACACCGAACGGGATTATGAAGGCACCCAAGCGGCTCATAATCTGGTAGAACTGGATCGGGAACTCCTGAGTTTAGTGGAGCGTTTAAGTCAATATTTTATCGGTTTACCCCATCAACGGGATGCCCTACTCGAAGCGGTGCGCATTTGGCGGAAACAGGACTCTGTAGATGCAACAGTGCAATCCCTTGTCAACAACCCCAGCGCTACCCTAGCCTCAGTCCCTCCCGCCGAGTTGGACTTGTTGCTGAAACAATTTATGCAGCGTGTCTCCCCCCATTATGAAGGCTATCCCCACCAACGGGAAGCCCTGCTGCGTTTAACCCAATACTGGCGACAGTTGCGATCGCGAGAAGAAGCCATTGCCTCCCTCGACAAAGACACCTCCCCCGACAGCGGACTCAAACACCTCGATCCGGCCCTGATTGCCTTTGTCGAGCGCATCCCCGAGTTTTACCAAGGCCAAGGTCAACAACGGAACGCCCTCACCGAAGGCTTCCGACTCTGGCGCAATCTCGACTCAAGACAAACCGCCGTGGCCACCCTCGGCATTAACCCTGCCCTCCTCGCCTCCACAGGCAACGATCCCCAAACCTTGCGACAAGTCGCCATGCAACTGGATCACGAACTACTCAACTTTGTGCGACGGGTTCCCAGCGCCTACCAGGAAAAAAACCAACAACGGGAGGCTCTCATTCGCATGGTGCAACTGTGGCGGGGTTTAAGCACCTACAATCAAGCCATTGAGTCCCTCAGCCAAGACCTACAACGGATTCAACAACAGCGCAAAGAAGCCGCCCCCCCACCCAAACCCGTCACCATTGTAGTCCCCAGTCGTCCCGCCCGGTGGACTACCAGCAATATCCAGCTTTCGGCCTCCATTCTCCCCAACGGGAACTTTACCTGGACCGAAGCCACCCGAGGGGGAACCCGGATGCCCCCCAATCAGGCCACCGTGGACGCAATTGTAAGGATTGCCACCCTCGCTCAACAAGCACGCGATCGCCTTGGTCGCCCCTTAATCATCACCAGTTGGTATCGTCCCCCCCATATTAACCGCGCCGTCGGCGGAGCCAGCCAAAGCCGTCACATCGTCGGGGATGCCATTGATTTTGTCTGTGAGGGACTCTCCGGGAATCAAATCTATTGGTCCCTCGATCCTTGGTGGCCCGGAGGATTAGGCCGCTATGGTCACTATCCCAACCTCTGTCATATTGATGCCCGAGGCCATCGCGCCCGTTGGGGGTAAACTAGACCCAGACCCGGCCCGATGCCATGACTTCAGACAGAGAATTGTTACAATGAAAGCAAGGACCCCATTGAGCCAAGGCATCTCACAGGGTGCAAAGAGGGCTGTTCTAGTCAACAAAAGGCAATTTGCTTGTCAATGGTCGGAGTACAGCCGCAAACTGAGTTTTTCCGAACCCAGAACGATTCCTCTCAGATTTGTGCCACCTACAATATGGGTTATTGCGGGGAACGGTCTAGCCCTGGGTGACAGCAGGTAAGGTTCTAGCCCAAGTCAATGATGGTTTTAACAAGATTGTCGGGAATTGCCCATCCCCTTGTGGGGCTGGTAGTTCACATAACCGTAGATCATCGATTGTGGGTCTTGTTGGCCATTCCCTTGTCAGTTTCATTGGTGAAAATATGATGTTTTTTCAATATCCCTCCGTTCAACCCATCATTGCTCAAGCCCCCCCAGAACCTGCCGCCAATGGTGAGGAATCGTTTGATTTAATGACCACCGCCTTTATGGCCACCAGTGGTTTATTACTGATTGCTGTAATTGGTCTAGTGGTCTACGGCAAGTTACAGATTGATAAACTGAACAAGGCCATTAAGTTTGAGGAATATCGCACCAAAGACCTACAAAAACGGCTGAAATTGGCACTCAAAACCATCCAAAAAATGGAAACTAACCCCGACTTAGTTCACTCGCGGGAGTTTAACTTAGATTATTTACGCTTGCGGATGGATGAGGAAGTATTTCACTATGCCATTGTGAATCAGGTTAAAATTCGGGTCAAAGATTTGATTTCTGTAGCACTACGCCCCAATACGGCGAATCATCAAGTCGGGATTGCGGCCACAGGGCGACAAGTTGACGAAACTTTTGATGTCACCTACGAAACCGAAGCCCACGGAAAACGGGTGCAAGGGGTACTCTTTAGAATTCAGATTAAGTTAACGAAATTACCCACTCAATCCACCTCAACGACGATCAGCCAAATTATTGATTGTATTGAAAAGTTCCTCAGTCCTAATGAGGATCATGATAATTGGCAACCGACCATTCAAGGACGGGTGGCGCGGATGGATTGGGATCAAAAAGCTAAACCCACGCCCCTGTTAGTGTTAGAACAGTCTGGGGAAGGGGTGAACGTGAGTTTCCGCACCAATCCCAATCGTCGGGCTGGTGGGGCTGAGGACGAGTTAGCCCCGGCACCTCCACCCCCACCGACCCGGGGCAGAAGTCAGGGCAAACCCCAACGTCCCCCCTCTGGGGCGAAACGTCCCGCCTCTCCCCAACGCCCGCCCGCCCGTCCTTCGTCTGGTAGCACTGGGGGGGCTTCCAAGGGGACTCCCCGCCGTCCTAATCCCACGGCTAAACGCAATCCACCAAGGAAATGATGGGTTTAGGGGACTTGGCGCAATAAATGGCGGGTTCTTTCTACCCACTCCCCATTGCCTTGTTGGGAATACAAGCTCAGAGCGTGTTCTAAGACCCCTCTAGCCTCGCTGAAGCGGCTTTGACTGAGGAAAACGAGGCCGGCACCGTAGTAGGCGTTGGCGTAGTTAGGATTGGCTTGGGAGGATTGACGAAAGGCTTCTAGGGCGGCGTTGAGGTTGCCCTGTTGGTAGAGCAGAATCCCGAGATTGTAGTGGGCTTCGGGATAACGGGGACTGAGGCGGATGGCTTGTTGAAAGGCGGCTTGAGCGGGTTCGAGTTGACCTTGTTGGAGATAAATTTCCCCGAGATAGTAATGGGGTTCGGGTGCATTGGGGCTGAGGGTGGTTGCTTGTTGGAAATGGGCGATCGCATCCCGAATATTTCCCCCCTGCAATAACACTAAACCTAGATTATAATGAGCCGGCCCCAAACGAGGATCTAAGCCTAACGCTTGCCGCAGATAGCCCTCCGCCGGGCCTAAACGCTGGGCCTCATACAAGGCGGCCCCTAAATTACTATAAGCTAGGGCAAAATTCGGATCCGCTTGAATAGTGCGGGAAAAGGCTTGAATGGCCGGTTCTAACTGCCCCTGTTGCCGTAGGGCTAACCCGAGATTGTAGTGGGCAGCTGCCATTTGGGGATCCAGTTGGGACGCTTGTTGAAATTGTGCGATCGCCTCCTGTAACCGTCCCTGTTGAATATACCCCACCCCCCGCTCGAAATACTCCCGCGCCCTCGGTGTCGTAGGAGTCATCACAGGCAAACTCTGGGCGAGACTCTCCCCCCACACCAGCCCCATCCCCCCTAAAGTCCAAATACTCAAGAACAAATGTTGCAAAACCCACAAACTTCGTTTCTTTCGGCAATAATTCACCGGGAACTTGTTACTTTTTGTCATAAAAATTATTACTCATTAAAATTATTCAATTTTACTTAAATTTCGGGGCAATTGACCTTAAAAGAAATTGCAATTTTCTGCCAAGAGATCAGAAATCGCGATAGGCTCAGGAAGTATAGAAAAACACGAGTTTGTTGTGGGTCATCAGAAAACGAGCCGCCGATTAACTGCCCTCTGGTTCTGACTGGCCCGTTGGTTAACTCAACATAAGCTTGGGGGTAATTATATGAACCAAACCATCCTAGACCGCAGCCGTAATGTTGCCTTAGTGGGGCCTTACTCTAGCGGTAAAACCACCTTACTCGAAAGCCTGCTGTCCGTATCCGGCGCGATCACGCGCAAAGGCACCATCAAAGACGGGAACACCGTAGGAGATGGCAGTCCAGAAGCCCGCGATCGCGCCATGACTGTAGAAGTGTCCGTTGCCAGTAGCACCTATCAAGACATCGCTTTTACCTTCCTCGATTGTCCAGGCTCCGTAGAATTTGCCCAAGAAACCTACAACGCCCTCGTTGGGGCTGGGGCGGCCATTGTAGTCTGTGAGGCTGATATCGCCAAAGTCCTCACCCTCGCCCCCCTGTTCAAAATGTTAGATGATTGGGAAATTCCCCATCTCGTCTTTGTTAACAAACTGGATCGTTGCAAAGATAGCTTTATGGAGATTCTCCACGCCCTCAAAGCCGTTTCCAGTCGTCCCCTCGTTCCCCAACAATATCCCATTCGCCAAGATACCGAATTAGTCGGCTACATTGATTTAGTCACCGAACAAGCCTATCAATACCATGCAGGCAGCCCGGCGGATCCAATCCCCTTACCCGAGCATCTCCGAGACGAAGAAAAAGCCGCCCGGGAGGAAATGTTAGAAGTCTTAGCCGACTTTGATGATCATCTGCTCGAAGAACTCCTAGAAGAAATTAATCCGCCCAAAGAAGAAATTCTCAAAGACCTGAAACAAGATTTAAGCGCCGATCTCGTTGTTCCCGTCTTTTTGGGCATTGCAGAACAAGATTATGGAGTTCGCCCCCTCCTTGATGCCTTAGTGGAAGAAGCGCCTCATCCCGGCATTACCGCAGAACGTCGCGGCCTGAAACCTGAAGCCCCCGGCGATGTTATTGCCCAAGTATTAACAACCTACTACACTCCCCAAGGCGGCAAACTCTCCCTCGTGCGGATATGGCAAGGGGAATTGAATGATGGAATGTCCTTAAATGGTGTGCGTGTGGGCGGGATTTATCGCCTGATGGGACAACAACAAGAATCCGTCACCCAGGCCTATACCGGGCAAATTGTCGCCCTGAGTCGAATGGAAGGCATCTTAACCGGAGATACCCTAACCACCGGGGATGTTAATAAACTCAAACCCCTACCCAAAGCCCAGAAACTCGAACCCGTTTATGCGTTGGCCATTACCCCAGAACATCGCAAAGATGAAGTAAAACTGAGTTCTGCGCTGGGTAAATTGTTAGAAGAAGATCCCGCCCTACATTGGGAACAACACGGCGACACCCGGGAAATCATCCTCTGGGGCCAAGGGGAAATTCATATTAAAGTGTCTCTGGACCGTCTGCGTCGTAAGTATAACTTGCCCATGACCACCCATTTACCCCGCATTCCCTATAAGGAAACCATTCGGGGTAGCTTTAAGTCTCACGGACGCTATAAACACCAAAGCGGTGGTCATGGTGCCTTTGGGGATGTCCATTTAGAAATTAGCCCCCTCAGTCGTGGGGAAGGCTTCAAGTTTACCGATACCATTGTGGGCGGTGTGGTGCCGAAACAGTACATTCCGGGGGTAGAAACCGGGGTGCGGGAATATTTGGTACAAGGCCCCCTCGGTTTCCCGGTGGTGGATGTGTTGGTGAACTTAAGTGATGGGTCTTATCACACAGTAGATAGTTCTGAACAAGCCTTTAAACAAGCGGCACGGGTGGCCATGACGGAAGGAATGCCCAAGTGTAACCCGGTGTTGTTAGAACCGATTCTGTTGGTGAAAGTGTCGGTTCCCAATGAGTTTACCTCCAAGGCTTTGCAGTTAGTCACCGGACGACGGGGCCAGATTCTGGGTTATGAAAGCTTAGAAGGTTGGCAGAATTGGGATCAGGTGACAGCCCACTTACCTCAAGCGGAAATGCAGAACTTTATTATTGAGTTGCGATCGCTTACCTTGGGGGTGGGTTTCTTCCATTGGGAGTATGACCACCTACAAGAGGTTCCCGATAAACTCACAGAAAATGTCCTCGCCCAAAATACTGCAAGTTAGGGCATTAAATTAGGACATTGTAAATCCTCGTTCATATCCTCAAGCAACCCGGTTTCTCGCTGAATCTTCCCATTTTGTAGGAAGCAAACGCTGAAACCGGGTTTCTGAGAATTCCGATTGATAACTGACAACACTTGACCAAGCCACCCCTCCCCTACCCCCAAGCCTTTCAATTCCAACCGAAAAAACGCTATCGGGTGGATATTCCCGTGGCGCACCTCCCCACACAAACCCCCATTTCCCTCCCCGTCACCATCATTCACGGACGGGAACCGGGAGCCATTTTGTGGTTAAGTGCGGCCATTCATGGAGATGAGATCAACGGGGTGGAAATTATTCGTCAAGTGGTGCAACGGATTCAACCCCAACAGCTACGGGGAACCCTCATTGCTGTTCCCGTGGTCAATGTCTTTGGCTTTATTGAACAAAACCGCTATCTCCCGGACCGAAGGGATTTAAACCGATGTTTCCCCGGTTCCGCTAACGGGTCCCTCACCTCCCGTTTAGCTCATCTTTTTATGCGGGAAATCGTCACTCGTAGCACCCACGGCATTGATTTACATACGGCATCGGATCATCGGGTCAATTTACCCCAAATTCGGGCTAATCTGGAAGATCCCGAAACCTATCGCTGCGCCAAAGCTTTTGGAGCCCCAGTCATGCTGCACTCCACCACACGGGATGGTTCCCTACGTGAAGCGGCCGGTAAGCGCGGTATCCCCATTTTGCTCTATGAGGCGGGGGAAGCTATGCGTTTTGATCTTGAATCTATCCGGATTGGGGTGGAAGGGATTATGCGGGTGATGACGGTGTTGGAAATGTGTAGTCCCATTGCCCTGACTCCCCCTCCTCAGCCTTTAGAATGCCGTCAATCTAAATGGGTACGGGCGGCTAGGAGTGGGATTTTACGTTTAGATGTCAAGTTAGGGGAAAGGGTTGACCAAAAACAGGTTCTGGGTACTATTTCTGATGCCTTTGGGGATAAAAGTGTGCGGGTCCGGGCAACGGTGGGGGGGGTGGTGATTGGTTTCACCCAAAACCCATTAGTGAATCAAGGGGATGGGATTTTGCATCTGGCGGTGATTGTTGAGAATTGAGCAGGGTCTGCTGTTGGCTGTTCCAAGGTTGATGGGTCAGGATTTACTATGAACTGTTTTAAGAACTGAGGGAATTTGCTCCCGGATAGCTTGCACAATTTGTTCAGGAGTTTGTTCCGGTTCAAGGGTGATTTTTAGGTCGGCTTGACTATAGAAACTGTGGCGTTGTTCTAGGAGTTGGGCTAAACGGGCTGAGAGGTTTTCGGAGTCTAATAAAGGTCGAGTGGTATCTCCTTGTAAGCGTTGGACTAATAAGGGAACGGGGGCATCTAACCAGATGACTAAACCGTTTTGTAGGTAACTCCAATTGCGGGGACGGATGACGATTCCTCCCCCAGTTGCGATCGCACATCGGGTATAAGCACAGACTTGTTCTAACACCTGACTCTCCAAGTCTCGAAAAGCCGCCTCCCCCTCACGGGCAAAAATATCAGCAATAGTAGTGTGACCCACTTGTTCAATCAAGCTATCTGTATCCAAAAAGCGATAGCCCCATTGCCGGGCTAAAGTTTCTCCCACCGTACTTTTCCCACAGCCCATCATCCCCACGAGAAACACACTCATCCCTTGTAATAATTCCGCAACCACCGTTAATTTTTCTCCTTTAAACTATTCAACGTCTCCTGACTCCCCCTCTCCCCCACTCCCCCGCTCCCCT
>NZ_JAIHOM010000127.1 GCF_026130165.1 Spirulina subsalsa FACHB-351 | reverse complement strand
TAAGGTTTGGGTTTGACCTTGTATTCGAGAACCAACATTGTTTGACACTGGCTTGCTTGGTATCATTGTAGCACTCCTAATGCCGCCCTGGAAGGGCGGGGCTTGAAACCCATTATTTTTGGTCAATGCCCAGCGCTCGGAGATTTGGGCTTGTCGTTGTGGCTCTGCTCACAAGGACTAGGAATCAGTGGGGGGTAGAGCAATTGACAATGGATAATTGATAATTGTTAATTGTTCCCTGACATTGACAAGAGGACATTCATGCTCAACTTGTCATGAATAGGCATTAATCATTGATAGTTAAAAATTGACCTATGACCTCCTCCTTGGACTGGCAAGCGATTCACGCAGAACTGACTGGCATTGAAACCATCACTGACCCCCAACAACTGACCAAACTCTCCCTTGACTACTACCACTTCAGCCCCATTTTGCAGCCTCAACTAGCCGATAAACGGGCGGATTTAGTCGTGCGTCCGGTCAATGAGGCCCAAGTGCAACAAGTCGCTCAAGTCTGCGTTCGCCATAAAATCCCCCTGACCGTGCGAGGGGCTGGGACGGGGAACTATGGGCAATGTATCCCCCTGATGGGGGGGATTGTGCTGGATACAACCCGGATGAACCAAATTCTCTGGATTAAAGAGGGGGTGGCCGCGGTGGAAGTAGGGGTCAAAATGGCGGCCTTTGATAAACAAGCCCGCTTGCAAGGTTGGGAGTTACGGATGTACCCCTCCACCTACCGCACAGCAACCCTCGGGGGGTTTATTGGGGGGGGAAGTGGTGGCATTGGTTCGATTAATTATGGACAACTGCGCGATCGCGGCAATGTTTACGGGGCCCGAGTTGTCACCCTTGAAGATCACCCCCGAATTCTCACCCTCCGGGGAGATGAAGTGCAACAAATCAACCATGCCTACGGAACCAATGGCATTATCACCCAACTGGAAATTCCCCTCGCTCCCGCTTATCCTTGGGCCGAGGTCATTGTCACCTTTGGGGATTTTCTTACGGCCGCTCGGTTTGGTCAGGCCCTCAGTGATGGGGATGGTTTAGTCAAAAAATTAGTCACTGTCTGCGCTGACCCCATTGGGGGCTATTTGACCGCCCTACAAGAGTTTATTCCCCCCGGTCAGTCCTGTGCCTTATTAATGGTAGCGGAATCCTCCTTAGACCCCTTAGAAGCTTTAGTAAAAGACTATGGCGGCACGATCACCTATCAAAAACGCGCTCAGGAAGCCCAAAAAGGCACCAGTTTAGCCGAATTCACCTGGAACCATACCACCCTCCACGCCCGCGCTGTTGACCCCTCATTAACCTATTTACAGACCTTTTATTTCGATTTAGAGCGCGTCGCGGCGATGTATGAACAGTTTGGGGATGAGGTGATGATTCACTTGGAATTTTTGCGGGTCGCAGGTCGTGCTATTCCGGCCGGATTGCAATTAGTTCGCTATACTACCCCAGAGCGTCTGGGGGCGATTATTGAGTGTCATGAGGCTCAGGGTTGTGCGATCGCCAATCCCCACACCTACATCCTCGAAGACGGCGGCCGCAAAGTCATTGACCCCCTACAACTGGCCTTTAAAGAACAAGTCGATCCCTACGGATTACTCAATCCCGGTAAAATGCGCGCCTGGGGAGAGAAATTTGACCGAAAATAATGGGATACAAGCCCCGTCCTTCAGGAGTGTTATGCCATACGGAATTATTTTAGTCACCGCCAGTTCAGAAACAGAAGCAAAAACCATTGCGCGGTATCTTGTGGAAAGTAAACTCGCGGCCTGTGTTAGTTTAACCCCCATTCATTCCATCTATACTTGGCAGGGAAGCATCGAGTCCGCTCAAGAGTGGCAACTGGTGATTAAAACCAACTTAGCTCACTATGCCGCCATTGAAGCCAAAGTTCAAGAACTGCACTCCTACGAAGTCCCAGAAATCATTGCCTTACCCATAGTAGAAGGTTCTGCCGCCTATCTGGGCTGGATTGCCGAGAATACGGCCTGAACACCCATTCCCACCCAAAAACGGGGGCGAGATTGCTGCAACCATACCCGAAGGTTTGGATTTTTGATTGACTAATTGCTGGCCACCAAACGATAACGCCAACGCTGACTAGCCTCAAAAGATCCCACCCAAACCTGATAAGTTCCCGCTCCCCAGTTTGTATCTTCCACACTCGCATCCTCTCCCGAACCGCCATCATCAGCACAGCGTATTGTATTGTTCGGGCCTTGAATCACCAGGGTAGTATCTTTGCCCCCACTATGAACTGTTAACTTTAAACGATCTAGATTTTCTTCTAGAATCATGACATGATCGGGGGTGGGAGAACCAAAACCTAAACAGGGGTTGCCGTGGCGATCGCGTCCTGCAATATTCGCCAAGGAAAACGCTCCCCCAGTACTCCCTGTGACTTGACCACTCACCTGTTCCCCCTCTCGGGCTAAATGTAAGGGGGCAAAATTGGCTTGTTGTGCCAAAATAGGTAAACTCCCGACAACCAACAACAGCGAACAGCCCAATCCATAACGGATATGACGAGAAAACATAATCCGTTCCTCCACAATACGATGACCTAGCAGTTACTAGAACTGCCTTGCTTCCATTGTGGCATTTTTGCCTTGAAATCCAAGGGGTTTTTAACCCAACAAAAGGGGAGTTTTTGGGCAAATTTGCCAGTTTTTTCGGCCGACTGAACTGAATTGATTCCCTATTTTTCCCCTTGCCCAAGTTGGTCGGCCTGTGAAGCAGGAAGCTCAAGCAATAGTGGGAGTTCAACTCTCTTTGTTGGCTTGAGAAGCCCCCGTTATACCCGTAGGGTTAGCGGGGGAGAACTTCACTGACTAAGGAACGGGCAAAACGTCCACCGTAGATGTTCCTTCGTCGGGAGGAGTACCAAACCAGCGCTCATGAATTTCTGCTAATTGCCCCGTTTCTTTTAAGCGGGTAATTTCTGCATTAACTTCATCTCGTAAAGGATTCCCTTTCGCAAACATAAAACTATATTGTTCTCCCGTCGGAATCCGTTGCACGACTTGCAACAGGGGTTTATCTTGGGTGTAGTGCAACATTCCGGGAATATCTGAAATATACCCAGCAAAAATTCCCGCTTCTAAATCAGCCATTGCTGGGGGAAGCCCTTCGTAGCGACGAATCCGACTAAACTGATATTTTTCTTTATGTTCTTCGACCCACTGATCACCTGTTGAGCCATTCTCTACTCCGACTTCTTGCCCTTGTAAATCCTCTAAGCGGGTAATATTACTATCAACTTTAACGGTTAAAGATTGGTCACTATCATAGTAAGGTTGAGCAAAATCAAAGTTCTCCAAGCGTTCAGATGTGATGGTAATGGAAGCCATTGCTATATCAATCCGTTGGGAGAGTAAGGAGGGGAAAAGATCAATAAAGGGCAGGTCTAAAAATTCTAACGGGCGATTGAGTTGTTCGGCAATATGTTTAATCATATCAACCTCAAACCCGACTAATTCCCCGGCCTCGTTTTCAAACTCCCACGGCACATTCCCGACATTTAAGCCAATCCGCAAAGGTGCTGTTGTAGTTGGGGTTTGGGCGCGACAACTACTAAAGGCGATCGCTAATCCTGTTCCCCCTAGTAATTGCAACACAAAGCGTCGAGAAAAGCGATTGGATTTAGATAACATAGCTCACCTTGAATAGAAGAAAACTCAAGAAATTGGCGGAGAATTAGTTTACTGATTTATCCTACGATATGGGGTAAAGTTTTAGGAAAATTATAACCGCAATAGAATTGCTGTATCCCTTAAGAATTATTAAGCTTTTCCTGAAACTGGCTTGCCCGATCTGTTCGGATGTAGGGGGAGGATCAGCGTAAAGGCTGTTCCTTCCCCGGGAGTAGAATCTACTTGGATTTTACCGTCATGTTTTTCCATGATTTTATAAGAAATTGCCAGTCCTAATCCCGTTCCTTTGCCAATAGGTTTGGTCGTAAAAAAGGGATCAAAGAGTTTGGAGCGAATGGTTTCTGGAATGCCTACACCATTATCAGCAATGGTGATCTTGGCACTATCTTCCGAGGCTTCGGTATGAATTTTAATCTGTTTCTGGGGGTTGGATTTATTGTCCGACAGCGCATCAATGGCATTACTGAGTAAATTCATAAAGACTTGATTGAGTTGGGCGGGATAACAGGGAACAGGGGGAAGCTCGCCATAATCTTTAACAATTTCAATCTCTTTTTTGATGCGATTGTTCAGTAAAATCAAGGTGCTATCAATACCCTCATGGAGATCAACCGCTTTCTGGCTTGAATCATCCAAACGGGAGAAGTTGCGTAAAGATAGCACAATTTGCCGAATTCGTTCAGATCCCATGCGCATAGAATGCAAAATTGCAGGTAAATCTTCCCGCATAAATTCTAGGTCACTATCTTCTATTTGTTCGGCTAATTCATTATTGACTTTAGGGTATTCTTTTTGATATAATTCAATTAATCCTAGTAAAGTATCGCTGTATTCTTCAATATGAGATAAGTTGCCATAAATAAAGTTTACGGGGTTATTAATCTCGTGGGCAATCCCGGCGACCATTTGCCCTAGACTAGACATTTTTTCCGTTTGAATCAGTTGGGCTTGGGCTTCTTTCAAGTCTTGGGTATAGTCTTGAATCCATTGGATAAGTTGATTGAGAGAACGAGCTAAAACCCCTACTTCATCTTCTGTCATAACAGGGGCGCGGAGTTCAGCATCTCCGGTTTTTGCGACTTGATAGGCGACATCACTCACAGCTTGAATGGGACGCACTAGAGCGCGGCTAGTATATCGTGCTAATAGAGCCGCAATAAGAATGGAACAAAACAGACTAAATAAAATCACTTTAGTGCGTAAGGTATTGGCTTCTGTGAGGGCTAATTCTGCCTGTTCAATATGTTCTTGTGAGTTTTGAATAAAGACGCGAATTTCTTCAGAATACCGAAAGAAACGCAGAGCAAGACTACTATCGGCAAAGTGTGTTAAGGTGTCTTCTATTGCTAAGACTTCTGAGCGATCGGTGAGATTCAGATCAATTTCTTTGAGAATGTTTTGTTGGTGGTGAATATAAGTTTGTGCTACATTTTGGTAGACGAGAAGAAAGCTTTGTAATCGTTGTTCCTGTTGAAGTTCAGGATGTTGTTGCAAGGTTTCTATTAGACCCATTAAAGACTGGGAACGATGGTCAAAGTTCTGGATGGCTTCAGCAAGACGATTAGGATGGCGTAATACGGGGATAAATTCTCGTTCTGGCTGAAAATCGCGACTTTTTAACAAGAGAGAGTTAAGCGTTTTTCCTTCCCAGTGGGCGGTTCTTAATTCTTCTCGGGCTTGACTATGGTAGTAGTCTCCCAATAATAAACCGATTATTGTCCCGACAACGGCAATTCCGAGAGATGCCCCATATCCCCAATAAATTTGGGTACGAAGGGAGCGCGTTTTGGGGGGCATTAAGGGAAACTTGACCAAAAATTTGGATAAAGAAACGGACGGAGGAAATTTAGACATAAGACAAGGGCAATCACGCGCAAGGTGATCTACCAATGATTAGAGTGAATTTAAATACTGATTGCATCGGTAGAAGTACCATAAATTGGAACGATTAAAATCCTATCCTTATCTTAATGACTGGGTGGGATAACAACAACTCACGGTTCACAAAAATTGATCGAGCTTGTGATCTGATTTGTTGGATCTGTTGGGAACAAGACCTGTTCAAGTGTCTTTGCGAGTCCTTGGGTTTGATGGGTCTAGGGGGGAGTTGCAGAAAATGGAGGCGATCGCTAATAATGTAAGCCTGTACTCTTGATCC
This sequence comes from Spirulina subsalsa FACHB-351, assembly GCF_026130165.1. Taxonomy (GTDB): domain Bacteria; phylum Cyanobacteriota; class Cyanobacteriia; order Cyanobacteriales; family Spirulinaceae; genus Spirulina_A; species Spirulina_A subsalsa_A. The sequence continues at coordinate 7,386 of NZ_JAIHOM010000127.1, read as the reverse complement.
AAGAAAACCGTGGGCGCAGTTACTCTGAAAAATGTGCAGAAGGTCTATAACCATATTCCTGTGGTGAATGATCTCTCCTTTGAAATCAAATCCGGTGAAATGTTTGGCCTCCTTGGTCCTAACGGTGCTGGTAAATCGACCACGATTCGCATGATTATCACCCTCACTCAACCCACCGAGGGCTATATTGAGGTGGCGGGACATGAGGTCAAACAGAATCCTGTAGAGGTGCGGCGCAATATTGGGGTTGTGTTACAACAGGTGAGTGTAGATAGTGACCTAACGGTGTGGGAGAATATGGAGTTTCATGGACGGATGCACCATATCCCTAACCCAGAACGGAAACAACGCATTGAACAGTGGCTGGAGTATGTGGATTTAAGCGATCGCACCAAAGACCTAGCGAAAACCCTTTCTGGGGGCATGAAGCGCCGTCTCCAAATCGCTCGCGCTTTACTCCATCAACCGAAAATTCTGTTTTTAGATGAACCGACGGTGGGTTTAGATCCCCAAAATCGTCGCCGTCTGTGGGAAATTATCCGGGATTTGAACCGTCAAGGGATGACCATCTTGTTGACGACGCATTATATGGAAGAAGTGGAATTTTTATGCGATCGCATTGGCATCATGGACAGTGGGAAACTGATTGAACTTGGCACCCTCGACCAATTTAAGGCGAAGTATGGGGAGGGATTAGTGATGAAACAAGTGGGCGATCGCAGTGAGTCTAAATTCTTCCCCACCTTAGCCCAAGCTAACGAATATTTTGAGCAAATGCCGGACAAAACCGGGATGATGGTGCGCGAGTCCAACCTAGAAGATATTTTTGTCCAACTCACCGGACACCAATTGGACTAGGCCGTAAATCGCCCTCTCCCCCAATGTCCCCTAACCTTGCCCATGAAACAACTGCCCATTCCCGATCTCGCCACGTCCCCCCGATTAGCCACCCAAATTGAGGCCATTTTATACCTCAAAGGTCAACCGATGACTTTAGCCGCCATTGCCGAACAAATGGGCTGTCGGGCTAAAGACATTAAGGATGCCCTGTTAGAATTAATGGATGATTACGCCCACCGAGACAGTGCCTTAGAAATTGTGGAAACCCCAAGCGGTTACAGTTTGCAACTGCGGGAAACGTTTCAGCATTTTATGCACCATCTCGTCCCGGCGGAACTGGGAACCGGGGCATTGCGGACTTTGGCAGCGATCGCACTAAAATCCCCCATCCTACAAACTGACCTTATCGACCTGCGAGGGAGCAGCGCTTATCAACAAGTCCAAGAACTCGTACAGTTAGGCTTTGTGCGCAAACGTCGTCAAGCGGAAGGGCGTTCCTACTGGTTAGAAATTACCTCGAAGTTTCATCAGTATTTTGAAGTGGACGAACTCTCCCAAATTCTCCAAGCTCACTCCTCACCAGAGGAAGAATAATGGAGAATTGATAATTGATAATTATTCCCTATTCCCTATTCCCGATTAATGAAAGCCTCCTCTCCCCAAGAAACCCACTACAACCAAGCCCGGGCTAGTCTCCAGCAAGCCCTCTCTTGGTATAGTAGCTTTCAACGACATGGCCACTACGCACCCAACGAGACACTACAGGCTGCCGTGCGGGGAGAACTGCAAACCCTCAAACGGGCGCTGGATAAAATTGAACAAAAAGCCCTCTGTATTGCCGCCTTTGGTTTAGTGAGTCGGGGGAAATCCGCCGTCCTGAATAGCTTAATGGGTCAAAATCTCCTAGAAACCGGCCCTCTTCATGGTGTCACCAAATACCCCCGTTCTATCACTTGGACTCCTGCGGGAGGAAAAGTGAAGGTGGAATTGATTGACACCCCCGGCCTCGATGAAATTGAGGGGCAAGGGAGGGCGCAAATGGCCAAAGAAGTCGCCCAACAAGCCGACTTAATCTTATTTATCGTGGCTGGGGATATTACCCGCACCGAATACGAGGCCTTATGTGAATTGCGCCAAGCCCAGAAACCCTTGATTCTGGTGTTTAATAAAGTGGACTTGTATCCAGAATGCGATCGCAGCGCCATTTACCAACAACTCCAAACCCTCGCCACCACTAGCCACACCCCCCACTCTCTCCACTCCCTCCTTTCCCCCGATGAAATCGTAATGGTTGCCGCCCAACCCGCCCCCATCCCCCTCCGCATTGAGTGGCCCAACGGGCAAATTCAAGAAACCCTCGAAACCCCACCCCCCCAAATCCAACCCCTCCAAGAACGGATTCTCACCCTCCTCAACCAAGAAGGTCGTTCCCTCCTCGCCCTAAACGCCCTCCTGCAAGCCCAAGCTGCCGAACAGCGCCTAGCCCGCAAAACCATTGAACTCCGCGCCCAAGAAGCCGAAACCCTCATCTGGCGCTACACCAAAACCAAAGCCCTCCTCGTCGCCCTCAACCCCATCGCCCTCCTCGACCTCCTCGGCGGCCTTTGGGCTGACCTCGCCCTGATTCGCGCCCTCGCCCGCCTCTACGGCCTGCCCATGACCAGCTACCAAGCCGGAGCCCTCCTCACCAAAATCTTCACCAGTGCCGGAACCCTCTTCCTTGCTGAACTGGCTAGCACCGCCCTATTTAGCGTCAGCAAAAGTACCAGCCTCCTCAACGAAGGTCCCGCCGCCCTCACGACCTACGCCACCACCGCCGCTCTCCAGGGTGCGATCGCAGGCTATGGGTCTTACATCATTGGTAAAGCCGCTCAAGACTACCTCGAAAAAGGCTGTAGTTGGGGCGCATTAGGCGCAAGCACCGTCATCCAAGAGATTTTAGGTCAAATTGACCCAAAAACCATCATCTACCGTCTTAAAGACGAAATTTCCCTAGCGTGACACCCTTCCCCTGCTGATAACCCCCCGAACCCCTCAAAGGTTAAACTCGTTACGCCCTCGGACAGACTACCCACTGTCTATTAGGTGAGAGCTTAGTAGATAAGGTAACTGGTTGAACAGGGAATCCCTCGCTTTTAGCGATGGGAGCGTCAAAGTTCCCCCAACAGGTTAAATAACCCCTCATCCACCTCATAGCCCAACACCTGCATCATATCCTTAACTTTTGCCGTCGCCCGTTCCCCCCGTTGGTTTAACCAGTGGGTAATCCCAAACACCTTATACATGACAAAAATTTCCAACGCTTCGGGATTATATTGAATCCCCTCCACCCGATGGAATTGGTGCGGTACCAACATCGCCACATAGCGCGCCCATTGGGTCCCCCAATCCAACACAAAAGGAAACCAAGGATACACCGCATCTAAGCGCACAAACCACAAACGCACCTCGGGAATTTCTGACAACTCCCGGGGGTCTGTTTCTGCCCGAGGAAAATCAATTTCTAGCTGAACTGATTGGGCTAAATCGGTCGCCGTTGACTTCTGATTTAAGGCTTCAATTACAGGTTGTACTGGAGAAAGATCCAGCTTATAAATCTGTTCAGCCGTAATCGTTATTTTCATTGCTCTAGTTTTTTTAAGACTAATCCTCTTTTTTCTGCACCGAACCCTCGACAATTATATAACCCCAGTGGGGATTTTCTTCCGTCAACTCTTGGGCAAGTTCCACTTCCCCCACCTCACAAAGTTCTACTAACTGCTCATAACGACTTTCTTGGACACCACTATGATTAACAGTATAACCCCAGTGGGGGTTTCTCTCTGCTAACCGTCGCGCCATCTCAATTTCCCCCACTTGACAAAGTAGGGTGAGTTCTTCATACCCTTTCCGCTTGTCTTGTTCTTTCTTGGCTTGGATTTGTTGTTTTCTTGTAGTGGTTTTGACGCTTTCATTCAGATTAATTTGGTCAATTTTTTCCATTTTTAGATGAAATAAGTGTTGACTATAGGTGGTCTGTGAGTGGTTGGGTTGCGCTGTCGCTTTACCCAACCTACAGATCGCGAAACAATTAACAATTATTAATTATTTTGTTGGGTTGTGCTGTCGCTTCACCCAACCTACAGATCACGAAACAATTAACAATTATTAATTATTTTGTTGGGTTATGCTGTCGCTTCACCCAACCTACAGATCACGAAACAATTAACAATTATTAATTATTTTGTTGGGTTGTGCTGTCGCTTTACCCAACCTACAGATCACGAAACAATTAACAATTATTAATTATTTTGTTGGGTTGCGCTGTCGCTTCACCCAACCTACAAACGGCTACAAATCGCCACAAATTGCTGGTAGAACCTAGAATAAGCGGTTAAGGAAAGAGACATCAATTGAGCCAAAATGAACACTTAAGGCAATGTGCATATTTTCCATGGATTTAACTAACCAAGGAACGCCATCTTCTTCTGAGGTTTCGTAATGGTTAAATAAAATTGAAAACCGCTTTTCTAGGTAAGGTTTAACCTGTTTACATAATAGGGTAATTTTTAATAACAAAACCACCGTTGAGGTGGGACCTAAATTCGTAACTAAATCGACAAAAATATAGTGATTTGGACGCTGTAGACTTTCCACCACTAAAAAGTTCAAAAGATGGCTGGATGTGCGTAGAAGGAGGGTATTATTAGGCTTCTGGCTATCGTAACGGGTGAGGGTATCCCGCAATTGTTGATAGAGACGTTCATTGAATTGGCGGTTGCCGTAGCGAGGATCAATGGAGTCTATTAAATAGTCATAGAGGTCGTCTTTAAATAGGCGAAAGGAGGAAGCGCGTAAACTTTGTTTTAGGAAACTATTGGCGAGATCATAATGGGTATTATCCCCTTGGATTTTGCCCACAAATTGATGTAAGGCGCTTTGGAGTTCTTGATCGCTTAATAGGGTAGGATTGGGGACAGGGTGAATAATGCGCCCAGTTTTCCCGGCTTGGAGAGAACGCATCTGATACATGGCAAACTGGGATAAGTCGAGTTCAAATTGCTTTTGGATGCGATCGCGAATTTGACGGACGGTTTGCTGGTGTTCATAGCTGCTATCTTGAGATAACAAGCAATGTTCGTAGAGATAGGGATAGCGATTAATTAAGGTTCCGACTAAATTACTACCATCCCGTTCCTTGACAGGTCGTAATTGCCCGCTTTCTTCGTTGGTGTGTTCAATCACCCGGGCTAAACGCTGTAAGGTTAAATACTGTTCTGTTTCTCGGAAATCCCATAACAGTTGGCGCACTCGTCGCGCTCCCCGAGATTGCACCGTACCCACGGGGGGGATAAACCGGAACACTTCCACTAACTCCGGAATCGCCCAGCGTGTACTCGGATTGGTTTGCCAGCGATTAATCAAAATATGACAGCAACGATTGAGAATAAAGGGAAATTCGCCCTCAATCTGTTTTTGACAAGCTAAGTCTTCTAAGGCTGCACGGACTGCAAGCGGCTGATAGTCTCGCCCCCCAATGAACAGGCGACGGAAACGTTCGATCATTTCCTGCGCAGGTTCTGTCTGTACGAAGTAAAGCAGATGGTCGTACAGCAGTTGTTCCTCTTTCGTTGTTCGTCGTAAATAGCAATCTGTCAAGGTTGGCACTTTAGTCAGCCCTCCTTACATGAGGATGTATTGGGGCTGTGTAGGATTGACAAGAAAATATACGGAAAAAACACATTGAAAAAATACAAGGGGTAACAACACAAGACGTAAAAACGCAAGAGTTTGTCACGCTTTGCTCTTTCTTGTTTTTTTCGGGTTCGGGGACTGACAACCGGAGAATTTTCCGATTTTAAGTCACAGTAGATGCGGAAAGACCATAATAGCTGACTCGCCCAGTTTAAGGCAGCCCAGTCCCTAAAACTTGAACATTAAAACCCTGACTGTACCCCTATCATAACTTGACCTCCTCGTTTATGGGTTCGGCAATTCTACCGAAAAACAAGGGTTTTGCCCAGTGGTTGGGGGCTTGGGGCGATAGAATAAAAGCGGATTTGCTTTAACTTCATATCATGACTCCTGAACTGTCTTTACACCAACTGGCTGATTTACTGGGAATAACTTGTACGGCATCTGATAATATTCTCTCACAAAAAATAAATAATGTGGTGACGGATAGCCGCACTCTCAAGGCGGGGGATTTGTTCGTTGCCTTACGGGGAGAGCGTTTTGATGGTCATGATTTTTTAGCGACGGCGGAACAGGCCGGGGCGAGGGCGGCGGTGATTGCTGAAGGGGTGACCTGGACGGGGGAAATGCCTGTGTTGCCTGTGGCGGATACCCTGACGGCCTATCAGAGGATTGGGCGGTGGTGGCGGGAACAGTTTACGCTCCCGGTGATTGGCTTGACGGGCTCCGTGGGCAAAACTACGACCAAGGAGTTGCTGGCGGCGGTGTTGGGGACTCGGGGACGGGTGCTGAAGACGGAGAAGAATTATAACAATGAAATTGGGGTGCCAAAAACACTTTTAGGGTTGACAAATGACCATGATTATGCAGTGGTAGAAATGGCGATGCGGGGGCGGGGTCAAATTGCGGAGTTAACGGAAATTGCTCGGCCGACTATTGGGTTAATTACCAATGTGGGGACGGCTCATATTGGCTTGTTGGGGTCGGAACAGGCGATCGCAGAGGCGAAGTGTGAGTTACTGGCGACTATGCCCAAAACCAGTATAGCGGTGTTAAATGCCGACAATGAGCGGTTAATGAAAACGGCGGCTCAAGTGTGGCAAGGGGAAACCGTGACCTATGGCCTCACGGGGGGAGATGTGCGGGGGACTTTAGGGGAGGGGCAAGTGTTGGAGGTGGAGGGGATGCGCTTGCCTCTACCCTTGCCGGGGGAACACAATGCCTCGAATTTTTTGGCCGCGTTGGCGGTGGCGAAGGTGTTAGGGGTGGATTGGACTCCTCTACAAGAGGGTTTAGTGGTAGAGTTACCCGGAGGGCGGGCGAAACGCTACGATTTGCCCGGCGGGGTGACGGTGTTAGATGAGACATACAACGCGGGCTATGAGTCGATGATTGCGGCCTTGCGGTTGTTGAAGGAAACCCCCGGAGCGCGTCATATTGCGGTATTAGGAACGATGAAGGAGTTAGGGCCGCAATCGGCCGCTCTTCATCGGAGGGTAGGGGAAATGGTACAGGGCTTAAAGCTGGATTATCTCTTGGTTTTGGTGGATGATCCCGAGGCGGAGGCGATCGCCCAAGCCGCCCCCCAAATCCCCCAACAGTGCTACACTACCCACGCTGAACTGTTGAGCGCCCTAAAAAATTTGTTACAACCGGGGGATACAGTATTATTCAAGGCCTCTAATTCCGTGGGTTTAAGTCAAGTGGTGCAATTGATCATTGAGAATTGATACCCTAGCCCCCTTTTTACCGATCATGTTTTCTTGAAAGCCCCGATACTTGAGGACGGGGATGAAAAGAAAAACAGTATGTAACCCGCGAAGCGTCAACACTTAATGAGCCTTGCCAGTTTTATTAAGTGTGTTATAATGG
>NZ_JAIHOM010000126.1 GCF_026130165.1 Spirulina subsalsa FACHB-351 | reverse complement strand
TGCAATGGTTGTAGATCACCCCAGCGGCATTGATGGTGCGCTTGAGATGTCGATTCCGCTTGCTTTGATAGAGTTTGAACTTCAGAGTTTTCATGCTACTACTGTATATCATATAGATATATAATGCAATGAAAAAGAGTGTCTTTTTTCGACTGACTGATGAAGAGTTTGAAAAACTAGAAGCCTATTGCGAATCAACAGGTCGTTCCAAATCAGATGTTTTGAGAGAACTCATCAGAAGCCTTAAGATCAAGAAAAAGCCGTCCTAGAAGGACGGGGCTTTAGACCCAGTTCCTCGGTAAGCAAAATTGACTATACAGGAGTCTGAGGAGGGTTTCCGTCCCAATCGGGGCAGGTGGGGGAGTCACTGCCGTAGGGGTGCATGGCACAGACGAGCAAGGTTCCGTTATACACTTGACCATGATAGTGGTGACACCCGATACAAGCGGGATGGGCTTCTAAACTGGGTTGCACTTGTTCAGTAAACAACATTTCTAGCTCCGGATTGGGGAATTCTTCCCAATCCGGTGGAGGGTCAAAGGGGAATAATAGGGGGGTGACAAAGCTTTCAAACCATTGATCCAGTTCAGTTTCTACTACGTCTTGGACTTCAAGGGCGATCGCCTCCGCTAACTCTCCCACTTCATTTACAAATTGTTCGACCTCTTGAGTTACGGTGTCAAACATTTCCCAGAATTCTTTTGACCAGTCTTCCATAGGCGTAGAGGAGGTTGTAAACGGCGACCTCTATTGTGACATACTCCCTAAACTTGAGCTATGACCATTAAGCCAGTGGGGGGCTAGGGGAATTGATAATCTTGACCAGTTAAGTATTAATGTTCTCTTCTAAAATTAACAGCCCCACGCTATACCCCCGGCGATTGTGAGAGTAAGTCACGAGTCTTTTTGAATGCGTCGGAGTTCTTCTTGCAGATTCTGCACTTGATCCCGCAAATTTTGCACTGGATCTGAAGGGGGTTGAGAGTTAGAGGCTGGTGGATCCTCATCTAGAATAATTTCAATTCGTCGGGGTTCTTTGGCATCTTGATTTCCCTCTTGAACTGAAGGGTGTTGTGCTTGTTGAATCCACTCATCCACCAGTTTAGAGGCTTCTTCGGTGGTAATTTCCCCCCGTTTTACCATTTCCTCGGCGAGTTTTTGGGCTTGCGATCGCAACTCTTGCAAACTCAAATTTGCTTTTTCTCCGGCATAGGAGGCAATACCTACACCGAGATAGAAGGCTTTTTGAACTAAGTTTCCGAAATCAGGCATAACATTCCTCGCAGGCTTGGGCGCTTCAATCCGGGTTTCTCTTTCTAGGATAAGCGGCAATTTCCCTCCTTGACTAGCCTGATGCCCGAACCTTAATGCCCCAAGCCAAAAAATTCTCCTCACCCCACCCAAGACCCAAACACGAAAAGACCCGGAGTTTACGCCTATCTGAAGCATCCCGTATTGCTGCCACCTTCCGGTTCTGACAAGGTTTGGGCGTTCAGATCGCGTAAGTCCGGATCGTTTTCCATTATAACACAGGTTTGGGGTATCAATTGTCCTAATCGAGAGAAAATCTCTGACCAATTCACGAGATGCTCAGGCTTCCTGAGCATTTTCAGAATTTTCTGTCCCTTTGGTTTTTTCCAATGCTCGCTTGAGACGTTTTTTCCGATCGGCTTCTAAGGCATCTTGTAGCACCCGTTTAGCCTGTTCCATCTTCTCCAAGTTACCTTGATAGAGTTCTAAGTCCTTCTGCAACTTGTCTATAGGTAAATGGAGGCCTTCTCCCAAAGATTGTAAAACCTCGTTGAGTTTCTTGTGGTCTTGTGCTGTAGCTGGACTGATTTTCTCAATCAAAGTGTACAGACCAATGGCAAATAGACGACTATATTTAAACTTGCGCTCCTGAGATGCGATCGCATTCAACACATCATATAAAGGTTGCGCCCCATCATAAGACACCAGTGTTGTATTCCAGTTCAGTAATTGATCCAAGGAGATTTTTTGGGCTAACTCTAGCAGAGTCCCTCCATCATTATGATACTGTTGGGGATCCGTTTCCACAGCCCGACACAAGGCCTCAAAAATAGAAATCCGATCCGCTTCTGGCTTATAACTTGACATAAAACGGTCGTAACTCGAAGCCACCCCTAAGCCATAAATGGGGTCATAGCTGAAATTCACATTCACTGAGAGCAAGTGCATCTCAACCATCAACTCTTCCACCACCCGACGATAGATTGAATTAATAGGGCGGGTATGATGGGTATAAAAATTTTGTTTAGTATCAGAAACAGTACGAACTTTATTCACAAAGTCAAATTATAAAGACGATACGGTGTTTCCATTGTCTCATAGGATTTTCCCTTTTTTCCCTAAATCTCAATATTCCCCATGCCTCATCCAATCCCTTTACGAAAACTCGGTCAATACGTGAAGTTCTCCCCCGCTAACCCTACGGGTATAACGGGGGCTTCTCAAGCCAACAAAGAGAGTTGAACTCCCACCATTGCTTGAGCTTCCTGCTTCACCGGCCGACCAACGTCGAAGCCTCTACAGGCAGGCAAGATGATCCCCACCTCGCGTAACGCCCGATTGAGAATGTTGATTGCCGCATTCTCATCCCTGTCCATTGCTTTCGTGAGAGTTGCCGTTGTGCCTTCGCTAGTTGTGCTTGCGCTCGGCGATAGAACTGCTGAATCGGGAACGTTTCACCCGTTGATGTGACAGCAAACTCTTTTAAACCCATATCCACTCCCACGGCGGTTTGAATCTCGTTGATGGGCAACAGTTCAGGAACTGATTCATCCTTGAGGGTGATGGACACATACCAACCATCCGCTTTTTTAAGCAAGGAAACTCGTTGAACCAAGAATCCCTCGCTTTTAGCGATGGGAGTGTCAAGACAAGGGGATTGACCCCAAAACAGGACGCGGCACTTGGGGGGCATTAATGGGACCCTTCCACTTCAGCAAGTGTGAAGACTATGCTTTGGAGTTGACCCAAGGCTGACCCGTTAAGCTTGTGTGCCTTGGATTAAGTGTTGAAGTTGTAGAAGTTTTCTTTTCCTCCCGGTCTACTAACTTTGTAATTCTTATTTTTTGGCGGTGTTTTCCCCAAAATATTCCCCAACTTTTCCACAGGGTTAGGGTGTTTTTCCACAGTTTACCCAAAGTTTTCCACAGGAGGATCTCTAGAATCATCTTTTTTGTGCCGCAGGAGGGATTTTACCCTTCGCCAAGAGGGAGGGGTTTTATACGGAGTTCATGTAAAGTTGAGTAACAGAAAAAATTCTTTAACCCTTGGTTTTTGGTAAATCTTTATTTTTACCAAAGAAATTTGTAACATTTCTCAGCATTGACAAAGCTGGGGTTCTCTCCCGAAATAGGTATAGGGGATAAATATTTGTCTAGCCAAGACAATACACTTGTTCTGATATGTAGACTCCATGAATCCCCCGTTGAAAAGTCGGATCTCCCCTTCTACTTCCTACAGCCCGGTGAGTCCGTGAATCGTCCGATTCTCTACCCCTAGAAACCCGAGAGGTATTTATGAAAACCAACATCAGCATTCTGGCGGAAATTCCCGAGGAACTGCACGCTTCGCTCAAAACCTATTTAGACACTCACCCCAACTGGGATCAAGATCGGGTATTGGCGGCGGCATTATCCTTATTTTTGTTACAGAGGAATGACGATTCTAGTTCCGAGACGCTGGGCGATTCTAGTTCCGAGACGCTGGGCGATCGCACCCTAAACCCTAACTATCGTGCCGCCGACAACTATCAAACCTGTGCCAAAGTTTACCTTGAAACACTCTTCCACTCTTAGGTAGAATGGAAAGTTGCTCTTAACTTCAGTCCCGACCTATGCTTGATAGTCTTATTGTGGGCGCCGGAATTAGCGGTCTTAGCGCGGCTCACACACTCCAAAAACAGCAAACCCAGTTTTTAGTCACCGAAAGTCAGGGAAGGGTTGGCGGTAACATCACAACCAATCGGCAGGGAGAATATCTGTGGGAAGAAGGCCCCAACAGTTTTGCTCCAACAGAAGACTTGCTACGCCTGGCCGTAGACGTTGGCTTAAAAGATGATTTGGTCTTTGCAGATCGCCGTCTCCCCCGTTTTGTTTACTGGAATCAACAGTTAAACCCGGTCCCCATGAGTCCGCCTGCTGCCCTGAAAACCCAATTGCTCAGTGAGCGGGGTAAATGGCGGGCTGCGTTGGGAGCATTAGGTTTTGTGGGGGGTTTAGTGGGTCAAGAAGAAGAAACCGTGCGTCAATTTTTCACCCGTCATTTAGGGACTGAAGTTACAGAACGCCTAGTCGCCCCCTTTGTCTCCGGTGTTTATGCGGGAGATGTGGATCAACTGAGCGCCCAGGCAGCTTTCCGCCGGGTGTTTGAATTCGCCCAACTGGGGGGGGGATTACTGGCCGGCGGGATTTTAGCCCGTCGTCAAGCCCCCCCTAAAGCCCCACGGGATCCCAGTTTGCCGGAAACGAAAACGGGACAACTGGGATCGTTTCGAGAAGGCTTGGAAATGTTGCCTCGGGCGATCGCATCTCAATTAGGCGATCGCCTCAAACTCCACTGGCAACTCACCCAAATTGAAATCACCCCCCAACAAACCTACCTCGCCCACTTCAACACCCCCGACGGTCCCCAACAAATTGCCACCCGCACCCTAATCCTCACCACCCCCGCCCCCATCACCGCAGACCTCCTAAAACCCCTCACCAGCCCCCTAAGTCGGGTCTTAAAGGAAATCTATTATCCCCCCGTAGCCTGCGTCGTTCTCGCCTATCCTAAAGCCGCCTCAGTGCATCCCTTAAAAGGGTTTGGTCATCTCATCCCCCGCCAACAAGGAATCCGCACCCTCGGCACCATCTGGTCATCCTGTTTATTCCCCGGACGCACCCCCGAAGGAGAATATATGCTCACCAACTTTATCGGCGGAGCCACCGACCCCGGAATTGCCCAATTAAGCCCCGAAGAAATCGCCCAAGCCGTCCATCAAGACCTCTCTAAAATCTTCATCCGACCCGAATTTAGCCCCAAAATCCTCGCCGTCCGTCTGTGGAAACAGGCCATCCCCCAATACACCCTAGGGCATCTCCAACGACTCGCCACCCTTGAGCAGGAACTCAAAAAATTCCCCGGCTTACACATCCTAGCCAACTATACCGACGGCGTAGCCCTAGGAGATTGTATAAGACGCGGCATTGCAGTAGCCCAAAATATTCAATGATACAAGCCAATAACACCCCCTCCCTCATCATCCCTCAACTCATTGTCGGGTTAGGAAATCCTGGAGCCAGATACGATAAAACCCGCCATAACATCGGCTTTGAAGCCTTAGATTGCCTCGCTCAAACTTGGCAACTCTCTTGGCAGAATAATAAGCGCTTTAAAGGTTTTTTTAGCGAGGGACGGAGCATCACCGGAGAGAAAATTTATTTACTCAAACCCCAAACCTACATGAACCTTTCCGGCGAGTCCATTCGTGCCGTCGTCGATTGGTATAAAATCCCCCCAGAATCCATTCTGGTGATTTATGACGACATGGACTTACCCGTTGGACGCTTACGGATTCGCCTATCCGGGTCTGCGGGGGGGCATAATGGCATAAAATCCACCATTGCTCACCTCGGCAGCCAAGACTTTCCCCGCTTGCGGATTGGCATCGGTAAATCTGGGGAAGACAAGGAAACCGTTTCTCATGTTTTAGGCAAATTTGCCCCCTCGGAGAAAAAGGTCATGGCTGAAGTATTAGATTGGGTCGTGAGCGCCGTGGAATTGAGTTTAAAACAAGGGTTAGAAAAAGCTATGAGTCTTTACAACGGCCGCGTCGTTGGCGAGTAGTTTGTTCTGTATATCCCCCTTCCATCCAACCCAGATCAACCCTTGATTCTTCCTAGATTTTGAGGGCAGAAACCCCGTGAATACCCTGTTTTTTCTTTTTCTGTAAAGCTTGCAACGCCTCTTAAATCATCAAAAATAACTCTAGCTAGAGCATAGGCTAAATTAACAGGTACAGCATTCCCAATCATCTTATAAGCAGAAGCTAAGTTTTGATAGTCAAAAATAAAGGAGTCAGGAAATGTCTGGATTCTGGCACATTCTCGAATGGATAACCTCCGATAAGGATAGGGTGAGTTAGGGTCAAAGATAAAGTGATCTTTCTCCACATGAATCATTTTATTAGCCTGGGGATGAATAGAAGCATGACGACCTCCCGCTTGAATGGTGAAAGACGGCTCATCCCAACATCTTACTCGATTACGGGATAGGTAAATTGTGGAGAATCCTCCGGTCATATATTCATGATTGGGAACAATACATTGACTTCCATTGGTTTTATTTTTTTCTTGGGCAGGAAGGGCTGACTCTTTTAAATCCCAGATAGTATCTTTGAGGGTTAAATGATTAGGATTAGGCTCAGGAAAGGTAAATTTTTTGTTTAAGCTGACATGATATCCCACCAAAATGACCCGCTTTCGGTCTTGGGGAACTTGATAATCTTTACCATTGAGTAGTTTTAAGGAAACAATATAACCCGCTTCTTCAAAGGCTGCCAGAATATTTTTTAACGCGGCTTCATGTTTTTTGTGCAGGATACCCGAAACATTTTCAGCCAAGAAAAACTGAGGTTGTTTGTCTTGTAATATCCGAATATATTCTAAGAATAATCGACCCCGTTCATCTTCAATGCCCCGTTGACATCCCCCCTCACTCCAACTCTGACAAGGTGGCCCTCCGATAATTCCTGTACAGTTAGGGATTTCTGCTGAGGGAATTTTTCTAATATCCCGACGATCTAAGAAAGTTTGGGGGTGATTTTTTTCGTAGGTTGACCAGATTTCTTTATCATATTCGTTAGCCCAAATGATATTAAATCCAGCTTGCCGAAATCCAAGATCCAATCCTCCACATCCGGCAAAAAGGGCGACGATGTTGGGTTGAGAAAGATTAATCATAGGTTAAAATTTTTCTAAACCCTTTATTCTACTCGCACGAAGGCTGCTATTGATAACCGCTCGTCGTCGATGTCTAATTGTAGAAGACGGGCGGTAATACCTTGTTGGGTTAAACTGTCAAGGTCTAAGCGACTGTTGAGGGTGGAGAGGGCGATATTGGCGAACATGGGGGGGAGGGGATTGTCGTTGAGTAAGATGGTGGCTTCGCTGAATTGAATGCGTCGGCCTTCTTCTACTATGAGTTGACCTGTGATGTCTAGGGTTAATTCGGCGCTGTCTTCCCCGGTGGTGTCAAAGGAGCGGGCTTGGAGTTGGAGACGAAGGCGATTATCGCCTAGGAATTCTAGGTTGAGGTCGGAGAGTTGGTATTGTTGGGGGGTGGTGCTAGGAAGGTTACGGGCTAAGTTGGTGACGATGCTTTGTAGGCGATCGCGCAATGCCGGAGATTGTAAAGCCTGTTTGAGGTCGGCTTCAGTTAAAACCAGACGTACAGCCCCTTGTAAAGGTTGACGCAAGGCATCCCGCCAATTACTCCCCCCTTGGCGTAGTTGTTGGAGATCAACATTGAGGGGATCCGTTTCGAGTTCTAGGGTATCAAGTCGCAAGTCTGGGGTGAGGTAAACGCCTCGGCTGGCCAGACGGACTCGATCCACTTTGCCCCGTAGAAGTTGATGACTGGGGGTGTTATCAATGCGCACGGCGAGGGTATCAACACCAGCCAGCCTTGAGCGTAAATTACTTTCAACAACACTCTCAACAATGAATCCAGTGGGGGTTGCACCGGAGAGTAAACCTGTGAGCAATATAACAATCCATTCCATGATGTTCTTGATGAGGGGATGCCTTCTATCTTACTCGTTGCCTTGGCTATCTTCAGGAGGGGTAATCTGTTGTTGTTGGGCTAAGAGGGTTTGCACTAAGGCCTGAACAATCGCTTGGGGATCGTCGCTCTCAATGCCAGCCTGTTGAGCAATGGCATTTCTCAATTCCGGTTGTTCTGTCATGCGTTCTACCAATTGCTCAAGGGTTAGCACTTCTTGCCCTTCCCCGACATCTGGTGTGAAGGGAAGAGAGGACAGACCCGGCTCAGAAACACCTACATCGGGTCCATCGTATTCCCAGACTACCCCCTGACTTTCTCGTTGGAAGAGTTGAGAGGCGATCGCATAAGCCACCGCCCCCACTTCTGCCCAACCCTTTTCTAAATACTGGGTTTGCACAGCCAGTAACTCTAAACGTCTTGCCAGTTCCAAGTTAGGAGCCCCAGAGGCTAACACCTTCCCCCCAAACCCTTGCAGCCAGTTCACCCACTGCACATAATTCACCCGTTCTTGACTTTGCTCAAAAAACTTCTGGACCCGGTGAGATTGCCAACCGTGAGACACCCCTTCCAATAACTGGGTAAAGAGAAACTCAAGATCACTATCACTGAGGGGGGAGGAGGGCGCAGGTTCGCTTTCCGGCGTAACCAAGGAGGTAGAAACACCCGTAGAGGTTGACCGACCGAAAAGACGCTGCCAGGCCTTTTTAATCCATTGCCAAATTTTGTGCCACATTACATTAATTTACGAGAAAGCCCCATAGCTTGAAAGACCCTGGGTTTGAATCAGGGGATGAAAAGCAACGGCGACTTGAGCCGCCTTTATGCTATAACAAACTGTTCACTGACCAAACTCCAGCCTAGCTTGCTCAACCAACTCCGCCGTCACCTCAGACAACTCCCCCTCTCGGGCCAACTGTTCAATGCGCTGACGAGCTTGAGAGCGGACAAAAAAGGGAATATTTTTTAACTTGACCTTCGCCTCCGGAGTCCAGCGTAGGGACTCCATAAAATTCACATCATCCACAATTCCTAACTCCCTTGCTTATCTTCCACCTTCGGAGCCGGAGGTTTCTTGAAAAAGCGCTCCAAATTCTGAGCCAACACTCCAGCCGTCACGACCCCCATCCCAATCCACTGATTAAAGGTCAAGGTAGCCCCAATAATCGCCGCCGCCATTAAAGACGTAAACGCCGGCCCGGTTGCCCCAAAAATCGAAGCCCGTGCTGCCCCAATGTAGCTAATCCCGATATTATTGGCCAAGTAGCTCAACAAGGTTAAGCCACCCAACACTAGACCGCTAATTAGTAAATTCACCCACATGGCTGGGTCAATATCAATCTTCACCACATCTGGTAAAGGTAAATAGAGCAACAGGGGCAAACTAACCAACGTAAAGACAAAAATCACAAAGAAATTCACCACACTAAAAGGAATCGGGTGAATCTTCTTCATACAAGCCTGAATTAATAACACATGGAGGGCAAACGTCACCCCAGAGAGAATGGCCATCACAATCCCAAACGTTGAGAGTCGCACCGCTCCCCCCCCCGACGGCAACTGAAGAATCACGACCCCGGCAAACACCGTCAAAGAGGCAGCACTGCGCACTAAAGAGGGTTTTTCTCCGAAAAACAGCCAACTCAGGATAACTGTCACCACCGGGAAGATAAAGAACAACGTCAGAGCTACCCCCGGCGATAAATCCCCCAGTGCCATGTAAATAAACGCCGAAGAGGCAAAGAGGAAGAACCCACAAGCAATCATTTGACTAAAACCCGCCCAGTCCTTCGACTGCAAATAACGACGGATATCCGACCAACTACTGGGATAGAGAACTTGCGCCAAAATTGCCATACATGGCACCACAACCACCATGCGCAAAAAGAGAATCAACAAGGAATTGCCAAAACCGGGCGTAATAAACCCGCCAATTTCCCGCCAGCCGAAAATGGTCGAAGGCGAGAGAATAATCCGAATGACCACATTCTGCAAAGACAAGGCCAAGGAAGACAGCAAGACCAAAATAAACCCTAACTGCAACTGAGATACAGAAACCTTTTTCTTGGCAGGAGGGGGCGCAACGGGAGTTCTGGGAAGCACTGGGGGCGTTTCAGCAGCCGGGGAAGTGGGTTCTGGGGGCAAGGTTGGCAACTCCACCGCAACCGCCCGATCTTGGACTCGCTCCTGACCCCATGCTGTCTCAAATCTGGGTGGTATCGGAGCCGAGGGAGGGATTACCGGGTCTTGGGTTTGCAGTTGTTCCCGCAAACGATTGACTAGGGCATCTAGAATAATTTCCCCTTGTTGCTCTAAGCTATACATCTGTCCCAACTGCTGAGACAAGGAACTCTGATAACTACTAAGGTCTTGTTGCAGAGTGCGAAAAGTTGCTCTTAAGGTTTCATCTAAAGAGGCAATTAAGCGATAACTTTGTTGATTATATTGACCTAAATTGCCGTTAGACCATTGAACCTCGCTGTCTAAAGGGTTGTAGTCTAAACGGCTTTGGAGGTTTTGTAAAATCTGTTCCGCTAAAGCCGGAGCCAGTTGTTTGGCTAGGTCTTGTTGTTGACTCAGTTGCTCTTGCCGTTGCAATTCTAGTTGCTCGGTTTCGGCTAAGAGGCGGGTTTTACGGTTTTGGAGTTGGTCAATTTCTTGGGACAACTGAAGCAGTATATTCTGCTTAAGATGTTCCAATTCTGCCGTGAGTTGCCGTAAATGGTCTTCTGCGATGTTCGGATCGCCGTGGTTGAAATCCGGTTGTTTATCCAGTGGCCCCATCTATCTCTACCTTGTACTTGCGTGAATGCCAATTTTTTCTAGACTGGGAGAAAATTTGAGTGATTCAGCACTGTTCCAGACATTGTATTAGAGGTTCTTGGGGAATCGCTAGAGAATTTGCAGAAATTATAGAAACTGCGGGTTTCTCTCACTTTTTCCTCTAGCACAAAATAGTAATAATTCGCAAAACGTAAAGAACTGTGAAGTACTTTTTTTTATCCGATGGTTGGTTAGTGGGCCGTGTGTGGGAGTTTGGGGGATTGTGGGATGAGAGTGCCTGGCGACGAAGACCCCAAATTCAGCGCCTGAACTTGGGCATGATTGAACATGGGGAGAAATTATGGCTCTACCAAGCCGAAGAGGCGGTTTTAATGGTGGAGGTTAAGCCCTCTAGTCCCCTTGGGGTAGGGTCTAGCATTGGTCAAGTCGTCCTCAGACGCTTGATGAGTGCGGATCAAGCCCTAGAGCGTTTGACCAAAGCAGAAGACCTATTTAATCCATTAAATTCAGACCATTCCCAGAGTCCGATCAATTGACTTGCATTCCGTTCTCAGAATCGTTTACACTTCTTTAAACGATTCTTGAGTTTTCTCAGAAAATCCTGAATCCTTAGCTCTTGAGTCTTCTTCACTGAATGGGACGAGAGCGACAGAATCTCTAGTTCCTGAACCAGACGAAAGAGCCGAGATGCAGTATTTTCTCATTCATGATAAAAAACACAATATTTTCAACAGGAGGAGCGTAGTCAATGGGACTACCTTGGTACAGAGTCCATACAGTCGTCCTGAATGATCCAGGCCGTCTGATTTCCGTTCACCTGATGCACACTGCTCTGGTGGCAGGTTGGGCGGGTTCTATGGCACTATATGAACTGGCCGTATTCGATCCCGGCGATCCCGAGTTAAACCCTATGTGGCGACAAGGGATGTTTGTACTTCCCTTTATGTCTCGGTTGGGTGTCACCTCCTCTTGGGGGGGGTGGAATGTCACAGGTGAGGCTTACACGGATCCCGGTTTTTGGTCTTTTGAAGGAGTGGCGATCGCTCACATCGTACTCTCCGGTCTGTTATTCTTAGCCGCTTGTTGGCACTGGGTCTATTGGGATCTCGAACTCTTCAGAGATCCCCGCACCGGAGATCCCGCCTTGGATCTCCCCAAAATGTTTGGCATTCACCTGTTCTTATCTGGTTTACTCTGCTTCGGTTTCGGAGCTTTCCACTTGACCGGACTCTTTGGACCCGGGATGTGGATTTCCGACCCCTACGGCCTCACCGGTCATGTTCAACCCGTCGCCCCAGAGTGGGGGCCAGCTGGCTTTAACCCCTTTAACCCCGGGGGAGTCGTGGCTCACCACATCGCGGCCGGGATTGTGGGGATTATTGCGGGTCTATTCCACTTGACTGTTCGCCCCCCCGAGCGCTTGTACCGGGCTTTGCGAATGGGGAATATTGAAACCGTGTTATCGAGCAGTATTGCCGCCGTGTTCTTTGCCGCCTTCGTGGTAGCCGGAACTATGTGGTACGGCAGTGCTACTACCCCCATCGAACTGTTTGGGCCCACCCGTTATCAGTGGGATCAAGGCTATTTCCAACAAGAAATTAGCCGTCGAGTCGAGACCAGTATTGCTGATGGCGCAACGCCCGAGGAAGCTTGGGCAGAAATTCCCGAAAAATTAGCGTTCTACGACTACATTGGTAATAGCCCTGCCAAAGGGGGTTTGTTCCGGGTGGGTTCAATGGTCAGTGGGGATGGGATTGCCAAAGGTTGGCTGGGTCATCCCGTGTTTAAAGATAGCGAAGGTCGCGTTTTAGAAGTGCGTCGGATGCCCAACTTCTTTGAAACCTTCCCCATCGTTCTCACCGATTCTGATGGTGTGGTGCGCGCTGACATTCCCTTCCGTCGCGCTGAGTCTCGTTACAGTGTTGAACAAGCGGGTGTCACCGTTACGATGTATGGCGGAGCTTTGAATGGCACGACCTTAACTGATCCTCAAGATGTCAAGAAATTGGCTCGGAAAGCCCAATTGGGTGAACCCTTCGACTTTGACCGGGAAACCCTCGGGTCTGACGGGGTGTTCCGCACCTCTACTCGTGGGTGGTTTACTTTTGGTCATGCTGTCTTCGCGCTGTTGTTCTTCTTTGGCCATATTTGGCACGGTTCCCGCACCCTCTACCGGGATGTATTCGCCGGGATCGATGCTGACATTGAGGAACAAGTAGAATGGGGTATATTCCAGAAATTGGGTGATACCACCACTCGGGTGAAGAAAGAAGGCACCGTTTAAACGGTCTGTCCTGAGTGACTGTTGAACTTTCGGGGGGATTGTCTACCCAACCGGAAAATTACCCTAGAAAATCCCCCGAACTGTGAAAGCTATCGGTTTGTTGTTACACTGATGATTAACTCCCTTACCCTCGCTCTGTTGGTCTGGTGGGGCGGATGGGTTAGGGAGTGAATCGCGGTTTGACCCAACTGGGCAAACTCTCAGAAGATTTGCACATTAAGCCTTTGGACATAAAATCATGGAAAGTGTTGCTTACATTTTGGTTTTGGCTTGTGGGATCGCCGTTCTATTTTTTGCGATCGCCTTCCGTGAACCTCCTCGTATTGAAAAGTAAATAATCCGATGGGGGAT
Organism: Spirulina subsalsa FACHB-351; assembly: GCF_026130165.1. Classification (GTDB taxonomy): domain Bacteria; phylum Cyanobacteriota; class Cyanobacteriia; order Cyanobacteriales; family Spirulinaceae; genus Spirulina_A; species Spirulina_A subsalsa_A. The sequence continues at coordinate 68 of NZ_JAIHOM010000126.1, read as the reverse complement.
AAAGATGGGGAATAAATAACCAAGGGGATTTCAGCGAGTCTACCCCCTCTCCCACCCCCCTCCCCCCT
>NZ_JAIHOM010000125.1 GCF_026130165.1 Spirulina subsalsa FACHB-351 | reverse complement strand
TCGCCGCTACCCTGGCACAAACTCTAACCGCTAGGTTTGCTGTCAGATTAAATTCTTCCCGAATCGTTTTATAGACTTCCGCCTGGATCCGATTCTTGTTTTTAATCTTGGGATTAACAACCTCGTTGGCATAGTTGCAGGCAGACCCGAAAGCCACCAGGGTTTTATCAAGCTTTTGAGCTTGCTCTGGTGTTGGGTTGAGCTTACAAACTATGGTTAGGACTTGGTTCATGAGACGATTATAGCTCACCAAGGTGAAAGCCGTCGTGAACGACGGGGCTTCAGACCCATTCTTTTGGTGATTTTAGCTCAACCCATGAAGCTCACCCCACCTCTTGGGCGAGGTGGGGGTGTCAGTGCTAACCCGAGACTATATTAGGGCTGGCTGAATAACTCGGAGAGTCGGGAGTCGGGGAGAGGGGGAGCAGGGGAGCAGGGGAGAGGGGGAACAATTACCTATTACCTATCACCTATTACCTATTCCCTATTCTCTAGCCCCACGAGTAGAGTTATATGACTAACGGCACGCTTCGCGTACAGCAAGCCTATTACCTACACCGCCAAAGCAGTATAGGCGCAACATTGAGACGGATCTTGGTAAATTGTTAACAGAATCAAAAATTGCTAAGTAATATATGACGATAAAAGCTTTTGTGGCCGGAGCAACCGGACGAACGGGAAAACAGATTGTAGAAGTTTTAACGGAAAAAGAAATTCCCGTGGTGGCCTTGGTGCGGAGTTTAGAGAAAGGGAAACAGTTGCTCCCTAGTTCGGTGGAATTGGTGGTGGGGGATGTGTTGCGGCCTGAAACTTGGGAAAAGGCGATCGCCTCCTGTAATGTTCTCCTCTGTGCCACGGGAGCCACCCCCTCCCTAGACTTTACCCAACCCTATCGGGTGGACTACGAAGGCACAAAAAACCTGATCACCGTTGCCGAACGCCAAAAACTAGATCACTTTGTGCTGGTATCTTCCCTCTGTGTCTCCCAATTTTTTCACCCCCTAAACCTATTCTGGTTAGTGTTGTACTGGAAAAAATTGGCCGAGGAAGCCTTACAACAAAGTCAGATCCCTTATACTATAGTGCGACCGGGAGGACTGTTGGATTATGACACCTCCGAAAGTCTAATCATGGAAACCGCCGACACCCTGTTTGAGGGGCGGATTCCCCGGCGAAAAGTCGCTGAGGTAGCCGTAGAAGCTCTTTTTTCAGAAAAAGCGCGTCAGAAGATTGTAGAAATCATTACTCAAGCTGACGCACCAGCCCAAAATTGGGAGCAATTGTTTAGCCGTGTTGTTTGAGGAATTGAGTTTTCATGAATTCAGTCCATCCTATGCCCAAATATATAACCAACCCTTTAATCCTGGTGGGAAACTTTCTGGGACTTGCCGGATTATTGTTTGCTGTGTTTATTCTCCAACCTGAACCTACACCCCATTCTGTTGCTCCGAGTAACAGACGGGGAACTCAACCTCTTGTGATGGAAGGGGGAGATCCCTATATTCGGGCATTAATGCGCACGATTACAGCCAGTGAAGCCAATGTCACTCATCCCTATACCGTATTGTATGGGGGAGAGCATATTCAAGACCTGAGCCGTCATCCTGAGCGCTGTGTTCCGATTGTGGTCGGTCCCAATGTGGGCAACTGTACCACAGCCGCAGGGCGTTACCAGTTTATTAATATCACTTGGTACGAAAAAGCAGAACGATATCATCCCGAACCGTCGGGCTTTTTAGTTTGGAAAAACTACAGTTTTGAACCCCAATATCAAGATGCAGTGGTTTACCAGTGGTTAAGTGATCCTCATGCTTGGGGAGGGACAGATATTGCTAAACTGCTACGAGAGGGCAAAATTGAGCAGGTTTTGCGCCTTTTATCAGGGACTTGGACGAGTTTAGGCTATGGCATTGAAACGAATTCCATGAGTCGTCATTTACCCGCCATCTACGAGGATATGCTACAAGATGAGTTAAATCAGAAGCGTGAGTCAGGGGAAACGGTGGGTTAATCCCTATCATGGGGAGAATTCGCGGGTCTTTAACGTGGATATAAAATGCTATTGAGGTGAATCCAGCATGGTCACAGAAACACCAATGGGAATGATTGGTCAATATGCCCCAGATTTTGAACTGCCGGGCATTGATGGGGAAGTGTATCACCTGACTCGTTATCGCGAGCAGTTGAAAGGGGTGGGGGTGGTGTTTATGTGTAATCATTGCCCCTTTGTGCGCTTGTATCTCGAACGGTTAAAACAAATTCAGGCGGAGTTTGGGCAGCAAGGATTTACCTTGATGGGGATTAATGCCAATGATGCCGCCCAAGTGCCAGAAGATAGCTTTGAACACATGAAACAGTTTGCCGCCCAACAGGGGCTAAATTTTCCCTATTTACGAGATCCTAGTCAGGATGTGGCCCTGGCCTTCGGGGCGACGAAAACTCCGGAGGTGTTTCTGGTGGATGCGGCGGGCAGAATTCGTTATCAAGGGGCGATTGATAACTATGCAGAATCTGCCGAAAAGGTGACGGAGGCTTATTTACGAGAGAATATTCAACATTTGTTGCGGGGAGAGGCGATCGCGCCGGAATTCACCGAAGCGATGGGCTGCTCCCTGAAATGGCGAGAAGTCTAAGAGGTGAACTCCCCCCGGAAGATACCGAACAGGGGACAAAAACCTGCTATCGTAATTGAGGCAAGTATATATAGCGAGTTGCAGAGAACCGATGACTTATCGGCGGGTTTTACTTAAATTGAGTGGTGAAGCCTTAATGGGGGATCTGGGGTACGGGATCGATCCAAAGGTGGTTGCAGATATCGCTCAAGAAATCTCAGAAGTGGTCAAAATTGGCGTACAAGTCGCCATTGTAGTGGGAGGTGGGAACATCTTCCGAGGGGTGAAAGCCGCATCCGCCGGGATGGATCGGGCAACAGCCGATTATGTAGGCATGATTGCAACGGTGATGAATGCTATCACGTTACAGGATGCCCTAGAACAGATTGGTATTGCGACTCGGGTACAAACGGCGATCGCGATGCAGGAAGTGGCAGAACCCTATATCCGACGGCGTGCCATTCGCCATCTCGAATATGGGCGAGTAGTGATTTTTGGCGCGGGATCCGGGAATCCCTTTTTTACCACTGATACCACGGCAGCCTTACGAGCCGCCGAAATTGACGCGGAGGTAATTTTTAAAGCCACCAAGGTGGATGGAGTCTATGATTCGGATCCCCATGTCAATCCCGAAGCCAAACGCTATACCAGCCTCACCTATAGTCATGTTCTCAGTAATGATTTAAGGGTAATGGATGGCACGGCGATCGCCCTCTGTAAAGAAAACAATATCCCCATTGTGGTTTTCAATCTATCGGTTCCCGGCAATATTGTTCGGTCCGTCAAAGGTGAAAACATTGGGACTATAGTAGGAGGTTTCTGTGAAATTAACTGAAGTCGAAAATTTAATGGTTAAAACGATTGAGGCTACTCAACGAGCGTTTAATACCATTCGCACGGGACGGGCTAATGCGAGTTTACTCGACCGGATTACGGTGGAGTATTACGGGGCAGAAACTCCCCTGAAAGCCCTCGCGAATATTAGCACCCCAGAAGCCACAACTATCTTGATTCAGCCCTACGATAAGGGCAGCATGGCCGCGATTGAAAAGGCGATTAATATGTCAGATTTGGGCTTAACTCCCAACAATGATGGCCAGGTGATTCGCTTAAATATTCCTCCCCTGACCAGTGAGCGCCGTCAGGAATTAGTGAAACAAGCGGGTAAATTGGCCGAAGAGGGCAAGGTGGCTATCCGGAATATTCGCCGGGATGGGATCGACTCGGTGCGCAAACAAGAAAAAAGCCATGATTTATCGGAAGATGAATCTCGGGACTTACAGGAGGAGATTCAAAAGCTAACGGATAAGTACACCGCTAAGGTGGATGATTTGTTAAAGGTCAAAGAGAAGGATATTATGACGATTTAGCTAGAATCGACCCAATTGTTACCCCTGAATGCGGGAGCAGGAAAGCCCCGTCTAGGCAAGAGCGGGGATGGGCAAAAGTTAATCCTGTTTGCCTTTTGTTGGATATGAACCCTAACCAAAGGGCAAAGGACTTAACTTGTTGGTCATGGGGTAAATCTGTCCCCCTTCAGACGGCTAAATCAATGTAACTAGACCCTGAACAAAGGATAAACATGGTTGACTGTATTATTGTTGGTGGAGGTCCGGCCGGGGGCGCGGCGGCTTATCATTTGGCGAAACGGGGTCACTCCGTCTTGTTGTTAGAAAAGGCAACCTTACCCCGGTTTAAGCCATGTGGGGGCGGGGTGTCTCCAGCCGTTGCCCAGTGGTTTGATTTTGATTTTGCTCCGGTGATTACGGCTCAGGTGACTCAGGTTCGCTACACTTGGCAGTTTGATGATCCGGTGTCTTCTCAGTTGAAAACGGAACCGATGTGGATGGTCAAACGAGATGCCTTTGACCATTTTTTGCTCCAACAGGCGGAAACGGAAGGGGCGAAAATTCAAGATGGAACAACAGTCACAGGGCTGAGTTTTGATGGTTCTCGTTGGCAAGTGACGACGAATCAGGGGACAGTGGAAGGAACTTATTTGATTGGCGCTGATGGGGTAAAAGGGGTTTGTGCCAAGCTGTTGGGCTTCCCGGAAGCGAAGACGGTGGCGGCGGCAATGGTGGAAGTGGGGTGTCCTCCGGCAGATTCGGCGATCGCTCAGTTTGATTTCGGTTCGATTAAAAATGGCTTCATCTGGTCATTCCCCAAGGCGGAAAGTTATGTGGTCAGTGCCTGTGCGATCGCCGGAAAAAATAAACCCCAAGACCTCCAATTTGCCATCACCGAATATATTCAAGAGTTGGGCTTGCAGGATGGCCCCCACCAAGCCCATGATTATCCTCTAATGATCTGGTCTGAATCTAAAACCCTCCACAGCCAAAACGCCCTCCTGGCCGGAGAAGCCGCTGGATTAGTCGATCCCCTGATTGCCGAAGGTATCCGCCCCGCCCTCTACAGTGGTATGAAAGCGGCCGAAGCCATTTCCGCCGCCCTCACCGGAGAGAGTAACGCCCTGGCTAACTATAGCCAAGTTATTCAAGAAGAATGGGGGAATAATATGGCTTTAGCTCAAAAATTATCGGGGTTATTCTATAAGTTCCCCAAAATTGCCTATAAGGTAGCACTGAAACGTCCCACGGCGGCTCTGTTAATGAGTCGCATTTTAGCAGGTCATTTGACCTACTCTGACGTGACGGATCGGGTGATACAGGTCTTGAAGAAGAATTTATTACCGGGGATGGGATAGTTAGCTCAAGGGACTGAATCCCTAGAACGCGGCTAAATCCTTGAGACAGCGACGAGTTAATTCAAGACGTGCAACTGCATCTTTTTCTTGTTTCATCTCAATATTAGTGGCGAAAAAGTAAACATTATCTGAGGTTTCCAGATATCCCACATACCAGCCAATATTGACAACATTAGGATTCCCAAACCCGAACCAACCTGTTTTTCCAGAAAGGGTATAGGTTGGCGTTTTTTCCATAATCATAATGTCTTTCACCAGATTAACTGAGCGAGGGGCAAAAGGCAATTGATTGTTATAAAAACGACGTAAAAAGTCAACTTGTTGTTGAGGAGTGACTTGTAACTGTCCTTCTAACCAAAATTGGTCAATATCATCTGGACGACCTATATTTTGATTGCCATATTCAATTTGATTAATCCAGTTTTGCATCCGTTCATAACCCACCCGTCGAGCTAAAACTTGATAGAACCAAACCCCTGATATTTTAAAGGCTTCTCGCAGGTTTAGATCCCGATTCCATTGGGGCAGTGTTCGTTCAATCCCATCCCAGGTTAATAGGGCTAAATCATCGGCAATGACCCCTGTTTCTAAGGCAATTAAGGAATTGAGAATTTTAAAGGTGGATGCGGTGGGGAAAGGAGTAGCATTGCGTTGGGGATTATGTTGAAAATAGCGATTATTTTTGGAGTCATAAATCAAAATTGACCCTTCAACGTTAAGGTCTTGAAAATGTCGCTCAAAGTTGATAGATTGAGATGTTTGGCTGAGATAATTTGGCGTTTGTGCTTCAAGCTGAACAGGGATTTCTCCCATTAGCCCCGGGTGAGATGGAGTAGAAAGGAGAAAAAGAGTGGTGATTAAAAAGGAATTCATCATGGATTAAAATTGAGTTTATTTAGGCTGAATTAGAGAAAAAAAATAGGAGAGAAACGGTTAATTTTTGAACTGAAGTCTTGAGAATTAAAGATTGATTCAAGGTGCGCCGTTATTTTCTACAATGGCAATATTCCACTGTCCGAGTTCACTGGTTTGGAAGGCAATTTGACGACCATCTCCGGTAATAGTGGGATGACGGACGCTGCCTCTGGAGTTGGCTGTGAGCAGTTGCGATCGCCCCGTTTGCCGATCATACACAAAAACATCACTCCTCCCCCGTTCCGTGGAAATATAAGCCAAAAAACGCCCATCCTGACTTAACGCGGGTTGGTCTTGGGACGAGTCCCGACGGTTTAAATTAGGTAGGGTAACAAGAGTCCGATTTTGTAGATCATACAGAAAAATATCCCGGTGGCCATTACGTTCCGACGCAAAAGCCAGAAAACGCCCATCGCCACTATAACTGGGGTACTCTTCCGGCGCTTGACTATTCAATCCCCCGGTGGGAATTTGAGGACTCACCCACAAACTCCTCCCACACCCCCCCAGCAAGAGCAGGAACAAGCTCAATTTAACGCAGAGGCTGACCTGAAGCGTCATAAACTAAAATATCCCATTGTCCATCTTTATTGGCCTCAAAAGCGATAATTGACCCATCTCCGTTAATCGTAGGGTGTCGCACTTGGGCCTGTAATCCTTCCGTTAGATTGCGATTGAGTCCCGTTTCTCGGTCGTATAAATAAATATCGGACCGTCCCAAACGACTGGACGCATAGACAATATAGCGCCCATCTTCGGAAATCGCCGGGTCAGAAGCCGTTGCATCTAAGGCATTGAGTCCCGGAAGTTCCACCAGTTGCCGTCTACTAGCATCAAATAAATACACATCTTGGGAACGGTTGCGGTCTGAGGTAAAAACAATATATTCCGAGGCAATGTGGGGGGTGAGTTCAGAATTGGGACTATTGAGGCCTCGTCCCCCCGTATCGTAGGGGAAATTTAGCACTTTGGGATAACTGGCACAGCTAGTTAGCAGGGTGAGGAGGGGGAGGAATTTTAACCAAGGGTGCAACTGTTTAATCGGGAATCGGGAAAATGAAGTTGTGTCCAAAATTAACTACTCCATAAACATAAAATAGTATTTTCCAATTGATGGTTGAAAAGTGCCGCGTAATTGCCGAATGGAAGGTTGACGACAGGATGAATCGCAACTTAACAGTTACTAGCCTTAAAAATACGGCAGTATTCAGTAGCACAAAAATCCAGTATCCCTTAATATTGTACAAGCCTTGGGATGCCGGGCTTTTGCCTGTGGGTGCTGAGTAAGACCTTGCAAGGTTAGAAACCTAGAGGCATCAGTAGTTAGGGCTTGCTGAATAACTCAGGGAGTCGCGAATCGGGAGAGGGGGAGCAGAGGAGCAGGGGAGCAGGGGAGCAGGGGAGAAATTCCCTATTACCTATTCCCTATTCCCTATTCCCTATTCCCTTGTTGAGTCTAGCGTTGGGCTTTTTCAGCAGATCCTAGTTAAAGCAGGAAGCGTACACTATAAGCTTGCATCCTTAGTGCTGGATACTTCTCCCGTAAAGGTTCAGCATAGTCGGAAATCCCCTCTGAGTCCCCTTTAATCGGAGACGCTAGACTAATGCCAAGCGGTAAAATCAGGACAATTTTCTTTGATTGAGGAAAAATTGCAAAAATTTCCTTATATTGAGGGGGTTTAGAGAGATTATCTAAGAATGGCTGAATCCTTACGGTTCTCTCTTGAATTGTAGACCTACTGAGACTTAATTAAAAACCATGCCAAAAGTCATTTCTATTCACTCCTACCGGGGGGGAACAGGTAAATCTAACTTTACGGCCAATCTTTCCACTACTGTAGCCGCGAAGGGCTACCGGGTGGGTGTTGTGGACACGGATGTTCCTTCTCCGGGGATTCATAACTTGTTCTGTCTTGAACCGGAACAAATGGATAAAACCCTCAATAATTATTTATGGGGGGAAAGTGGTATTGAAGATGCGGCCTATGATGTGAGTGCGAATGTGGGCTTAACAGGGAATGGGAAACTGTATCTGGTGCCGTCTAGTGTGAAAGCGGATGATATCGCTCGCATTTTGAAAAATGGTTATGATGTCAAGTTGATGAATGATGGGTTTCGCCGTTTGGTGAAAACCCTAGAGTTAGATTATTTGTTCATTGATACTCATCCCGGGTTATCAAAGGAAACCTTTCTTTCCATTGCCATTTCTCATATTTTGATTTTGATTTTACGCCCGGATAAACAAGATTATCAAGGAACGGCGGTGACGGTGGATGTGGCGCGTCAGTTAAATGTGCGCAAGATGCTTTTAGCTGTTAATAAGGCCCATAGTAAGCTGAATTTAGAGGCTTTAAAACAAAAGGTTGAGGAAACTTACTCTGAAACGGTGGCGGGTGTATTTCCCCTGTCTGAAGATATCGTTCAACTGGCGAGTGAGGGGGTATTTTGTGTTAAGTATCCTGAACATCCAGTGAGCCAAGAATTCGCTAAGGTGGCGCAACAGCTTATAGAGGGGTAAAGAGGATGTCAGATTTAGGAGATTTGCAATCCTTAGCTAGTTCTATCAGTGCGGTAACGTCTCCCTTTCGGGGCTATCTCAATGATTTGTATGAAAAATATAAATCCTTGAATGATGGGAAAGTGGCTGATTATATTCCTGAATTGGCATTAGCTAAAGCGGACTGGTTTGGGGTCTGTGTGGTTAGCAGGGATGGACAGGTTTTTGAGGTGGGGAATTGTGATCAATTGTTCACGATTCAATCTATTTCTAAGCCTTTTGTTTTTGGGTTAGCGTTAGAAGATTGTGGGCGAGATTATGTGAATAGCAAGGTGAGTGTTGAGCCAACGGGGGAAGCGTTTAATGCGATTGTTTTGGATGAGGTGACGAACCGTCCTTATAACCCGATGGTCAATGCTGGGGCGATCGCAACGGCGGACCTGATTAAGGGCAATGGTAGCACAGAACGGCTAAAACGGCTGTTGGAAATGTTCAGACGCTATACAGGCCGGGAACATGATATCAATGTCCCTGTTTTTTTGTCGGAAAAAGCGACGGGAAATCGGAATCGAGCGATGGCCTATTTAATGCTCAATTTTGGCATGATTAGCGACAAAATTGAGGAGACTTTAGACCTCTATTTTCAACAATGTTCGATTTTGGTCAATGCGCGGGATTTAGCGATGATTGCCGCTACCCTAGCTAATGGGGGAGTGAATCCCGTGACGAGGGAACGCGCTCTCGATGAACGCTATGTGCAGGATGTGATTAGTGTGATGCTCACCTGTGGAATGTATGACGCATCGGGGGAGTGGGCCTATCGAGTGGGAATGCCTGCTAAAAGCGGTGTCGGTGGGGGGATTGTCTCCCTTGTGCCAGGAAAATTGGGGATTGGTACTTTTTCCCCTCCTTTGGATGTTAAGGGGAATAGTGTACGAGGAATTAAGGTCTGTGAGGATCTCTCTCGGGATTTTGGTCTGCATTTGTTTAATGCAGCTAAAAGCGATCGCAATTTAGAGGAATGGATTGCTGGAGGAGAGGGTATCAACGACTGGTAACATTCCTCAAATGCCATTGAAATATTGAGAAACAATTCTCTTGTTGCCATTTAGCGAGAACCGAACAATGATCCATCAAAACAACACCCCAGTGCGTCGATTTCGCCTGCGGACAACCCTTCTAATCCCGTTTCTATTGCAAATTATTGCAGCCGTTGGCCTAGTGGGATGGATCGCTTATCGGAGTGGTGAACAAGCTGTTAATGATGTTGCAGATCAATTACGGACAGAGTTAACGAACCGTATTACTGAGAAATTATCTTCTTATACGGAGATTCCTCACACGATTAATCGTCTGAATGCCAATGCTTTTGCTCATGGGGATATTTCTGTCAGTAATCCCCAAGGAGAGCATCAATTATGGCAACAAATGCAACTGTATCCGAGTTTGAGTTACGTCTATTGTGGAGATGAACAAGGCAGTTTTTTCGGGGTCGGTCGTTTGTCCCAAGAAGATCGGTCTAAGCTGACGTTTGTCTATAGCAACGCCGACACGGAGTTTATGCGCCAAGATTTCGCCTTTAATCGTCGCGGCAATCGCGCTGAACAAGTGGGGAGTTTAGATCGGCGCTATGATCCTCGTTCACGGCCTTGGTATAAGGCGGCCCAGGCGGAGGGAAAGGTGATGTGGAGTCCCATTTATCTCTCCTTTTCTACCCTTTTACCCACTGTTACCGCCAGCGCTCCGGTCTATGGTGTAGCTGAGAGTGAATTCATGGGGGTGTGTGGGACTGACTTTTTTCTCCCCCAAGAGTTGAACAATTTCCTGCAAGGTTTAGAAATTGGCAAAACAGGCACGGCTTTTATTGTTGAGCGTTCCGGGAAAGTGGTGGCAACTTCCACGACGGAACCGACAATTACAGGAGAGGGGGAAGAGAGCGATCGCATTCTGGCCACCGAGAGCGAAAATAAAACCATTCGCGGCACGGCTGAATACTTGCAAGCGCATTTTACTGACCTGAGCAATATTGAAAGCATCCAGTCCCTAGAGTTTGATCTCAGGGGGGAACGGCAATATGTGCAGATTGTCCCCTTTCAGGATGAAAACCTAGACTGGCTAGTTGTTTTGACTATTCCCGAGTCAGACTTTATGGCGCAAATTACCGCCAGTCGTCAGCAAACCTTAGGTTTAAGTATCTTGGCCTTGGGAATGGCTATCCTGTTGGGGGTTTTCACCTCGCGCTGGGTCAGTCGTCCCATTTTGCGCGTTTCCCAGGCCTCGGATAAATTAGCTCAAGGGAAACTGAATCAACAGGTTAAACCCAGTTCTATCATTGAAATTGACCGCTTGGCGAGTTCTTTTAACACCATGGCACGGCAACTCAAAGAATCCTTTGATGCACTGCGCCAAAGTGAGGCCACTAATCGGGCGATTGTCAACACGATTCCGGATTTAATGATTCGCGCCAAAGGGGATGGGACCTATGTGGAGATTGTAGGATGCGATCGCCTACGGGGAGTCCACGGAGTCAAGCAATTCAGCACCGGAAGCACCGTCCATGAATCCCTTCCCCAAGATTTAGCCGACAAGCGAATGCACTATATTCAGCAGGCTTTAGCAACTGGGGAATTGCAAGTTTATGAGCATCGCATCACCGTTAATGGCGAAACACAGGAAGAAGAGGTGCGGATTTTAGTCCTCTCAGAAGACGAGGTTTTAATTATGGTGCGGGATATTACTGACCGCAAACGCGCCGAAGAAGCCCTACGCATTGCCGAGGAAAACTACCGTAGCATTTTTGAAAACGCCTTAGAGGGGATTTTTCAGTCCTCCCCCGAAGGTCGTTTTATCAATGCTAATCCAGCCCTAGCTAAAATTTACGGCTACGAATCTCCCGAGGAAATGATTACCAGTATTACCAACATCAGCGAACAGCTTTATGTTGACCCAGAAAAACGCCAAGAGTTTCGCGCTTTATTGCAAAAGCAGGACTCGATTAAAGATTTTGAATATCGGTGTTATTGCAAAAATGGGAGTATTATCTGGACTCAAATTGATGCTCGGGTTGTGAAGGATCAAGATGGCAAGGTATTGTATTACGAAGGAATGGTTCAAGATATTACTGACCGCAAGCGACAGGAGGAGGAATTACGGCGGCAACTGCAAGAGTTACAAATTGAAATTGACCACAAAAAACGAGAACGAGAGGTGGCAATGTTAACCGAAAGTAGCTATTTTCAGGAGGTGCAGAAACAGATTGCTGAAGTGAACTTAGATGAGTTTTGGAGTTAAAACTCAGAACTGAATTTTAGCTGAATCAGGGAAGAAAGGGGGAAACTTTTCCCTTTTCTTCCCTGCAATTTGTTTAGATAGCGTGTCCAAATTATTGATGAACTCTCAGAGAAGTTTCGCCTAATACTTCAAGCTTATTGTAACCCTTGTATACTGTTCCCTGTTCCCTTATGGATTACAAAACTCAAATGGAAACGCTATAGTATTTCCCAGTCTGATGAGATACACTTTTTCTAGATGATTTGTTCCCTGTTCCCCATTTCCCTTTTGCGCTCCCATTTGTTGATGGTAACAATCTGTAAAGGCTGATCGGATCTGTGGTGACTGAATCAGTTAAGCTCAGGGAGAGGAGACGATGAGAATCAATTCATAAATAATTATGAAAGAATGGGATTTGGGCAAAATAGCGGGTCAAGTTGTAGGCGGTATCTGGTCATCCGTCCGGGATTGGGATTATTTTACCCGAGATAGTCTCGGGCAACAAGTGCGGGCTTCTGCCGACAGTTTATGGAATATTCACCCAGCAGAGGATGGGGGGAAACCTCCTGAATCAGAATTGACCGAAATCACGATTGAGGCTGTAACAGAAGACGAAACAGGTGATTTTTCCCCGGCTGTCCCCTCTCCTCAAGCGACTCCCGAAAAGATTCAACCCAATTTAAATTCACCTGATTTAAATTCTCCCCTTTCTTCCCCTCCTTCTAGCCCTCCTCCTTCTAGAAATCAAAGTCCGGTTCTTCGTAATCCAGAAAGCTATCAGTATTTTATCACAGAAGCTCAAGATTTGCTCGTAGAAATCGAGGGACAATTATTTAACTTAAATCCAGAAAAAGATACGGCTCAAATTTATAGCTTAATGCGGGCAACCCACACGCTTAAAGGTGCTTCTGCCAATGTGGGTCAAGATACGATTAAAACCATTGCTCATAACTTAGAAGATGTTTTTCGAGCAATGTTATCCCCGGAAGCGGTGATCGATCCCGAGTTAGAATCCATGTTATTTGAGGGCTACGAATGTTTGCGTTTAGCCCTCTCCGCTGAGTTAGCCCATGAGTATGGTCAGACTGATGATTTATTGAATCGGGCGGCGGATTTATTTGCTCGTTTTCAAGAAAAATTGGGGGACTGTTTTGAAAATCCTGCCCCCCTTCCTAGCTCTTCTGAAATGGGGTTTGATCTGACTCGTTCTATTTTTGAAATGGGGGTAGAACAGCGCCTGAGTGAGTTAAAAGAAATGCTGGAGAATCCCGAAAGTTCCGAACATTTGTTAGTGTTTCTAGAAGAAAGTGCCGAGGTTTTTTTAGGACTAGGAGAATCTTTGGGATTATCGGGATTTTGTGCGATCGCCCAATCCACCCTAAACGCCCTCAGCTACCATCCTGACGCGGTGTTAGACATTGCTCCCATCGTGTATCAGGACTTCTACCAAGCACAACAAGCGGTTTTCGCAGGCGATCGCACCCACGGCGGCACCCCCAGCCCTCAACTGCTACAATGGGCAGGAGAATCCCCCAGCGACCCAGCCCCCCTCCCCGAAGACTTTGGCGAGTTAGAATACCTCGAAGACTCCCAAGACTTCGCCCCCAGCGATGCCATTCTCCTCGATACCGCCCCCCCCACAGAACCCCCAGAAAGCCCCCCAGCAGCCCCCCCACCGCCCCCAAGCTGCG
>NZ_JAIHOM010000124.1 GCF_026130165.1 Spirulina subsalsa FACHB-351 | reverse complement strand
TGCGGTCGGTACTGTGCCTCAACTGTGGTGCAGAACAAGACCGGGATGTGAATGCCAGTGTAAATATTATGGCGGCAGGGCTTGCCGACCTGAATGGACAGGCGTTAAGCAGTGTTAGACCCCAATCGGGGGCGGTTGCTTGTCTGTCTACCCATCAGGAGTCCACTTAATGTGGACAGACTGGGAATCCCCGTGCCTTTAGGCCGGGGAGGATGTCAACTCTCAAGACTTAAAAAGTTATCATGGTTGACCCAAAAATTGAGGTTAACTCGTATTTAAATGACCCATAATTGTCTGAATCCATTCCTGAATTTCCGACATCGGCAAAAATATAGGTGCAATTGTACTTAATATCTTCAATTGCGTTATGACATCAAAGGTCATAATCAGCATACTGAAAGCTTTCCAGCCAGATTTCTCAATTATCTCTAGCGATTGACTTACCAAATCAAGAGGTTCAAGTTCTAACCATTCCCTCAAATCCTTGTTCTTCAAGGCTTCTGAATGTTCTTCTAAGATATTCGGGGAATTACTATACTTACCGAACAAATCTAAGAATTTGACTTGAAACTGCCGCCAACCTAATTTAGAAATGTCTCCCTGTGGTGTTTTTATCACTTGCGCCAAGTTCTTCTGAGTCAATTGCTCTCCTGACCGCATCAACATTAAAGCAGCTTGGAGAACTTTCCATTTTTTCAACTGTCGTCTAGTCCCTACCTCTGGATTTAACTCAAAACTCTGGTAGTTTAACACTTTAATTCCTTCAGCACTCAGAAACGATAAATCTAAGTTTGTACCAATCATATAAATGGTGAAAGATTGGTCAGGGTAGAGATGCGCTCGTTGTCGTCCCACTAATTGGCGGATTTCTGCTTGCACCCTTGAACGGTAGTAATCCTGAAAACCCTCTAAAGAGCCTGTGAGGGTCAAATACTCATCCTCGACAGCCCCCACATTAGGATTAGGGGTTCCCAACGTAATGAGTAGAGGAATCCCTTTAAATTCATTACTAGAACGGTTGTGATGATGCCAGTGACCATCAATCGGCAGATATCGACAATTCTTTTTCCCGATGATGGCTGCATTAATCCCTAGTTTTCGCAGGGGTTTGCTGATCTTTTTGCTGTCTTCTGGTGAAGAAAACTCAATCCCCTCAGTGTTATACCCATGTCGCTGGAGAATCGTCTTCGTGAGAGTCTGTTGAGATTTCTGACAAGGGATAGAATACTTACTCGACCTCATGCCCTCTAGTTGCACATTGACCACCGTTAAGTTCTCAGACACCGGGGACTCTTCTTGAATTTGAATAATTTGATTCCCTTCAATTTGTAACTTGCCTGCTAAATCATCCTGTTCCGCTGTCGCATCTAACAAAACAAGGGTTTTAAATTTTTTGAGAATCTGAGGATGACTTTCTTCTAAAGTTGTTATGGATAAACTCTCACCCCTAACCCGTAAAGTTCCCGGTTTTAATTTAGCCCAAACTTTAACCAAATCTAGCAGAATATGGGGGGGGACTTTACTTAACTTCTCGTAAGTTTTCTCCTTAGCTTCATCGCGGAAAGTATCATTAGCCAGTAACGTCCCCCCGGGATACTCTGGTAAGATTTCAACGGAGTTTCGTTCTTGAATCGCTTTCTGCCAAGGAAACTGAAAGGTTTCGAGTTCTTGACAGATTTCCGCAATATTCTCAGGAGGAGACGGTAGAATTTCCCTCAATTCTTGGTCATTAAATCCCCAGCGAGATTGACTGCGAACTCGACCTAATAAAATCTGCCATAAGCCTATTTTTAAAGGTTGGAGTTCACTATAAATTTGGGGAAGTTTTTCTTCGAGTTCATTCCAGAGATAAGTAAAATCCTCTTGTTTAAACTTTTGTGTTTTCGTTGCTTGTAAACACAAGGCAGCTTCCTCCACAATACCGATAGCTTGAGAATAATCTAAAACCTCGTGAGACGGCAAGCTGTCAAGATGACAACGAATTCGCTTGGATTGTAGGGCTTGACGCAACTTCCCTAGATAGTTGTACTGTTTTTGTCCTGCCCAACAACTTTCACGGTAGTCACAACTGCGACAGATTTCTCTTCCTAAATCGTTATATCCCTTTTGATGAAGAACATTAAACCAAGGGGCATAGTAACAATTACTACTCTCTCCGAGAACTTCTCCGTCTTTTCCCGTAGCTCGACGCAATTGGGGTTGACCAGAAGGGGTGTAGTGTTCAGGGATAATCGCTAAACCATCATGGCGAGTTGGTAAATCGGTGAAATTTTCCTCAACGGCGAGGGTGGAAGGATTTCGGTGATTGGTGTCGATGTACAAAATGGGGTGAGGGGACTCTAATGAGCCGAAGGTGTGAGATTTGCCTAAACCGGGGGCAGAACAATCATGAATAAACTTCCAGCCTTGGGCTTGTAGGGTTTGGAAAACCTGAAGCCGTTGTCCGGGCTTAAAGATAATCTTGGGGGCAGGTTGACCGGGTAGAGGGGGCGGAAAAACCATGCCCGGACGATACTCAAGAGTCGGCTGCTGTTTCTTGGATTCCACCAATCCAGTCCTACCCAGTTGACTCCTGATCCAGTCCACAAGAGGTACGTTCTTTAAACGGTTTAACCAAGCTTGAGGAGTCACCATTTTGGACTTCCCTTTTAGGTAGTCTTTGGCATCAGCCCAGTAAATTTGTTCTTCTAAGTCACTGTCCCCGGGCTTGAGAGCGGATGAACTATTGGGGAGCAATTCATCAAAATCGGGTTCGGATTTGTCGAACCACTGACCCCAATTTCCCACCTTAATGTCAAGATTCCATGACATAACTAGCTCTAAAGTTTGGCAGTTGGCCTTGTAGATGTGGCGGTTGGGAATGGAGCCGGCATCGGGGAGGAGACGAATTTGGATGGGGGATTGGAGGGGGCGGTTATGGAGTCCCAGATAGGCTTTCAGGTTATGGCGGTCAAAGCGGGCGGCGGTGGCGGTGCCGATGATGATGGCTTTGGGGTTAGTACGCCAAATCATGAAGGCTGAAATTAGGGATTTTAAAGCCCCTTCCATGAGGTAAATGACTTGTACCTCTTGGTCGGGAAGTAAGGGGTCTTCCTGAGTCTTCTGGAGGTCTTCTGGGCATTGCCAGTAGAAGTAGGGGAGTTTGCTATTGGGGAGATGAGGAGAATTGCCGCCTTGGGATTTGCTGGAGAGCCAGATGTATTTACTGCCTTTGCGTTGATCTGGGGCGAGTTGGAAGGCTGTGATCTCCTGTTGAGGACTCATGGCGGCGATCGCCAAGCCATTAACACCACTCAAAGAACGGGTTCTAGGATTGACCCCAGCTAACCCTAAATGGGCAGACACAGGTTTTCGGGATTCCCAACTGATAATCCAATTCTCCCGGAACGCCACATTAATCTCAGCTTCGGTCAAACCCCGTTGGCTCAGTTGCTTACGGTGTTGGACAGATAAATCTAGTTGCTGGCTAATGTAGCGATATTCCCGATCTCGCTGTTCCGTCGAGAGAATAGGTAAAGTAGACGGCACCGCAAAAGTCTGAGTCCGTTGTCGAGTGTAGTCCTGACCTTCCACAGGAATCAAGACCGCGCCCATATCTTGCCGTAGCCAGCCGACTCGTCTCCATCCCGAGGCTACTTCATAGTCGGAAAGAACCCGCAAACACCAGACTTTCTGGATTTGCTCGACTCCATCAAAAAAGGTCTTGCAGCCGGAATCATGACCGCAGTGGGGGCAGGGATGTTGTTTGTTGGCGTATTGATGATTTTGCATGGTTTCCTCCTTAGTGGCAGGAATCTTAACCAGCACCTAGATCCGTTTCACAAGTTATGGCTGAAGTCTAGATAAATCAAGCAGTTGAGGATTTTATTCAACAGAACTTTGTCAACTGTGCCTAAACCTTGTTACACTAGCACTGGTAATTTTGGTAGGACTCTGATACCGATACCAAACCAAATCTGACAAGAATTGGGCTGGTTGGTGTTCCTCCTAAGAAAACTCGGTGTTAGCTGCGGGACAGCGTTTGGTAACTTGGTTTGGCGTTGTGAATTGATTAGCTCCTTCACCGACTAAAGTCCTCGTTTTTTCTGCTTGTCTTGGTTCTAGTTCTATGACTTTTCAGTTGGCTTGATTGTTTAGTCTAAGACTCCAAGGTTTGACTCCTTTGGTTTTCTCCTAGGTTGTACGTCTTCCACTCGGATCTTGACAGTTCGCCTTAACTGGTGCTTTTTAGACAATGCCTTATTGGGGGCTTGCTAATTAGGTTCTACTGGTTTGCTGGTTAGGATTCCTCCTTTTTTAACTAATTGGATTTACTGTTCCCACACTCACCGATGCGTCGGCGTGGTGTGGGTTTTTCTTATGGGTTGTTCTTCCTAAGAAGTGAACTACCCACCGAGCTTGCTTAATCTCCCAGTCTTTACTCTGTCTAAATACTTTCATGTTTGTCCTTCCTAGTAGTTTCTCTTGTTTGTGGTAGTTATTCGATTGGCGTTTAGCACCTTTTTGAAACTTGCGGCTGAGTTGCCGTTTTGGTCTCTTGAACAGTTATTGCTCTACTTTAAGCAAATACTGTGGACAGACTACACTATTCCTGCACCATCCATCTGGTAAGTTAGCATTGACTTGACTTAATTTGACAATCCCGCCCTTAATTGCTTCGCAATCTAACGGGCGGTTCTTAAACTCGCGTTTAAGATTTCCTGCTTCACAGATTCTTGACTAGGCCAAGCCCCCGTCAGATCATCTCCACAGGCATTTTCTGATACGCCATGCCCTAGCGTATTTTCAAGACCACGATTTCTGATCACTTGTGCTGCGGCAACATCCCGATGAGTTTTGTAACCACACTCAGGGCAATTATGTTCTCTGACATCCAGAGTCTTCCTGCCAGTTAGTGAGCCACAATTCGGACAAATCTGGGAGGTGTAATTCTTGTCTACTTCAGCAACAAACACATCTCGCTTCCATCCTACCCACTTCAGGATAGAAATAAACTGACCAAAGTCAGTATCCAAGCAATCCTTAGATAACATTCCTCTTCCCCATGACCGAAAATCAATATCCTCAATAAATATTGATTGCGCTTGGTCGCAGATGTGATGGGCTAACTTGAAATGCCAGTCCTTGCGAGTATCAGAAATCCGTTGGTGTAATCGAGCAATCTTTTGGTTTAACTTGTGTCGGTTATTAGAGCTCTTCTTTTTATTCCGTAATCTACGTTGCAGTAATTTCAACTCGCGGTGTAGTCGGTTTAAAAATCGGGGTCTTTCTACAAGTTCACCATCGGAAGTTGCTAGAAATTTACTTAACCCGAAGTCAATTCCCAAGGGATGACCATGAAATGGTACATGGGGGATATTGACATCTAATTGCATTGACAGCATCACGAAGTATCCTGATGCTCTCCTGACAATTCGGGCTTGCTTAATTTCAAATCCTTCAGGAATCTCTCTCGACTTCCTGAATTTTATCCATCCCAACTGAGGGAGCTTGATTTGATTCCCTTGAACACAATTAGCCAGCATTTGAGGATACAGGAAAGAGCGCATCCTGTATTTGTTTTTGAAGCGAGGGAAACCTAGTTTCTTAGACCGCATATCAGCTAATGCTCTATCCAGAGTCCTTAAGACCTGTTGTAAGACTTGGGCGTTGACTGATTTGAGTCTCTCACTGTTTTTCTTAGCTTCAGTTAAATGTTTGGCTTGAACGTGGTAGTTGGGGTAAGGAGTATCGGCAGGAATAATATATTCCTTTTCCAGTGAGCAAGCGTTAACACTACATTGGCGAGAGGATAACCAGTCCTTTCGCTCCCTCAAAGCAAAATTCCAGACCGAACGACAAACATCCAAGGTATTTTCGATTACCTTGATTTGGCGTTGATCTGGAATAAGCTTAAATTCGTAGGTTAAGGTCAGCATAATTGGAGTTTAACACATTCTACATAAATTTACATTATGTGTAATGATTTTCTGTTGCTCAGTTTGTTGACTGGTCAAAATTCGTCTCACCCTTAGAACCGATAGGTTCTAAGGGGAGTTCTATGAGTGACATTTCAAGATAGTTTTTACAAGTGGGTTAGTTTCATGTCATGATTATAGCAAAGACGAACGCAATTGCTATTTTTTCAATGACCCTCACCTGAAGAACACGACGTGGGGGTATCCACAAGGAGTTTTTTGATGAAGCAAATCAGTTTGAGGATATCGGATCTTGAAAAAGAACACCTAGATAGGTATTGTGAAATCACCGAGCGCAGTCAAACCGATGTCTTACGGCAGTACATAAGGAGTTTAGCTGTTTCTGGGTTATTGAATCCTATCAACAATCCTGCTATTCCCCCTGACAGTGACCCGACGGGAAAGAAGCTGTGACCTCCTCCCGACACCGATCTTGTCAAGAACTCGCACTGGAGTTCTATGAACTCTAGTGCGAGTTTGTAAAAAGCTCTAACTTGACCAGCATAAGATTTTTGAACCTACCGAAAATTTCGGGTTAAAGCCTCCCCCTTCTAGGGAGATTTTAGATTAGTTCGTTAATTCCTTTGGTACGACAGACTACTCACTGTCTATTAGGCGAAAGCTTAATAGATAAGGTAACTGGTTGACACTCTCAGGTCTAAAGACACTGAGTTTCCAAACTCCCACCCTTTTCTTATGAGTATCATGTTGTTTGATCTGTCTATCCGGGGTCATCATCCTAATTATATTCGTCATCTCATCTGCTACTGGTTAGCTCAAAATCCGGTGAGTTTGCTTTATATTGTGGTGTCTCCCCGTTTCTTAGCAGAACATCCCGAGGTGGTTCAATTAGCACATGGTGCTGATTCTATTAAGTTTGTAGCTATTACCTCTTCAGAAGAAGATGCTTTAGTGTCTCGTCAGTCTAAATGGGGTCGTCAATGGCGAAATTTTCAAGAATGGAGACTTTTACAACGCTATGCTAAACAATTACAAGTTAAACATTGTGTAATTCTTTATTTAGATACTTATATTTTATATTTAGCATTAGGACTATACTCTTTTTGTTCGCTTTCTGGTATTTATTTTCGTCCTCGTTTTCACTATTCTCAGTGGTCTGATTCTCTTATAACTCGCCGTGACTCTTTGCAAATGTCTTGGGAAAAGTACTTATTATTTCGAGTTTTGAATCAACCCAAATTTACTAAACTTTTAAGTTTAGATCCTTTTGTTGTAGACTCGGTTCGCTTGTGGTCATCTTCTTATAAAATTGTTCATATCCCTGACCCAGTAGAAGAGATTCCCCCTGTTTCGGTGCAACGAGAGCTATTTTGTCAACAATGGGGAATAGATCCTCAACGACAGATTTTTTTGCTGTTTGGTGCGTTGAATGGGAGAAAAGGGGTTTATCCTTTATTAGAGGCGATCGCACAACTGCCAGATCACTTAGCGCAAAAACTCTGTTTATTCTTAGTTGGAGAGTCTAATATAGTAGAGGATCTCAACGCTAGAATTGACTCTCTTTGCCAAAATCACCCCGTCCAAATCCTTCGACACTATCAATTTATCCGTCACTCAGACGTTCCGCCATATTTCCACCTCGCTGATGTTGTTTTAGCCCCCTATCAGCGTCATGTTGGTATGAGTGGGATTTTATTATTCGCTGCGGCCACTCAAAAACCAGTTCTGAGTTCTAATTATGGCTTAATGGGTCAAATCGTTGAACGTTATGAATTAGGTTTAACTATAGATAGTAGTCAACCTAGTCAAATTGCTCAAGGATTAACTGAATTTTTAACTGATTCCTCCCTACGAGATAGGATTCATTCCTGTTCACAAAATCAATCAGAAGGAAGGAAAATCTGGGGAAATCCCAGTAAAATGGCAGATTTAGTCAGTCAACATTCCCCGGAACGTTTTGCCGCTACTGTTTTTCATCAACTTTTCTAAACTTTAGGGATTTTGGGCTAATACCTTGATTAGAATAGATTGACAATCCGCGCTCTTGCCTAGACCGGGCTGTTATGCTTCCACATTACTTGGTCAATTGAGGTGACTTCTATGAGCTTAAAAGTTAAAATTTCCTCTAAAGAACAACGAACAGTTGAGCAAATTACTGAACATTATTTAATTGAAAAACAATTGGCTCAAAAATTACTAAATTCTACTGTTGAACAGCGACAAAAAGAGCATTTATATACCAAATTATATGATGAACTTTATCAAAAAGTGCCTCATCACTCTCAATTAACTCGTCAAGTCACCGATGAAAGTAAATCCATTTGGAAAAAGCATTTAAAAGTCATTACTGAGTTCTTAACTCCCCAGACTGTCTTTTTAGAAGTGGGTCCAGGGCGTTGTGATTTTTCGAGGGAAGTTTCTAGATATGTACAGAAAGTTTACGCTGTTGATGTTTCTCCAGAGTTGACTCAAGATTTACAACTACCGGGAAATGTTGAGGTCATTATTTCTGATGGTTGTACTATTCCTGTTCCAGAGGAAAGTATTGATTTGATTTATAGTCATCAGTTAATGGAACATTTACATCCTGATGACGCTATTGCCCAATTAGAGAATATTTATAAAGCTCTTAAATCCGGTGGTCTTTATGTTTGTATTACCCCCCATGCTTTATCGGGTCCTCATGATATTTCTAAATATTTTGATGAAGTGGCTACGGGTTTTCATCTCAAAGAGTACAGGATTTCTGAACTGACTAAATTATTTCATGCTGCGGGTTTTTCTCAGGTCTTTTTGCGTAAGATTTCGTCGAAGTTTACCTTGCAGATTCCTCTGATTTTACCTGTTCGATTGCTCATTGAAGCACTAGAAAAATTATTAGGGTATTTACCTTATAGTCAGCGTCGTTGGATAGCTGAAAAGTCTCTAATTTTTAGAACGATTACTTTAGTTGGAGTTCGGTAATAGATAGACCAACTCACTTAATAACTTAGTAAAAATCAGATGAAAGACCGTAATTATTAACCTTGACTATTTCTGGTAATAAACAAAATTTAGGTCTATAGAGAGAAACTAATTTAATGTTTACGCAGTCTTTCTGGTTTTGACCTGTTGGGTTACGCTGTCACTGTACCCAACCTACAGATACCCATTTTTGATCTTATGAAAAAATTGAGGATTGCTTGGTTATTAACCTCTGCTTTTTATTATTGGCAACCTACCATGAAGAGTCTTAGTCAACTCTTTGCTGAAACTAAGGTATTCACAAGTCGTTGGCATGGTTATGCACCGGGGTTAGAAAATAGCTTTCAGGTGGAAGTAGTGGGAGAAAGAAAAATTGTTTCTCTCACTAAATCTGAACAAAGTTATGGCGATAATTTTACTTATCTTCCCTTGACCATTATTAAACCCTTATTTACATTTAAACCTGATGTCATTTTTTCCAATTCCTTTGGGATGTGGACGCTGTTAGTTTTACTGCTAAAACCCATCATGAGATGGCGAGTCGTAATTGCTTATGAGGGGAGTTCTCCGGGGGTGGATTATCGTCATTCTGCTCCCCGTTTGGCACTGCGTCGAATGATGGTGAGTTTGGCTGATGCTTGTATTAGTAATAGTCAACGGGGAGGTGATTATTTAAAAACGGTGTTAAATTGTCCTCCTGAACAACTGTTTGTCCATCCTTATGAAGTACCGCTTCCTCATATTTTAGCGGTTGAAAGCCCTGCCCCTGATGAGAGTTTAACTAATAGGGTGAAGCCCCCTTTAAAAAATGATTCAGCTTGTGTTTTTCTCTTCGTTGGGGGCGTTATTGCGCGCAAAGGGTTAAATTTCCTGTTAGAAGCTTGTCGTCAGTTAGAGAGCCAAGAAAAGGGCAATTATGAACTTTGGGTGGTGGGAGATGGTGGGCAAAAGGCGGATTTAGAATGCTGGAGTGAGGAGCAAGGATTAAAGGAACGGATTCGTTGGTGGGGTCGTGTAGACTATGCTGGATTGGGGTCTTATTTTCATCAGGCTGATGTCTTTATTTTTCCGACGTTAGAGGATACTTGGGGTATGGTAGTTTTAGAGGCTTTAGTCTGTGGAAAACCCGTTTTGTGTTCCCAATTGGCAGGGGCTTGTGAATTAATTCAAGAGGGAAAAAATGGCTTTATTTTTGACCCCAGAGAACCACAAATTTTAGCTCAGAAAATGGCTCAATTTTTGGAACAACCGAGTTTAGCGGCTATTTTAGGAGAACAAGCTAAAACTCTGATGGAACAATATAGTCCAGAACAAGCTGCCCAATTTCTAGGTCGTGTTGCTGAAACCCTATGTCCCCTATCCACCCCTTAAAAATTCTGCTCTCAGCCTATGCTTGTCGCCCCGGGGAGGGGTCAGAGCCTGCCATTGGTTGGAATTTAGCTCAAGCGTTGGTCAAAGAGCATGAGGTGTGGATTCTCACGCGGGAAAGTAATCGTCCGGCAATTACGACTGCTTTAGAGGAGCAGCCTTGTCCGGGTTTGACGGTGTTATATTGTGATCTCCCTCCCTTCCTCCAACCGCTTCAATTGCAAAGGAAGCTGGTGCATTTGCATTATTACTACTGGCAAATTGTGGCCTATCAGAAAGTGCGCCAACTTTACTCCGAAGTGGGTTGGGATTGTATTCATCATGTTACCTATGTGAAGTATTGGAGTCCGAGCTTTTTAGCATTGTTACCTGTGCCGTTTATTTGGGGGCCGGTGGGTGGGGGTGAGGTGATTCCTTCGGGTTTTCGGTCTACGTTTAGTCTACGGGGTCAATTTTATGAACTGTTTCGAGATGTTGCCCGTGGACTGGGGGAGTTAGATCCTTTTGTTAAATTAACAGCCCAGCGCAGTGAGATCGCTTTTGCCACTACGGAAGAAACCGCCCAACGTTTACGCATTTTAGGGGCGGAGAGGGTGGAAGTTCTCTCCCAGTTGGCGTTATCTGGGGCTGAGATTGACCTATTTCCCTCGTTTGCGGTGGGGAGTAAGGGGATAGGGGGGACTCCTGACGCTGGGTCGATGCCATCTTCTAATGCCTCGGTTTATTCCGAATCGGGCGCAAACGTTGCGCCCCTACTATCGACACCCTCCCTCCATGAACCATCCCTTTGGGAGAAGGGAGAGGTATTGAGTGGGGGGCAGGTAATCCTCAGTATTGGTCGTTTGTTGCACTGGAAGGGCTTTCATTTAGGGCTACAAGCTTTTGCGAGAGCGGATCTGCCTGAGACTATTCACTATTGGCTGATTGGTGAGGGTCCTGAGAAGCGGCGTCTGCAAAAATTAGCTGACTCTTTAGGTTTGGAGCAACGGGTTAAATTTTGCGGGAAACTCCCCCGAGGAGAAATTCTCCCACTTCTTCAGCAGGGATTGGCTTTGCTACACCCTAGTTTGCATGAGTCGGGGGGCATGGTGTGTTTGGAGGCGATGGCAATGGGGTGTCCGGTCATTTGCTTGGATTTAGGAGGGCCGGGTTTATTGGTGACTCCGGAGACGGGGTATAAAATTCCGGCTGTTTCTCCTGAGCAGGCGATCGCCGATCTCGCTCACGCTCTTACAACAGTCGCCCAAAACCCCCAACAGCGTCAAGACTTGGGAGATGCGGCACAACAGCGGGTTCAAGGGGACTATAGTATGCAGGCTAAACTCTCAAAACTCAATTATTTTTAATGTGAGCGAAAGATTCCCGTTAGATCCGATAGGGTTAGCGGGAGATGTAAGCGAATCAGCTAACAGAACTGAGTGATAGCGAATCGAAAGATATTGCCATTCCTTGTCAACCTGCGTTAATTAAAAATGTTGAAAATGCGTAGGGGAAAGAGAAATAGCCCCAAAGTCTGATCTAAGGGGCGGGTAATTTCCGATAGGGTATCCGAAACGGTGGCGAGGGTAGAACGACGGACTAAAATCACATCGTTGTTGCGCAGGGCGGGGTTATTGTCGTCGTTAATGGGAGCGCCAAAATCAATCTCAATGGTACGCCGAGTGACGGTTCCGTTGGGATTTAAGCGGACTAATTCCACCGAACGGGTGTGCGCTCGTATATTAAACCCTCCGGCTTCGACAATGGCTTGATTTAAGGGGGTATTGGGGGGGATTCTCAAGGCTCCATTGCCTCGAATTTCGCCCACGACCCGCACGCCAATGGTATCGGGGGAGAAACTGGCTTCAGCGATTTGGATGGCTTCTTCTGGGTTTAATTCTGGGGCTATGGGGACAAAAACGGTATCGCCTTCTTGTAGGACTACATCTTGTAAGGAATCTCCTTCTCGTAATAATTCCCAGAGATTGACTTCGACAATCCGTTCTTCTTCCAAGTTGGTGCGGCGACGAATCTGGATTCTGCGGATATCGGCTTGGGGTTTAATTCCTCCAGCGACTTGAATCGCTCGGGTGACGGTGGGGGGAACTCCTGCCATGCCGCCTCCCCCGGGGAGTCCGGCTGCCCCGGTG
Source organism: Spirulina subsalsa FACHB-351 (assembly GCF_026130165.1). Classification (GTDB taxonomy): domain Bacteria; phylum Cyanobacteriota; class Cyanobacteriia; order Cyanobacteriales; family Spirulinaceae; genus Spirulina_A; species Spirulina_A subsalsa_A. The sequence continues at coordinate 1,321 of NZ_JAIHOM010000124.1, read as the reverse complement.
CGGGCCGCTCCGGTGACGGTGTAGGGACCGGGGCGAAAGACTTCCCCAATCACCACGATGTTTAGGGGGCGTTCGGCGTTGGCGTTAAAGCTAATGGTGGGAATGCGGGACATTTCGGCTAAGTTGGTTTCGGTGACGGTGGGGAGAAAGATGGTGTCGCCATCTCGCAGGGTGGGGTCATTGGCACGGTTGCCCTGTTGTACAAAGTCCCACAGGTTGGCTCGAATGATTTTATCGGGGGCGTTGCGTTGGGGGCGACGGATTTCTACGGCGCTGAGGTTGGCGAGTTGGGTAATTCCTCCGGCGGTATTGAGGGCTTGGGTGAGGGTGGGGAATAAGGAGCCTTGACGTTCCATGGTATAGGAGCCTGGACGGTTGACTTCTCCGGCTAGACTGACGCGCACGGAACGGGTGTTGAGGAGGCGGATGGTCACTTGGGGCTGCCGGAGGATGCGCCGATTTTCGTAGGCATTGGCGATCGCCTGACTGGCTTCTTCTAGGGTCATTCCTTGTAGGGAAAGGGAGCCGAGTTGGGGTAAGTTGACCATGCCGTTGACGAGAATTTCGTGCTGTCCACTGTATTGGGGAACTTGGAAGATTTCAATACTAATCTGATCCCCTGCTCCTAGGGTGTAGGGATCTTCTAGGCGCTCTTCTCTCAGGGTGGGTAGGGGGTCTAAGGAGGGAACAGTGGCCCGGGGACGTTCTAGCAGGGTGACTCTTACCGGGGGATTCTCTAAGAGTTGGGCGGATTGGTAGACTTGGGCGATCGCCCCTTCCACTTGTTCAAGGGTCATGCCTAAGATAAATAGGTTGCCTACCCCGATCAGTTCAATACTGCCCATGGGCTGGAGAATGGCTTCAGTGTTGTATTGGGGGCTGGTTAAAAATTGAATGCCTAGGCGATCGCCCACTCCTACTCGTAATTCCGAAGTCGCTTGGCTGATCAGGAATGGTGGGGGGGCAGATTCTTGGCTGATTTCGACGGGGGGTAAGGGAAGGTTGACCTCTTCATTTTTCTGGGTTGGCGTTAATTCCCTCGCCCCCCCATGCAAACTCTCCCCCGGAAGGGAGGCTAGGGTGGGATGATGTCCACTGGAATTGAGAATAATCCATCCACCTATTGTGAAAATCGATATCTTGAGGAAGTGGCTCATGCTGGATGCGACGGAAAGATTCATTGACATCCTCCGGCCGTCCTAAAGGACGGGGATTCCTAAACCTCACGATTTAGGTTTCTGCTTCATAGCACCAGCCTTCACAGATTTACTCTGTTCGGGTCTTACGGTCGCTCCACAGACTGACACCGCTAGTCCAGCGG
>NZ_JAIHOM010000123.1 GCF_026130165.1 Spirulina subsalsa FACHB-351 | reverse complement strand
CCCTTGCTTTTGCTCGGTTTTTACCCCCCTTCTTCCTTTTGGAAACAATGCGTTGCGACTGTTTCAGTCGCTCCTCACCTTTCCTGAGATGTCGGGGGTTTTCAACTGTTTCACCATTGCTATCGGTACTCAAATGGAAACGCTATATCAATAATTTACAGGGGTAAGTATTGCACTTGATTCCATAAATCTTCTGGATCACTAGCTTTAGAAATAATTTCTAAATCCCGCACACACTCACCTACAGTCAAAGATTGTTGATGTGCGTAAATGACTCCACCAAAGTTAATATTTTCTTGCTGATAATGGTGAGCCAGTGTCAAAAAATCATCATCTTGAGTGAAGAAAACACGACCCAGTTCGGTTGAACGATTCAATAAATTTTCATCTGGTTCGCCCTGTTTTCCATCTTCTTGAACCGTTATTACATCAACATCACGTAACCTTAAACCATTGGTAATAGCACGGCGAATGTGTTCATCCATATAAAGGGCAATCGTCATCAAATTAAACCCTGATTGCGAAGTTTTCTAGATAGAGAGGTTTCTCCTATTTTTTGTCTGATCTTTTCAACTTTTTTCGAGCGTTTTTGAAGATCATTATCTAATTCTTTTTTGTGATCCCAATAATAGGCTAGGGCGGAATAAATTTGACTCATTGTTAGGTAAGGATGTTGAAACTTTATTTCTTCTGGACTCCAGCCAAAAGCCAGATGACCTGAAATGAGTTCAATCACTTTCATGGTTGTCCCACTAATATAGGGGACATTGTTCTCATCAATTTCGATATATTTATGTTGTGTTGTTGTTAATTTCATTTTTTGTTATCCTCTAAAAAAGCTGTACATCATCGGACTATTGAGTTATGTGAAGAGGAATTTGTTGTCCCTGATAATTGTAACTATCCTCTTCCTGAAGAAATTATTAAATTATTTGAAAATCCATATAGCGTTTCCAAATCATTGCTTAACTCTCAGAGAAGTTTCTCATAATACTTCAAGCTCCTTGTAACCCTTGTATACTGTTCCCTGTTCGGTCTAGCGTAGGGGTGTTATAGGCCTAACGGCACGCTTCGGGTTAGCATAGCTCCACGAAGTGGCACAGCAAGCCCTAATTATTTCCGACACCCCCACCCCCTAGGACTTGTTCCTGTAATCATTCTTAACATTGCTGACCCGTTGTAAACAGTCCGATTAGCATAGTTACAAAATACTCAAACAATTAGGAATCATTTGTGATCGAACTTATTTCTACCTTAGCTGACCTCTCGCGCACCCACTGTGTGGGGATTTGCGGATTTTTAATCCCCCTTGACTTAACCTTAACCGGGTGTACCTTCTTATTGCTTGTTACACAACGATCTCAACCTATTGTGACCCGATGTGCGATCGCCGCTTGTACGGTTTCCGTGCTGATTTTTCTCCATATCAGCAGTTGGTTCAGCATCGGAGTTGTTACCCCCGTCACCTTTATCCTGAGCGGTTTAGGGCTTTTGTGCCTCTCCGTTAACCTGAGCGCGATTTACGGTTACAGCCAATTTCAGCGTTATCTTCCCCACATGAAAAACCTTGTCCTAACCCATCTTCCTCAGCGTGTCCCCGTGGGTAAAGTATAGTCCGGCCCACCTCGATCAGGAGCAAACCAAGGTTTCGGTTGAGCGATCGCCGAAAAATCTGATTCACCCTCAGATAAAGTCATCATGAAGGAAAGCTGGCCCAATCGGCTTTCCTGTTTCCGTAAACTACTACACGGGGTTTCTATGGCATCCAAGCATAGAAACCCCCCCACAATTCCCAAAATTAGATAACACACCCGATTCATGATGTTTTCAACAACTCCTCATTAAAGACCAAAGACCTTAAAGCACCAGCACAAGACCCAATCAATGGCTGCTACTCTTTTACTATCGGTCAATTTATGAATCAGGGCAGTGACAACAAAAAGACAAACTCGTGACAGCCATAAAAGCTCAAAGTGATGATCTCAAGGCAAACCAGTGATAGATTAGTTGCCAGACCTGTGATAAAGATCACGCCGATCACCCAAACATAGAATGATTCGCTCAATCTTGCTCTTGCCTCTCCTCTCTCCTTTATTGCCTGTTAATTATTAATTACGATGAATTGATAATTAATAATTGATTATTGTTTTAATAAACTATTGATCATGATGAACTTTAAAATCCCCCTCCCAGAAATTCCCTCCTGTGCGTGGCAACGCGCCATCGGTTTGGGCTGGGAAAATCCCTACACCGTGCGTTATGCCAGTAACCTTGATGATGGGCCCTGGCATGGGATGCCCTTGGGGGGATTGGGGGCTGGGTGTATTGGTCGTTCCCATCGGGGGGATTTCAACCTCTGGCACATTGACGGGGGAGAACATATCTTTCGTAGTTTGCCCGCTTGTCAGTTCAGTATTTTTGAACAACCGGAGGGAGAAGAGGCCCAAGTATACGCACTCTCCACAGAAGCCCCAGAGGATGGCAGTCTCTCCCGTTGGACTTGGTATCCTCCCGAAAAGGGGAGTTATCATGCCCTCTATCCCCGCAGTTGGTTCAAATACGAGGGCGTGTTCAAAAGCGAGATCATTTGTGAGCAGTTTTCCCCCATTTGGCCCAATTGTTATCAAGAATCCAGCTATCCGGTGGGGATTTTTGAATGGACGGTGCATAATCCCACCGATAAACCCATTACCCTCAGTATTTTATGGACTTGGCAGAATACCGTGGGCTGGTTTGCCAATGCGGTGAAAAAACCCACTGTCACCGTGCGGGATGATGGCAGTCCGGTTTACGACTATCAACCCAAATGGGGGGATAGTATGGGGAATTATAACCAGTGGATTACAGATAATTACCGCGTTGGTTGTTTGTTTAATCGGGTGCGGCCCCATGAGGAATTACAGGAAGGGGAAGGGCAAATGGCGATCGCCAGTATTATCAATCCTGCCCTAGAAGCCTTCTATCATACCCGTTGGAACCCCTCGGGAGATGGTAGTGAAATCTGGGATCATTTCGCCATGGATGGTTCCCTGCCCGATAAACAAGACGAAACCCCCGCCTCCCCCGGGGAACAAATTGCCGGGGCCTTTGCCATTCGCTTTACCATCCGTCCCGGCAAAACCCGAAAAATTCCCTTTATCCTCTCCTGGGATTTTCCCGTCACTGAATTTGCCGAAGGGGTGAACTACTATCGCCGTCATACCGACTTTTTCGCCCGCACCGGGAATAATGCCTGGACTGTCGTCCGCACAGCCTTAAAACATGGGGATGTCTGGCGGGAGAAAATCCAAAACTGGCAACAGCCCATCATCCAACGCACCGACCTGCCCGACTGGTTTAAAATGGCGCTGTTTAACGAGTTGTACCTCTTAGTTGATGGCGGTACTCTCTGGACCGCCGCCACAGAAAACGACCCCGTAGGACAGTTTGGAGTCTTGGAATGTATCGACTATCGCTGGTATGAAAGCCTAGATGTTCGTTTGTATGGGTCTTTTGCCACCCTGATGTTATTCCCCCGCTTGGATAAAGCCGTATTAGAAGCCTTTGCGAGGGCTATTCCCACAGGAGACGATACCCCTCGGGTGATTGGCTATAACAACGCCCCCGCCATTCGCAAAGCCGCCGGAGCCACCCCCCACGACCTCGGCGCACCCAATGAGCATCCTTGGGAGAAAACGAATTACACCAGTTATCAAGACTGCAATCAGTGGAAAGATTTACCCGCCGATTTTGTCCTACAAGTCTATCGAGATTATCGACTGACGGGAGAGACAGATATTGCCTTTTTGTGGGAATGTTGGGCAGCAATTCCGGTTACATTGCACTACCTCAAGGGGTTTGATTTAGATGGGGATGGCATTCCCGAAAATTCCGGCGCGCCAGACCAGACCTTTGATGATTGGCAATTGCGGGGGGTGAGTGCCTACTGTGGGGGTTTATGGATTGCGGCCTTAGAAGCGGCGATCGCCATTGCTGCAATTTTACGCCAAAACCCCCCCCAAAACCCCGACTTAGAACCCCCCAATTATCCCACCTGTTTAGAGGAAGAAATCCGCACCTATCAAACTTGGCTCGACCAATCTCGACCCATTTATCTCGAAAAACTCTGGAATGGAGAATATTTCCGCCTTGATAGTGAAAGTGGGTCTGATGTCGTCATGGCTGACCAAATGTGTGGGCAATTTTACGCCCAACTCCTGGGTCTACCCGATGTTGTCGCCCCGGAATATGCCGAGTCTGCCTTAAAAAAAGTCTATGATGCCTGCTTCTTAAAGTTTCATAACGGGCAATTTGGCGCAGCCAATGGTCTAAGACCCGATGGCAGCCCCCTGAATCCCAACGACACCCACCCCCTAGAAGTCTGGACCGGGATTAATTTTGGTCTGGCTGCCTATTTAATTCATTCAGGGATGAAAGCAGAAGGGATGAAATTAACCGAACAAGTGGTTAAACAGGTCTATGAGAATGGACTCCAATTCCGCACCCCCGAAGCCATTACCGCCGTTGGGACGTTCCGCGCTAGCCATTATTTACGCGCCCTGGCCATTTGGGGTATTTACGGAGTCCTCACGGATTTTTGTTAATCTGCCCTTAAGCGAAGTTTGCTAAAATAGGGGATAATTCGTTGATCTATACAGTCTAGCCGTCCGGTTTTGAGATCACCTAGATTTCCTCAAAGAACAGGTCGTGAATTGAGTGCGTGAATTGAATGCGTGAATCCCGTGCGTGAATCCACCGTGATCCTGCCCTGATAATATCTATGGATAGCTTAGTTGAGGAAAAGGCTACAATTTTTGTGGTGGACGATAATCCTATTAATTTAAGGGTTCTCTTGGGCTTCTTAAAAGCTGCTGGATTTAAAGTATTGGTCGCCCAAAATGGTCAAACGGCTTTACAGAAACTAAAAAGCATCAGACCCGATTTAATTCTACTGGACATTGCCATGCCCGGAATGAATGGGTTTGAAATATGTCGCAAACTGAAAGATAATCCAAAGACCCAAGACATTCCGGTTATTTATTTAACTGCTTTATCGGATTTACAACATAAAGTAGAAGGACTTTCTACCGGAGCCGTTGATTTTATTTGTAAACCTTTCCAACAAGAAGAAGTTTTAAGTCGCTTACAACTGCATTTAAATCTCAGTCAGTTACAACAACAATTACAGGCACAAAATCAAGAATTAATTAGCGAAATTGCAGCCAGACAAGCCGCCGAAGAGCAGCTACGCCGACTGAATCAGGAATTAGAACAACGAATTGGCGATCGCACCCAAGAACTCTCCCAAGCCCTCCAACGGCTTCAACACCAAGAAGAACAACTCCGCTATGAAGCCACCCATGACCTCCTAACGGGTTTACCTAATCGTTCTTGGTTACTGGGTTCTTTAGAGCGAATTTTACAGCAAAAAGGCGAAGATTGGAGCATTTTTCTGTTAGATTTAGACCGTTTTAAAAATGTCAATGAGCGCTTTGGTCATTTTGTAGGAGATCAACTGCTTAAGCAACTCGCCGAACGGATTCAATGGTATTTATCCCCCCCGGAAAGTATTGCCCGTTTAGGAGGAGATGAATTTGTAATATTATTGCGCTCCCATAATAATTTAGCCAGCCTGGAAAACCTCGCACAAATTCTCCTAGCTGACATTCAACGCCCCTTTAATATCGAACATTATCACATTACCCTCAATGCCAGTCTGGGCATTATTCCCAACGTTGACCTCTATGAGAACTCCATGGAACTCTTGCGCGATGCAGATTTTGCCCTCCACCATGCCAAAAACTATCGCAAAGGGTCTTATACTTTCCTCACCCCACACCTCAAAACCCAAACCCTAGAACGCATTCAAATTGAAACCGATTTAAGAACAGGTTTAGAACAAGAACAATTTTGTTTACACTATCAACCTATTATTTGCTTATCAACCCTCAAAATCGTCGGTTTTGAGAGCTTAATTCGCTGGCATCATCCCAGCAAAGGTCTATTATTTCCCAATAAATTTGTCCCCATTGCCGAAGAAATTGGACTCATTCATAAACTCGATATCTGGGCATTAAAAACCGCCAGTCAACAACTTCAAAAATGGCAGCAACAATTTAAAAATGCAGCCAGCCTGACCATGAACGTTAATATTTCTAACGTCCATCGTCAATGTTTAGAAGCCCTGGAACAAATTAATTGGTCAGACTATCTTCAGGAAGGAACCAGAGCAGCCATTAAACTCGAAATTACAGAAACGGGTTTCTGGGCAACGACCGCCGAAGGAATGCACAGTTTACGGCGGATTGCGGATTTAGGCATTGAACTCTGTATCGATGACTTCGGCACCGGATATTCCTCCCTCAGTCGTCTGCATAATCTACCCGTAACCACCCTGAAAATTGACCGCTCTTTTATTAACCGTCTTGATGAAGGGTCAGAAAGTCAAGCCATTGTCCAGAATATCCTCACCCTAGCGCGTAATTTAAACATGACCGTCGTAGCAGAAGGCATAGAAACCCCTGCTCAACTCGCCCAATTACAAACCATGAATTGTGACTTAGGGCAAGGTTATTTATTTGCCAAACCGTTAACCGTCGAAAACGCGACAGAATTTCTACAAGGAACTCTAGCCTGTTCTCTAAAATAAACCCATGTATTCAACTGTTCAGCAGTCCCCCTCGACTTCCCCTTGGGAAGAACTTTCCCTCCAGTCCTCCCCCAGCGCCGGACAATTGGACAACATCAAAACGCACCTAGACTTACTGCTGCTTGCCCTAGAATCCCTCTCCGGAATTGGTTCTAAAGAAATTCTCCAAGCTGTCGCCTATTTTAAGCTAGAAAGTTTAATTGGCGATCGCGTGGCCCTGTGGCGCTTACGTCAATCTAATCCCGAACGCAAAAGCTCCGGGGGACGGAAAAAGCTCGACGTAGAAGAAGCTCGCGCCCTCGTCTTGGTCATTTGCCATCTCGCCCACCAAGAGCAAGAATTAATCCGACGGGGGATTATGTTATTAGAACAAATGACCGCACAAGAACAAGATCCCTGTCGTGTAGCCTTACTCGGGGATTATATCGACACCTTCAGTAACACCTACTTAGAACGTCGGGGGAATGACGAAGACATGACCCCAGAAGCATTAAAGGATCTCGGTTTTAAACTGCTGATTGATTTATTATTTTATAGCGCCGTCAATGGACATCGGCGGCTCTGGTTAGCCCTCTTCGACAGCGCTCAAGGCTAGTTTCTAACCCCAAGCTTGAAACAGAGTTTCTGGACTTTTTAATTTAAACCCCAGTTTTTCGAGAAAGGATAATTTCCATCAAATCCCGATATAGGTTCAGTGAAGTTGAACTGTCACCACATCAAACCAATTATTGAAAAGTGTGACAGCTTAACTATACCAAACTTAAACTAATTTAAAGAATATTTAGCAAATATTAGAACCAGCCTGATCTCAAAACCACTATAATAAACCGTAGTTGTTTATACATTCTCACCAAAAAAAGTAACAACTTTTCTCAATGTTGCTTCAACTTCTCTTAGATTGCGCCCTTAAGATTGCGCCATCAAAAGTATTCAAGTTCAAAATGGGTCAATCTTAAGCATATATACCCAGTAAGAAGTACAAAAAAAGGACAAAAACTATGTTTTGCGAACAATGCGAACAAACCGCAAGTGGAGATGGTTGTCATCAATGGGGAGCCTGTGGAAAGAGTCCTGAAGTCAACACCACTCAAGATATTTTAGTCTATTGTTTGCGAGGGGTTGCTCCCATTGTGTTAACCGCTAAAAAATTGGGCATTAATACTCACGATTTAGATGTGTTTACCTGTGAGTCCCTATTTGCCACCATGACCAATGTTAATTTTAATAGCAAACGCTTTACAAATTACATTCAGCAGTGTCTCGAAAAACGGGAACAACTCAAGGCGCAAATTCAAGCTATTAGTCCAGAAAATGCCCATTGGTCAGAACTCTCCAATTATCAACCGAATTGGGATGAAAGCTTAGTCACCCAAGGTCAGGAAGCCGCCTTACCTTTTTTAAGCCAAATTGATCATAACATTGATGTTTTTTCCTTAAAACTGACAGTTTTATATGGCATCAAAGGGGCTGCATCTTATACCTTCCACGCTTATGAATTAGGACAGGAAGATGACGTTGTTTACACCTTTATTCACGAAGCCCTCGCCGCCATTGATCGGGACGATTTAGACTTACCAGATTGGGTAGATTTAGCCCTCAAAGTCGGAGAAATTAACCTGCGGGCGATGGAACTTTTAGATCAGGGACACACTAGCACCTATGGTCATCCTATCCCTACCCATGTTCCCCTCAATCCCCGCTTAGGTAAGGCTATTTTAGTCTCGGGTCATGATATTAAACAACTCTGTGCCATTCTCGAACAAACCGCCAATACAGGGTTAACCGTTTACACCCACGGCGAACTTTTGCCTGCTCATGGTTATCCCCGTTTAAAAGAAAAATATCCCCATTTTTATGGTCATTACGGCACAGCATGGCAAAACCAAACTAAAGATTTTCACCGTTTCCCCGGGGCAATTATTGTTACCACTAATTGTCTAATGCCACCCCATGAAACCTATGAGGAAAAACTGTTTACCGTTGGTCCTGTAGGCTATCCGGGTCTTAACTATTTAGCCGCTAATGAACAGGGGAATGTAGACTATAGTCCCGTGATTGCGAAGGCTAACAGTCTCCCCGGTTTTACGGAAGAATCAGAACCCCGTCAAGTGATGGTCGGATTTGCTCACAATACGGTTTTAAGTGTTGCCGATACGGTAATTGAAGCCGTCAAACAAGGAAAAATCCGTCATTTCTTTTTAGTCGGAGGTTGTGACGGGGCGAAACCGGGACGCAGTTACTACACGGAATTTGTGGAAAAAGTGCCGGAGGATTGTATTGTTTTAACCCTAGCTTGTGGGAAGTTCCGCTTTTTTGACAAAAATTTAGGTCAAATTGGTGAATTGCCCCGGTTAATGGATGTGGGACAGTGCAATGATGCCTATTCTGCCATTCAAATTGCTTTAGGACTCGCTAATGCGTTTGAGGTGGGGGTGAATGATTTGCCCTTATCGATGATTTTATCTTGGTATGAACAAAAAGCAGTAGCGGTTTTATTGACGCTGTTGTATTTAGGGATTAAAAACATTCGTCTAGGGCCGACGTTACCTGCGTTTATTTCGCCCAATGTGTTTAAGTTGTTGTCAGATCATTATCATCTGCAAGCTATTACCACCCCAGAGGCGGATTTAGCAGCTTGTCTCAGTGGTGCGTCAGGATGACGGGAATTCTGATTGAACTTCGGTGATGTCTTCTGACGCACCCTACCACTGTTCACGGATTCTGGTTTGATTCCAACAGATCAAACACCCGTTTCCGTATCTCCAGATGACGTTCTACCCCCTCATAACTGTACCGATTGAGATTGTGTTGCACAATGAACCGCTCTAAATCGGCGACTCGTTCCCTTGTCTCTGGATGGGTCGATAACCAGGGGGGGGGACTGGGTTTATTTTCCTGCTCCAACCGTAACAACAAATTGCGTAAACCATCGGCCGCGTAGCCACTAGCGGCGAGGAGACGAGTTCCCACGCGATCGGCCTGTCGTTCCATGTCGCGACTATAGCGGAATACCATTAAATTGGTCGCCGTCCTCCCGACCCAAGGGATTTGACGCATCAGATTGGCTGTGACTTGACCTTGAGTCATTAACTGGAAGCCGTGAGAGAGGATAGTATGGGAGAGTTCATGGGCTAAAAGTCCCGCCAGTTCTGCTTCCGACTGGGCGGCTAAAAGGGCTCCGGCATGAATGAAGATTTGTCCTCCGGGGAGAGCAAAGGCGTTGATTGTCTCATCCTGGAGGATATGGAATTGATAGTTAAAGTCATTTCGACCGGACACTTGCACTAATTTTTCCCCAATGTCCTGCACATAGGCCACTACTTCCGGATCTGTGATCAGGGGAGCTTGACTGAGGATTTGACGGGCCATGCGATCGCCTACTGCCGATTCTCCCCGTAATAACAAGGCGGTAGTTTCTACGGTAGACAAAGAGCCGAAAATATTGCCCGTGGCTAACAGACTTAAACTTCCTGTAAGAACATTGGCGATCGCACCCCCTGTAATTTGCTGTTGTAATTGGTGTTGATAGCGGCGAAAATTCTCATCCGCCCGTCGTAAAAACCCCTCCTGTGCGGGATGTTCGGGATTCATCAAAGCAAACTGACGCGCCAGAAACGAAGCCCCCAGCCAATTTTCCCCCGCTTCATAGGTTTGAATCGCCATTTCCGTCAATTCCAGATGATTGGGAAACCGGGCTAACGCTTGTTGCAAAATCTCCTGGGCCCTTTGATTATGCCCTCGTTCCTTCAACCGTTTAGCATAGTGTAAATGACCCAACACAAAGCCCGGTTCTCGTTCCACCAACAATTGCAACGGCACCAACACCTTACTATCTAAATCTTGGCTCACCCCTTGTTGATATTGTCGCCAAAACACCCCACCAGCCGGAGATAAAAGACCTGGATCCATAAACCCCTCTTCACGGGCGACCAGGGGCTGATTTTCCCGCGTAAAAGGAGATTTTACACTTTGATACAACTCCCGAGCGCGGGCGTGATTTCCTGCCCGGAATAAAGCATCGGCCTCTCGTAAAACGTCATAACGGGCTTGTTCTTCCGGACTTAATTCAAAGGTGCGTTGTGGTACTTCCTGAATTTCTGCCTCGGTGATAATTTCCAACGGGGGAGGAACTTCCGCCAACACCACACCGGAGAAACAGCTACTACAAACAATTAAACCAGCGTGAAAGACGAATTTCATGGCACAATAGGGCAAAATCACTGTATAGCCTTCTATTCTGAACAATTTCTCGGGAAATTGTTCTCCCTCTTAGGGTAAGATGTTTGGCAATTCTGAACCATCGTCAGCAGGATTGCATCTTTTCCGCAAATTGTAAATAATTATTTAAAACACTTGACAACATTGGCGATGCCAGAATCTCTAAAACAAGTTTCTGTTTTACACTTACCCGTTCACCTCTGTCGGGATTATCTGAGTTGGTTGCGATCGCGCCTTGAAAACGGGCAAACCACCCACATCGTCACCCTCAACTCAGAAATGGCCATGTTAGCCGAACGCACCCCCCAACTCACCCAAGTGATTAAACAGGCAGAACTGGTCATTCCCGACGGTGCTGGAGTAATTTTCTATCTCCGGTTACGTCGTCACCAACAACAACGCTGTCCTGGCATTGAACTCGCCGCCTCCCTCTTAGAACACATCGGCCAGGTACCCAGCTTTCCCATCGTCTTCTATGGCGGAGCCCCCGGCGTTGCCCAAAAAGCCGCCTACTACTGGGAAAACCGTTCCCCCAACCTCAACATCACCGCCTATCACGGCTACTTATCCCCCTCCGAAGAAGAACAGTTAAAAGACTTCCTCCAAACCACCCAACCCCGGGTTATTTTCGTCGGTTTAGGCGTTCCCCGACAAGAATATTGGATTGCCCAACATCGTCACCTTTGCCCTCAAGCCATTTGGATTGGAGTCGGGGGCAGTTTTGACATCTGGGGCGGTGTAAAATCAAGAGCGCCGATGTGGTTACGCGAAAATCATTTAGAGTGGTTGTATCGTCTCTATCAAGAACCTTGGCGGTGGCGCAGGATGTTAGTATTGCCCCAGTTTGCTCTCCGTGCCTTCGTAAAATAATGAGTGGACTAGATATCCATGAAAACGTCTCGACGAAGAATCGTCATTAACCCACAAACACGCTCTATCCCCTTGGAAAACGTCGCCCCAACCCGACCGTTTCGCCAAGCACCCCCCCCCAAAGAAATCATCATCCGCCTACAGGATGTCTCCAAAATCTATCCCGATGGGAGTCGTTGTCTCATTGGTGCGAACTTGAACCTCAAACGGGGGGATTTTATCTTTATTACCGGAACCTCCGGCACAGGAAAATCTACCCTGCTCAAACTACTCTACGGTGAAGAAACCCCCTCCTCCGGTCAAATTTACGTTAACGGTTCAGAAGTCCATGAACTCAAAGGGGATCATCTCGCCAAATTCCGCCGCCGTATTGGTGTAGTGTTCCAAGACTATAAACTCATCCCTAACCGCACCGTCGCCGAAAACGTAGCTTTTGTCCTCCAAGCTCAAGGGCGCCGCCAACAAGAAATAGAACGGCGCTTACTCCCCACCCTAAAAATGGTGGGTTTAGCCCACAAAGCAGACGCATTCCCCGATCAACTTTCGGGAGGAGAACAGCAACGGGTGAGCATTGCCCGCGCTATTGTAGGAACGCCGCCTTTAGTCTTAGCCGATGAACCTACGGGGAATTTAGACCTCGAAAATGCCACCCAAATCCTGAGAACTCTAGAAAACCTCAACACCTACGGGGCGACTATTATTGTCACCACCCATGATCATCACCTCGCAGGCCTCTCGGGAAAACCCATTGTTGAGTTACGACAAGGCCAATTGTATTGGCAAAAACGTTGATTAATGATTAATTATTAAAACGAACTTTCTCCCGACGTTCTGCTATTTTTTGATCGTACAGAATCCATTCTTCCACGCTCCTCTTTTCAACGCGATCCAGTCGATCCATTGCCCAGATATTATATTGAGGATCTAGATCACAGCCTAACCACTTACGACCTAACTGTTCTGCGGCGACTAACGTTGTCCCAGAACCGGAAAATGGGTCTAGGATAGTGTCTCCCGCTTGGGATGAAGCCAGAATAAATTTTCTCAACAAAGCTTCCGGCTTTTGGGTAGGATGAGGGGTTGATTCATTCATCCCATTACAAGTGATTGGGATTTCAATGACATCTTTAGGTTTCGCACCTTTAGGATGAGGAGTCCAAATATCTTGACGCTTTTTTCCTTGATTATATTGGCTGGTTTCCGCTTGGGGATGAGAGGGATATTTTAAGGTATGGGATCTATAAGGGATACGAATATCATCAATATTTAACCGGACTTTTTGGGTTTTGCGGAAATGTAAGATACTTTCATGGGATCTTCCCCAATCATGGCCTAAATTGGCTTTATTTTTGTAGTGCCAGATCAACCAGCGACATGATTGGAAGAATTTCATACTGGGATGCTTGAGATCGGCCAGTACCTCGGAAAAGCCACAGACATACATAGTCCCCTGTTTTTTCAGCACTCGTGCGGCCTGTTCAATCCATTTTAAAGACCAATCAATATATTGTTTTTGAGTTTCAAAATTATCCCAATGGGCTTTTTTTAGATTGTAGGGAGGATCCGCAAAAATTAAGTCAATTGATTCGGATTCCATACAAGATAACCAAGGGATGGCATCTCCCTGATAAAGTTTGCCATTGGGATGATCAAATTGGAGATGATAGTGTTGAGGAATGACCTCAATAGACAGTCTTTTCCCGACCATTTTTAGGAATAAACCCCTTGGCTATTTGTACTTGTTTTGAAATCTAGCTGGTGCGTCAGCACAAAAAATATGGGTTGCGGTCTATATTTCTGGGGTCTGACGCACCCTACGACAATTTATTGTTTTTCTGTTTTTTGTGACCTAGGAGACGCTACGGGAAGCACTCCGGGCTGATTTAGGGGCTGGGGTGACTTTAGCCTCTTGATAAAGAGACAAGCCACTTTTGATAATTCCTTTCAATACAGGTTTGCCAAATTTTGCCGCCGCAGGTAAAACAATTGTTCCTGCAACTAGCGCACCTAAGCCGAGGAGCGCGGTTGAATCTCCGGTTTGACGATCCTCGATCATTTCCTTCAAATGAAAGGTTAGAACAGATTTATCCCAGTGAATTAGTGACATGGTTAAGCGCGAGTATAGAACAAGTAAAGAGTTGTTTAATAATGAGGGACTGTTTTCCTCAACTCTGTATTATTGCATAAAGTTCTCAACAATTAACCCAAATCCGGGAAGATTCACCTTGATTTTAGGCCAATCGGCTCGGTGAACCAAGAATCCCCATCTAGGCAAAAGCGGGGGGTTTGACATACTCCCCGGCGTGAACGCGCGGGGATTCTTGACACATCATTTCAACTTGCTACCGAAGTAGTCTTACGGTCGATCCGTGTCCGTTTAGAGTCGTGGCAATGCCCTATCCCGACTTTGTTT
>NZ_JAIHOM010000247.1 GCF_026130165.1 Spirulina subsalsa FACHB-351 | reverse complement strand
GTCACCAGCCTCAAAACCCCCGAAGACCCCTTGTATAGTGCCGTCTTCACCCTCACCCCCACCCCACCCCCCGGCACCCCCCTGAAAATTCTCCTCACCTCCGATCATCAACTCATGCCCATGACCGCCGCCAACCTACAAAAAGTAGTCGAAACCATAGGCTTTATTGACGGAGTATTCTTTGCCGGAGACTTAACCAATATCCCCGATCGAGCTTCAGAATGGTTTGATGATCAACGAGGAGGAGCCTTTTTCCCCTGCTTACAAGGACGCGCTCAATATACCCTCGAAAAAAACGAACAAACCACCCTCTACCAAGGAGGGCAAATTATTCAAAATGCCCCCCTTTTTCCCGCCCTAGGCAATCACGAAATCATGGGGCGCTTCTCCATGACCGAACCCCTCGGAGAACAGTTTAATCATGCCTATCCCCGCGAACAAGCAGCAGCCCATTATAACCAACAATTTGCTAACTTAAACATCCCCAAAGATCCCAGTTTAAAAGCCGCTTGGATTAAAGCCAACTCCTTTAATAGCGATACCTACGAAGAAATCTTTAGTCTACCCGATCACAGTCCAGGCGGGAAAAAATACTACGCCATCACCTTTGGCGATGTGCGATTAATTGTGCTTTATATCACTAATATCTGGCGTGTTCCCAGCCTAGACGATAACGCATTAAGCCGCTACCGCGAACCGACCTATCACCTAGAAAATCCTGAAAAATGGGGCTACGGACAGCATATTTTTGAATCCATTCAACCCGGAAGTCCTCAGTATGAATGGTTAGTCAATGAACTAGAAAGCTCAGAATTTAAACGGGCTAAATATAAAATCGTCATGTTTCACCATCCCCCCCACACCCTAGGCGGAAATATCGTCCCCGCCTATACCAACCCGCGACAAACAATTCTCACCGATCCCACCGGACAAGTTCAAAAAGTTCGCTATGAATACCCCTTAGAAGACGATCATATTATCCAACATTTAGAACCCTTATTAACAGAAAAAGGCGTGCATCTCGTCTATTATGGTCACTCCCATGTATGGAATCGTTTTCGTAACGAAGCAGGAGTTAATTTCCTCGAATCCTCCAACATTGGCAACAGTTACGGGGCTTATTTCCGCGACGAAAAAAGACCCATCCCCCAAGGATATCAAGAAACCTATGTAGCCACTGGAAATCCCAACGGTTTAGAGCCAATTGTCCCCACAATTGATCCCCTATTGGATGAGCAGGGGCAACCCTTACCCTATATTGCCAGCAATGACATTACCGTATTTAGTATTTTAGACACCCAAAAAGGAACCATCAGTAGTTATCGTTTTGATACCAGACAACCCACGACCCAAGTGGTTAAATTTGATGAATTTGAACTGCGTTGACGCTCCCATCGCTAAAAGCGAGGGATTCCCTGTTCAACCAGTTACCTTATCTACTAAGCTCTCACCTAATAGACAGTGGGTAGTCTGTCCGAGGGCTTAAATTCCTGTCCGCCCGACAGTATT
>NZ_JAIHOM010000122.1 GCF_026130165.1 Spirulina subsalsa FACHB-351 | reverse complement strand
TTAAATCCGCCCCATGAAAATCAGCCCCCGTGAAATCCCCCCCTGTAACACCGCACCCCCCAACTTCCCCTGAGAAAAACTCGCCCCCCGAAAAACCCCCCGTCGTAAACGCGCCCCCCCCAAAATCGCCCCCGCAAAATTAGCATCAATAAACCGGGTATCATTCAAATTCACCTGAGTGAAATCCACCCCATCAAAATTTGCCCCTCGCCCCGTCGCCGTCTCCAAATTACTTTGACTTAAATTCGCCCCCGTCAAATTCGCCCCATTAAACGTCACCCCCGCCAAATTCGCCCGACGCAAATCCGCCACAAAAAACCGACTCCCGCTTAAATTCGCCCGTTCCAAATCCGCTTCAATCAACAGCGACGACGAAAAATTACTATTACTCAAATTCGCCCGATTAAAGCGCACCCGATTGAGTTGAGACTGAGAAAAATCCGCCCCCTGTAAATCCGCTAAATCGAAATTCGCAACAACTTCCTCCTCTTCCTCCTCCTCCTCCTTTTCCTTCTCCTTCTTCAACACCAAACGTTCCGACGAATCGAGAGGAATTTGCACCTCCTCCGGCAGAAACAGCCCCCAACGTTGTAACAAATCCAGATTCACCCCAATACTCGGCCACTCAAAAGCCTCCAATTTAATATCCTTCACCCCCACCGTTGTCCGTTGTAAATTGGCATCGGCTAAATTAGCAAACACAAATTGAGCGCCTTGTAAATTCGCCCCCTCCAAATTCGCCCCCTGTAAATTCGCCCCCTGTAAATCCGCCCCGCGCAAATCCGCCCCGCGCAAATCCGCCCCCGTCAACTGAGCCATTTCGAGATTCGCCTCCCGCAGATCACAACGGGGACAACTCCGAGTCTCCAATAGCTGTTTTAAATGGCTCTCATTGGCCGCTAGCATCGCCTCTGGGCTAGCTAAAACGAAGATTAGACTACTAAAAGCCATCAGAGGCTTCAAGCCCCCCACAGGCTTAATTAAACGGTCTAAAGTTCGGTGAAACATCTCGATCTCCATTAATTAAAGCCTGCATTTCTCGCACCCCTTCGCGATTGCCTGCCCGCTCAAATAAACTCTGAGCAATGCGCCAGTTCTCAATGGCCTCTCGGTTGCGCCCTTGCCCTCGCAGTGCCATTCCCAACCGATAATAGGCCACAGGATTATTAGACCCCAACTCCGTCGCCCGCCGATAGGCAATAATCGCCGGGGTAAAAGCTTCATAGGACATCAGGGCATCCCCTAGGGCAATTTGTCCCTCAAAAGTGTTTTCTTGTAAGGAAGCTGCCCGAAAAAAGTAGGTTTGAGCCTCTTGTCTCTGGCCTTGTCGTTGCAAAATTCCGCCGATTTGTAATTGAATTTGCCCATTTCTCGGCTCATGGGATGCTGCTGTTTCCAAAGCCGACAGCGCCCTATCCGGTTGATTATTGCCCAATAAAAAAATCCCCAACTGAAGCCATAATTTGCCATTGCGGGGGAACTGTTGGGTAGCGCGTTGTAGGGTTTCCACCGCCCGCCCCATTTGATTCTGTTCTAACAGAGTGGTGGCAATTAAACCATACACTGCGCCATCTTTAGGATGAATGGCAGCCGCCCGTTCTAACACTTCTTGGGCTTGCCGATGAGCGCCTTGGCGCATCAAGACCACGCCCAAGCCTAAATAATAATCCACATTGCGGGGGTCTAGTTGTAGGGCGCGTTGATAGGCGGCGGCGGCGTTGCGATGATCCTGCATTTGCGCCAAACAATGGGCATAGGCCGCTTGAAAGGCTGCATTATTGGGTTCTAATTGTAAAGCGTACTGGTAGGCTTGAGCCGCTTCTGCATATTGTCCGAGGGCGGCGTAAAGATAGCCAATCCCGGAGTAAATTTTAGGGTTACTGCGGTCAATAAAGACGGCTTGGCGATAGACTTCTAGGGCTTGTTGATAGTTGCCGGATTCGGCTAAGTCTCGCCCTTGACGCAGTAAATCCCGGAGTTGTTGACTTTGGGGGGAATGCTGCGCTTGCACTGGACTGGCGACTAAAGGGACTAGCCCAGTAAGCAGTATTCCGGTAGAAATCATGAGCGCAACCTGAAACCCATTCGCTTTTTTCATCGGTCGATTCGTGGCATTTGCAAGATTGGGGAATGAAGAATCAATAATTGATAATTATGACAAACCTAGTTTGTGGTTGGGTTTTAGCAGGGAATATAGGGCGCTGAAGCGCAACTACAAACCTAGGGCGCTGAAGCGCAATTACAAACCTAGGGCGCTGAAGCGCAATTACAAACTTTGTTGACGATACCAGTCAATGGTATGTTTCAAACCCTCTCGGAAAGTCATTTCTGCGCTGAAGCCGAAATAGTCTTTCGCCCGTTGGGTATCTAAACAGCGTCGGGGTTGACCGTTGGGTTTATCGGTTTCCCAAACGATTTCCCCTTGAAATTCCATCAGTTCACAGATTAATTCCACCAGATTCCGAATGGAAATCTCGCTATTTGTTCCAAGGTTAACTGGTTCGTCTCCATCATAGGCTTGGGTGGCCATGACTATAGCGCGGGCGGCATCGGTGGAATAGAGGAATTCCCGGGTGGGGCTGCCATCCCCCCAAACGGGTAGGGTTTTGTCGCCCCGTTGTTGGGCTTCGTGAACTTTGCGGATCAGGGCGGGGATCACGTGGGAACTGTTGGGGTTAAAGTTATCTTCGGGACCGTAAAGGTTGACGGGCAAGAGATAAATTCCGTTAAAGCCGTATTGTTGACGATAGGCTTGGAGTTGAACCAGTAGGGCTTTTTTGGCGATGCCGTAGGGGGCGTTGGTTTCTTCGGGGTAGCCATTCCAAAGGTCTTCTTCTTTGAAGGGGACGGGGGTGAATTTGGGGTAGGCGCAAATGGTGCCGAGACAGACAAATTTTTCGACTCCGGCTTGATAGGCGGAGTGGATGAGTTGGGTTCCCATCATGAGGTTGTCGTAAAAGAGTTCGGCTGGCTTTTCTCGGTTTAAGCCAATTCCCCCCACATGGGCGGCGAGGTGAATGATAATGTCTTGGTTGGCGACGACGGTTTGGCAGGCTTCGAGGGTGCAGAGGTTATGGGTTTGCGATCGCGGTACAAAAATCTTGTCCGGGTTTGCGCCAGCCCGACACAATTGATCCACCACTTGCCGTCCTAAAAAACCAGCACCGCCTGTTACGACAATCCGTTTCCCGCTTAAATCTAGCATGACTCTATCCTTTCCCGTTAGTTTGTTCTGGGGATTCTTCTCCATTATGTAGGAATATTTGACTGGGGGAAAAGAGTCTCTTTTGATCTAATCTGAGTTGGGTTCCCCGCGTTGGTCAGCAAGCCCCAGGTAAAAATGAGAACATCCCCACTCTCTGAACGAGTGGGGATGTTCCCTCAATTCCACTATCAGGGGATGTTAATCTACTGTTGCGCCCATATTTTGGCGGATATAGGCATTATCTTCTACCCCAGACCCTGTGGAGTTAGGGGACGATAACCCTAAAGCGGCTAGGTCGGAATCTACCATGAGTTTCACCAACTCTTCAAAGGTGACGCTGGGTTTCCAGCCCAGTTTTTCCCGGGCTTTCGTGGCATCGCCAATCAATAAATCTACTTCGGCCGGGCGGAGATAACGGGGGTCAAACTCGACGAAATCATTCCAGTTGAGATTGACATAACTAAACGCGATATCGAGAAACTCCCGGATGGAGTGGGTTTCATTCATCGCAATGACATAATCATCCGGCTCCTCTTGTTGGAGCATCAACCACATAGCCTCTACATAGTCTTTCGCATAGCCCCAGTCGCGCTTAGAGTCTAAATTCCCCAGATAGAGCTTTTTCTGTTGTCCAGCAACAATGCGACCGAGCGCCCGGGTGATTTTCCGGGTGACAAAGGTTTCACCTCGGCGCGGAGATTCATGGTTGAATAAAATGCCATTACAAGCGAATAAACCATAGGACTCCCGGTAGTTAATGGTTTGCCAGTGGGCAAAGACCTTAGCGCAGGAGTAGGGACTGCGGGGATAAAAGGGCGTGGTTTCCTTCTGAGGGACTTCCTGCACTTTCCCGAACATTTCCGAGGAGCCCGCTTGATAAAAACGGACTTGATTACTGGTTCGTTGTTGATAGTCGCGCACCGCTTCGAGGAGGCGCAGAGTACCCATCCCTACGGTATCTACGGTATATTCCGGGGCATCAAAACTGACCCGGACATGGGACTGAGCGCCTAAGTTATAGACCTCGTGGGGTTCAACCTCTTCTAAAATCCGCCGTAGCGTTGTCCCGTCAGTTAAATCCCCATAGTGCAGAAACAACCGTGCTTGTTCATTGTGAGGGTCAACGTAAATATGATCAATCCGGTCAGTGTTAAAGGTTGAAGTGCGGCGAATAATGCCATGAACCTGATAGCCTTTTTCCAGTAACAACTCACTCAGGTAAGAGCCATCTTGACCTGTAATGCCCGTAATCAGCGCTCGCTTGGTTTGCGTCATTCTTTCAATCTTCCTAGGACGAGAAATCGCTACATTGTAGACACACCATGATTGCTCATGGGTGTTCACCACCAATTTTATTGGCTTTCCTCAAGGACTCCAAGGGTTAAACCCACTTTTCTATTGTGGACTAGGCGATCGCACCTCGTCAAACAGGCCAGCACTCCTAGATTTCCCTTCCCCGACTCCGTTTTGAACTCACCTAAGCTCGGAAAGACCACTCCGCACCCGGTTAAGACCAGACAACAGACTCCCTTAATAAGCTCCATTATTGCGGGGAAACAAAATCACCCCAATGGTCTTAACAATTACATACAAATCCATCCACCAAGTGCGGGAATTCGCGTAATACACATCAATCTGCACGCGACGATGATAGGGAATATCATTCCGTCCAGACACCTGCCATAGCCCCGTAATGCCCGGACGAATGGTCAAAACCCGGTCAATATTGCGACCGTAGCGTTTTAATTCACCTGGCACCAGAGGACGAGGCCCCACCACACTCATATCCCCCATCAAGACATTCAAAAACTGGGGAAATTCGTCCAAGCTCGTTAAACGGAGAAAACGACCTATCCTCGTTATGCGGGGGTCGTTTCTAATTTTGAAATCCATTTCAAACTCGCTGCGTAGCTCGGGGGAATTCAATATCATCTCATCTAACAAGGCATCGGCATTGTTCACCATTGTCCGGAACTTAATACAGCCAAAGGGCTTATAGTTCTTGCCGACCCGCTTCTGCACATAAAAGATTGGCCCAGGGGAACTCAGCGCAATCAACAGTGCCAAAACCAGATACAGAGGGGAACACACAATTAGAACCGTCAACGAAAAGACAATATCAAAGAGCCGTTTCGTGAATTTTCCGTCTAGAACATCAAGCCATCGGATTCCTGCTCGGCTTTGAGCAGTTTGGGGGCGATTTTTTTGAGAAATCCGCCCTCTCAATAGCTTGACGGAGACAAGTTGGCTTTCCGCAGTCATCTTACTCCTTCACATCACACCACATAGCCCCAATGATAAAGTCATTTGATATCTAGCGGGGGCAATTCCTGTTACATTGCTCAAAAATGGGGGTGAACCGAACCCATGTTCCACTCTTGACAACAGCGTTCTAGGAAGCTGAGATACCGTTGCTTAAAGATTGTCGGTGCAAACTGGTTTGCTTGCAAGCGACAAGCCTCTGGATCAATTATTCCTCGAATTTTCTCAAAAGTCTCTACTGTTTTGACTAAAGATTCCACATTTTGACTAGAGAAAAATAATCCGGTCCCTCCTTCTGGCGATTTTTGGGCATCTCGTACCGTCTCTAAGGCCCCCCCAGCACCGTAGGCAATGACCGGGGTTCCACAGGCTTGGGCTTCCACGGGAGCAATGCCAAAATCCTCATGGGCGGCATAGACGAAGGCCTTGGCTTTGGCCATATACTGCTCGACTACCTCATTGGGTTGAGGACCAAGGATTTCGATATGACTCTGGGCGACTTGACGGATGGTTTTTAACTCGGGTCCACTCCCTATGACGACTAGGGGCTGTTTGAGTTCGTTAAACGCTTTGACAATTAAAGATACTTGCTTGTAACTGACCAGACGGGAAACTGTTAGATAAAAATTATCTTTAGTTGGCTCGAAGGGAAACCGCTCTACATGAACCGGGGGATAAATCACTTCGGCGGTACGCCGATAACAACGCCAAATTCGTTGAGCGGTATATGTAGAGTTGGCAATGAAATAATCAACCCGATTAGCAGAAATTACGTCCCACTGCCGCAAACGGTGAAGGAGGTAGCGGGTGTAAAAACCGGGAATGCCGCGCCCGAGGGGGCTATTCTTGAGATAGTCAAAGGTGAGATCCCAAGCGTAGCGCATGGGACTGTGACAGTAACAAATATGGGGCTGATGGGGGCGGGTGAGGATTCCTTTGGCGACGGCATGGGAGGAGGAGAGGATCAGGTCGTAATCTCGCAAGTCCAGTTGTTCAATGGCGAGGGGGAGCAGTGGTAAATATTTTTGTACGCCATTGCGGGCGAGGGGTAGGTGTTGTAAGAATGTGGTGCCAATGGTGCGACCGAATAAGTAACTATCGGGATTGACTGATTCAAAATCAATCAGTGCATAGAGGTCTGCCTCAAGATGTTGGAGGATTTCCTGCACGACCAGTTCAGAACCTCCGGTGGCTTTGGGGGTTAACCATTCATGCACAAGGGCGATTTTCATGATCTTCCTCCGAGAAACGCCATCCCCCAATCTTGACAAGTTAAGTCTTTTCTCCTCTTGTCAAGGTTAGGTAATAGGTAATAGGTAATAGGTAATAGGGAATAGGCGGTGAGGAGATTTTGACAAGGGGCAAGCCCTAAATTCCAAGCATGAGGAGCGACTCCTGCGTGTTGGGGAAGGAGTCGCCGTTGTTGGGGGGTAAGTTTGAGTTGGGTCTTGAATCCGAGTAGCATGGGAAAATTCTAGCATCTATGCTCTTCCCGAGACGACTATCTGAGCAATTGATAATTAACAAACCCTTGTGGTGGGGTCGATTGGCAATTCAGGGGAAGAATGGGCTGTTAGTTCAGAAGGCACTGGCGACGTGGCGTAAAATGGTGAGGGGTTGCCATGTTTTGAGTTGTTGCAGTTGCTCGCCATTGCGGACAAAGAAGGTGCCGGCAAATCCTAGGGAGTTGACGGGGATGGTGTGGTATTCGGCTTGGGTGCGGGGGACAATCCACATCCAATTGCGGGTAATTAGACAGTTGTAGGGTTTGGTTTGTTGGGGGGTGAGGGGATGGTCTGGGAAGAAGTGGAGCGATCGCAATAAACGATAATACACCTCTAACATCTCGGCGGCGGCTTGCTCAGGACTGTTCAATAAACTCGGATTGAGGGGATGACAGGCATTCTGGAAGGGGAAGGCGGGGATTGTGCCAATATCTCCCCGGAATTGGGCTGAGGCGATCGCCTTTTCTGTGGGAAATGTCCCCCCAAACCGACAAATGGGAAAGGGAATCAGTTGTAAATGCTTGTGGGGTTGACTAGCTCCGGCTAGTTTTCCCCCATTATAAAACCCTAAACCATCAAACTCGGCTAAACAGTGACACAAGGCTAGAAAATCTGCTAAATTAAGCCAATTTTCCTGTTCTTCAAAGGCTTTGGTAATAATTAACAGGTGGTGATCCACCACATTAAATTTATTCAGTAAACAGAAATGGGTTTCTGATACATCGGTGACAAATAAATCGGGTTCGTGGGGCAGAAATGGATTAAAGGGTTTCCCTTTTTTCTCACTTTTTTCGCCTTGTTTCTGCTGGGCTTTTTCTTTGCGGACCAAATTAGACAGAATTCGCACGACAAAGGGAATATTGTCTTGTTCAACCACCTCACAATCGGTCAGAATAGGCCGAAGCGCCCCCTGACCTAGGGCGTTTTCTGTAGCGGCTTTCACTTTCGTCCACAATGTCCCAGACTCGAACAAGAACACCTCCTTGGAGCTATTGAAAATTGATAATTGATAATTGATAATTGGACAGTTAATCTTACAAGGTGAGGGATTGAGGATTGGTTTCCAATAACTGGGCTAAATCTTGTAAGAAAGCGGCTGCTTCTGCTCCACTAATAATCCGGTGATCACAGGTGAGATTAACCTGCATTTGCCGTTTAACCCCCATTAATCCCTCTTCTGTGGCCACGACTTGGGGACGGGATGCACCGATGGCAATAATTGCCCCTTGACCGGGGGGAAGAATGGCATCAAATTGATCGACCCCATACATCCCCAAGTTGGAGATCGTAAAAGTGCCACTGTTGTACTCATCAGGTTGTAATTTCTTGGATCTGGCGCGATTTACTAGGTCTTTCCAGGTGCGAGACAGACTATATAAGTCCATTTGATCGGCATTTTTCAACACCGGAGTAATTAAGCCCCCGTTGCCGATGGCCACGGCGATCGCAATATTAATCCGACTGGCATAGTGAATCCCGTCCTGTACATAACTAGCATTGACGATGGGGTGTTTTTGTAACGTGACTGCGATCGCCTTCGCTAACATCGCCGTCATCGTCACCCCTTTAGACTTAATCTGCTGATACAGTTGGTCTAAGGCATCCGTTGTAATCGTATACCCGACCCGGAACTCTGGCACCGTCAAACTGGCCACCATATTCCGCACCACCGCCTTTTGTAGGGTACTCATGGCCTTCACTTCCCCCGGGGTATTGGTGGGGCTTAAAGTAGGGGGAGACACCATCACAAAATCGCTGTCATCACTAATGGCCAAGGGTTTTGCCACCGTCGGAGTCGGGACTTTTCCGGCCGCCGCTTCCACATCGGCCGCCACAATGCGACCGTGGGGGCCGCTGCCTTGAATAGTGGATAACTTGACTTTTAGGGTTTTTGCTAACTTGCGAGCGCGAGGAGAGGCTACAATGCGGCCTCCATTGCGACTGCCTGTATCTGTTGAGGTTGTGTCTACCGAGGCAGTCGTTACCGTGGCGATCGCAGGTTCAGGAGCGACCGCAGCCGGAACACTCTCGGGGGCCGCGGGACGGGACTGAGATGTAGCCTGTTGTTTAGCCGTTTCAATTTCCGCTTCCGTCTCCGCTAACAAGGCAATGGGAGCGCCCACGGGGGCTTCTTGTCCTGCGTCCACCAAAACCACGGCGAGATATCCTTCATAGAAGGATTCAACATCCATATCGGCTTTATCGGACTCAACCACAACCACGGTTTCCCCTTTTTCCACCTTATCCCCCGGGGACTTGACCCAAGAGACTATCTTCCCTTCGGTCATGGTAGAACTGAGTGCAGGCATGAAAATATCGTGGATCATAGTCTGGTCTTCCGTTTGCTGAGGCTGATTATTAGCATTTTTGCACAACCCCCCATTAAAGCAAAGAGGGGGACGATTTCATCAAGGATTAATGGGGTTTGACCTCCTCAATTGTAGAGAGCTTGACACCATGCACACCCGCTTAACTTGTCAAAATTAGGGGGTGGGGGAATTGAGTATTGATAATTAATAATTAATCTCAATCTTCCTTGTCTTCCCCAGCTAATAAATTTTCCAAACGATCCTTAGACCAGTGTTCACTCGAATAGGCCACGGCTTCAATACAGGATAAGCGCACCAGCCAAGTGGTACGACTAAATGCTGTTTCTTCCTCCTCCTCTTCTTCTAGGACAGATAACGCCAGAATTTCGACAAACTCGCCATCGAGTTCAATGGGAACCCCGGTAAAACTATCATTATTTGTTTCAATGCGGACTTTACTTCCCTGTTGTAATGCCTCTTCGAGTCTTTGATAGAGGAGATTTGCAGGTTTACCATTTTGAAACAAGCCGTGAAAGGATTTAGAGAATTCAGGCATTTTGTCTTGCATCAAGTGAAAAGAGGTTGAGGAAGAACCGATCCTCACTGGCCATTGTCCTACTGATTGCTCGGAGAGGCAATGATATTTAAAGAATTTTCTGGATTGTATAGCAAGTTGACCTCTTCCTCCCACCCAAAAAACCGAGAGAAAATGACCAACCGGACATTTTCTCTGAGCCTAGGGGGAATTGATCAAAACCCTCAACCTACAAGCGTTCTGTCATTTGAGTTAATAATGTATTAGAACGCTCAATAAAAGACTTCATCCCTTCAGGATCAAAAGGTTTCTGAGAAATCAAAGCCAGATCGTAGATATGTTGACACATTTGCTTGACTAATGCACCCGTACTGGATTGTCCATCCCCAACCGCGATCGCACCTTGACTTAAATTGACCAAATTTTGAATCATCGGGTGGGCCGTATTCACCAACAACGTATGAATTTCCGGGAATTCCACCGCCTTCTGTTGCAATAGGGCCGTCATCTCCTGAATCCGGCGCATTTCCTCGGGTAAAATCACCATCGCCGGGGGTGTCGTTTGAGGATTATCGGTTTTTAGCGACTCCGTGCGAATCGTCACCTTGCTATTATTTAAAGCCTGCTCAAACAACTCCTTCACCAACTCACTACGAGTTTTATTGGTTTTCGGATCAATAATTTCTGACTTTTCGTCCTCAATCAACGTCTGATCTAAATCCGAATCCACCCGGGAGAAACGCACATCAGAATATTCCCGTTCCAAGAAAGGAACAAAGTAATTGGTATCAATAAAGGAATCCAAAAACAGAACCTCTAACCCCTGTTTTTTGTACAGTTCTACATAGGTCGCTTGAGCCGTCGGATCCGTACAATAAAAAACGCGGTTTTCGTGTTTTTCCTTATTCCGTTCGAGATAATCCTTCAGCGTCGTGTAACCATCTCCCTCCGTGGCAGAACCCTCCGCCTGTTGCCAAGGATCTCCCTCTCCCCCTTGGACTTCCACTTGAGGTTCTTCCTTCGATTTATCCGCCCCATAGGTGGTTTTATAGATAATTAAATCCTCCACCTGTTTCTTGAATTTATCATCTTTGAGCGAACCAAATTTAACAAATGTTCCCACATCCTGCCAACATTGGATATATTTAGCGCGGTCTTCTTGATAAATTTGTTTGAGACGGTCAGCAATTTTCTTCGAGATAAAATCGGTAATCCGCCGCACTGTACGGTCATTCGTTAAGGCACTACGAGACACATTTAAAGGAATATCAGTGCTATCAATAACCCCCCGTAACGGCATCAAGAAATCTGGGATGATTTGGTCGCAGTGGTCACTGACAAACACCTGATTACAGAATAGTTTGATCTGCCCTTTATTAATATCAACATCGGGTTTAATCGGGGGGAAGTAAAGAATCCCATTGAGAATAAAAGGATAGTCCGTGTTGAGATGAACCCACAACAGGGGATCTTCTTGGAAAGGGTAGAGATAACGGTAAAACTCTAGATAGTCCTCATCCTTCAAGTTTTGGGGAGAATCTTTCCAAGGCGCTTTTTGTTGATTGATTTGCTCTTCCCCTAATTTGATGGGAACAGGCATAAAATCACAGTAGGTTTTAACTAACTGCTTAATCCGACCTTCTTCTAAATACTCCTGTTCTTCATCCATCATGGTGAGGGTGATGGTGGTGCCAGGAGTCGTCCGACTAGAGTCGCTCAATTCAAACGCTGGGGACCCATCACAAGACCAATGCACCGCTTGGGAGCCACTACGATGGGAAAGGGTGTCGATTTCCACATGACGCGCCACCATAAAGGAAGAGTAAAACCCTAACCCGAAGTGACCGATAATTTGCTGGTCGGGGTCTTTTTGGTACTTCTCGATGAATTCCTCGGCACTGGAAAAGGCGACTTGGTTAATATACTTTTTCACCTCATCGGCCGTCATGCCAATGCCATTGTCGGTGACAGAGAGAGTTTTGTTCTCCTTGTCAATATTGATGGTAATTTCCGGTTCCGGCAAATCGCCGTCTACTTCCCCCGCATAGGAGATCATCTTCAGTTTGGCGATCGCATCCACACTATTCGAGATTAATTCCCGCAGGAAAATCTCATGATCCGTGTAGAGAGATTTTTTGATAATGGGAAAAATATTCTCGGTGTGGATTGTAATATTGCCTTGTTCTAGTACAGTCATAGAGGTCGTTCGGTTTAGCGTAAAAGTCTGTACATTTGATTGTGCGTGATTTTGGCTCAGGTGTTAGGAGGGAATGACCCACCTACAACGATTCGGATTTCCCCACTTGAGAATCCCAAACGGGGTATCTGATTAATTCTCCCGCTTCAGGGCGCTTTCGTGCCAATGCCCTAACAGGAGATTCGACAAGACGGTTAAACTCCAAAAAATGCCAATGCCTAAGAGGGTAATTAATAAAATCGCCGCAAACATCCGGGCAATTTGTAGGTTGTAGCTGGCCATTAAAATCTGATAGGCAATGCCCGAACGTTGTCCCCCGGTACCCGCCACAAATTCGGCTACTACCGCCCCGATTAAGGCTAATCCCCCACTAATGCGCAATCCCCCTAAAAAGTAGGGCAGGGCGCTAGGCAAACGTAAATAGAGCAAGGTTTGCCAAGGGGAGGCATTGTAGAGTTGAAAGACATCTTTCAGGGTGTGATCAACGCTGTTTAACCCCAAGGTGGTGTTAGAGAGGATGGGGAAAAAGGCGATAATCCAAGCACAAATCACGAGGGCGACAAAGGTGCTGGATTGGGGGGGCAGGACTTGGCGAGTCCAGATGATAATTAAGGGTGCGATCGCCACAATGGGAGTCGTTTGTAAAACCACCGCATAGGGGAATAAACTATACTCCACCCACTTATTCAACGTTAAAAGGATCGATAATACCACCCCAGAAACAATAGCCGCCAAAAAAGCAACGATGGTAATTTGAAAGGTAATCCAAAGGGCGGGCAACAAAATGGCCCAATCTCTCCAGAGGGTTTGTATCACTAAAAGCGGCCCTGGCAACAAGTAAGGGGGCGTGTTGCTCCAGCGCACGAATAATTCCCAACTCACTAAAAACAACACCCCCACCACAAGGGGCGCAATAATTTCAATGGAGGTTAAGCGACGGACTAAGATTTGCCAGAAATTACCCCGAGGAGATTCGGATGCTTGAATTGTTTCAGACTCAGAAGGTTTAATTTGAGTGGATGACATAGGACAGCAATCACGGAGAAACAAGATTGAACAATCTGGAGACTAGAATTTTCCCTAATATTGCCCTTGAGTTGCTTGGGTTAACTCTACCGCAACTCGGTCACAATATTGATGAAAAGGTCGAGATAGGCGAAAATCCTCCGGTCGAGGGTAGGCAACATCAATGGGAACTTCGGCGACAATCTGGCCGGGATGGGAAGACATCACTAAGACGCGATGGGATAAATAAACCGCCTCATACAAATTATGGGTCACAAATAAAACCGTCCAATGTTGTTGTTGGGCTAAACGTAATAAATCGTGATTTAACTTCGTCCGGGTTAGTTCATCCAAAGCCCCAAACGGTTCATCCATTAAGAGCAATTGAGGATCCGTCACTAAAGCCCGAGCGAGGGAAACCCGCATTTTCATTCCCCCGGAAAGTTGCCGGGGATAGGCAGACTCAAACCCCGTTAAACCGACGAGATGAATGGCCTCTTGCACTTTTGTCCGGCTTTTGTTGCGAGACATTCCGGCTAATTTCAGAGGCAAGCGGATATTTTCAAACACCGTTGCCCAAGGCAATAAAGCGGGCTGTTGAAAGACAAAGGCTAACTTTTGCTGGGGTTCGCTGTCTGACCATTCAATTTCTCCCTCGGTGATGTTGAGTAAGTTAGCCACCAAACGCAAGACGGTACTTTTACCACAACCGGAGGCCCCCACCAAACTAACAAACTCTCCCCGGTTGACGGTAAAGTTAAGACCTTGGAGGGCAACAACACCGTTAGAGTAGGCTTTACTCACTTGATGGAGATGAAAAACAGGGGCTTGGGGCATGGGTTCACAGGATTCTCGATTCAAGGGATTGACCAACAAATTGCAGACTAAACGCTTGGGTATAGTCGAAATCCGGACTGACGGTTCCCGCTTCTAACATTGCCTGAAAAATGGCTTCCCAGCGTTCGGCGGTCATAATGCCAATGCCGTATTTTTCAGCATCCCCCGATGTCACCATGCCATACTCTTTGATTTTCTCGATCCCATAGGCGAGTAACTCACTACTCATTTCCGGGTTATCTTTTTGAATCAACTCGTTACCGGGGGCGGGGTCTTCAAGGTAGCTATACCAGCCTTTAATCGAGGCATCGACAAAACGCTGTACTAAGTCGGGGTTTTCTTCCATTAAACGGCGACGAGTGTCAATGGTCATGGCGTAGGGGGTATATCCATAGTCGGAGAGGAGAAACACCACGGGGGTAAAACCGCCTTGTTGCTCCACAGTCCAGGGTTCTGAGGAGAGATAACCCTGTTGGGCTGAGTTTTTATCTGCAAGGAAGGGGGCAACGCTGAAATTATAGGGTCGTCGTTGGTCGTCAGTAAAACCAAATTCTTTTCTCAGCATGGGCCAGTAGGTGGCACTGGAGATGCTGGAAACGTAGATGGGTCGTCCTTTCAGGTCGGCTAGGGTTTCTACTCCGGTGTCAGGATGGGCGAGTAGAATCTGGGGATCTTTTTGGAATATGGCGGCGACGGTCACTTTGGGGACTCCTTCATAAACCGCTTGCATGGATCCCATAGAACCGCCCATGGTAAAGTCGAGGGTACCAGCCATGAGGAGTTGAGACAGATTCACTTGAGGGCCACCCATTTGGATGGTGACATCTAGGCCATATTCTTCATAAATACCTGTGGCAACGGCTTGATAAAATCCCCCATGTTCGGCTTGGGCGTACCAGTTGGTGCCGTAAGTCACGCGGTCGAGGCCGGAGGGGGAGGTTCTGGAAGTGCGATCGCCACAACCTACCATTAAACCACTGGCAAGGGCGAGAGAACTGTATTGGATGAATTGACGGCGTTTCATACTATAGAGTCAAGGTAAAACGAAGGGAGAGAGGGGGAAGGAACAAATCTTTACTGATCCAGTGTGCCATAATCCCGATGCTCAGAGGAGAAGATGACCTGTTTTCCCTTGAACAAGCGGGACAAAACCAAAAGCACCCCCGACAAGGGAGTGCTTTTGGCTTAAATCAACTTAGACTTTTTAGCGTAGTCTTGCGCTCAACTTACCCGTTGATTTGGGGGGCAGTTAAAGCCACAGGAGCAGCTTCACCACTAGCTAAGTCTAAGGGGAAGTTGTGAGCGTTGCGCTCGTGCATTACTTCAAACCCTAAGTTAGCGCGGTTCAGG
>NZ_JAIHOM010000246.1 GCF_026130165.1 Spirulina subsalsa FACHB-351 | reverse complement strand
GAGATGAAAATGCAGCGAAAAATATAAACAAAGTCGGGATAGGGCATTGCCACGACTCTAAACGGACACGGATCGACCGTAAGACTACTTCGGTAGCAAGTTGAAATGATGTGTCAAGAATCCCCGCACGTTCACGCCGGGGAGTATGTCAAAAGTTGGACTTTTTGTCCTCTTGTCTCTAATGTACCCTACAATGGGTCACTGAGGCCGACCCTACCGGTACAGCGTGGGATTCATCGCTCCCCAATCTACAGATCGTCTTTCCTAGAAGCCGGATTTCTTCTAGACTAGATAGAATGAACTCTCTCCTCCGACCACCCGTCATACACACTGGGATGGGTCGCAGGCTGGGGAAACCAACGGCGAAAGGCACGCTGACGCTGTTCTGGAGACTCATCGGCATAGTTCCACAAACTCTCATAGAAAAAGAAGGACATCCCGGCAAACTGACCATTGCGCACGGTTTTTACTTGGGAGTCTATTTGATTTAAGGGAACGTACCGCCCTTTTAAGCCGGATAAAATGCCAATGGCGACGGGTATATGTTGCCGCGCTTGTTGTAGAGAGGAGTCGGCTAATTCCTCGCGAAAACGGCTTAAATCGTTGCGGTACAATTGAACCACTAACTCCTCAATTAAACCCTTGCGCTCCCACTGGTGCCAATCTAATAGATAGGAGTTCAAGGAAAAATCTTGGGGATTGGGGGCTAGGGAGACGATAGCCTGCTGTTTCGCGCCCTTAATGGCAAAAAAGAGCTTTTCCATGAATTGGGTGATTTTATCGGCGCGCCAGCGAATCCACTGGGCTTGATCAAATTGATTGGCGGGGAAATGTCCCCCGTGTTCTTGTCGATAAAGGCGCACGGTGTAGTCATCATAACCAAAGTCGGAGGGATAGCCGAAGTGGTCGTCAAATTGGATGCCGTCGAGGTCATATTTTTCCACTACTTCCACCACTAGACGGGTGATGAAGTCTTGGACTTCGGGGTGGAGGGGATTCAACCATACCCGGTCATGAATTCCCCCCTCGGACCAGATGGTGCTGCCGTCGATGCGTTGGGTTAACCAGTCGGGGTGACGTTGGGCTAGGGCGGAGTCGGCTGGGGCCATAAAGCCGAATTCAAACCAAGGGATGACGGTGAGGTGGTGGCGGTGTCCTTGGTCGATGATTTCTTGCAGCATATCCCGTCCGGCTAAACCGGGTTCTGGGTCTAGGGCGGTGCCGATGACTTCTTGAGCGACGGTGCTGGGATAGAGGGTATAACCCCAGTTCCAGATGGTGGGGTAAAGGGTGTTAAAGTTAAGGGTTTTGAGGCGCTCAAGGGCGGTTTTGAGCGTGTTGGGGTTAAAGAGAACGTCACTGTCTACGTTGGTCAGCCACACGCCCCGCAGTTCGCGAGGGGTGGACTGTTTGGGTTGGGGGGAGGTGAGGGCGACGGGTTGATATTGCCCCAAGGGGTGGTGACTGCGGGGGCGGAATAGCTCGTCTCCTTGGGGGAAGGCGGGGATAGGTGGCGGACTGCTGGGGGGTGGGG
>NZ_JAIHOM010000121.1 GCF_026130165.1 Spirulina subsalsa FACHB-351 | reverse complement strand
TCCCCCCCTCCCCCGCTCCCCTGCTCCCCCTCTCCCCTGCCCCCCTGCTCCCCTGCTCCCCTGCTCCCCTATTCCCCACACCCCCGAATGAGAGTAATCACCGTTAACTCCGGAGGGCAATTGATGCGGCCGGGGAAATAAGTCCCTAACCCTCGATTAACATAGAGTTGATTCTGCTCAATAGCGTGATACCCTTGGCCCCACTCCCAATGTTTGACCACCCTGGCACATTCTCGCAAGATGGGGATATAGGGATGTAGAGATTTAGGGACATGGTGACGGACAGGCTGCATGAGTGAGGGAACCGAACCTAATCCGGGGAGAACCACTTGTCCCCCGTGGGTATGCCCGGACAGTTGTAAATCCACCCGCCAAGGTTGCAAAAGGGCGGCCGTATCGGGATTATGGGAGAGGACTAAACGGGGGGTGTCTGGGTCTAGCTGTTCCATGATAGGCTGGGGGCGGAAT
This sequence comes from Spirulina subsalsa FACHB-351, assembly GCF_026130165.1. Taxonomy (GTDB): domain Bacteria; phylum Cyanobacteriota; class Cyanobacteriia; order Cyanobacteriales; family Spirulinaceae; genus Spirulina_A; species Spirulina_A subsalsa_A. The sequence goes on along the minus strand of NZ_JAIHOM010000121.1, from coordinate 14,916 downwards.
TCCCGCGACCACAAATCCGCGAATCCGATCACAGGCAGAGCTGAACCGAGGGGATAGGCGATCGCATTCCACAACACTTCAATCCCAACACCTGTCAGCGCCTTCACCACATGATGACGAGAAAACGGGAAATAATTATCATGATTCCCCAAACAAGCCACCACCCCACACCGACTTTCCAAATACTTCAGATGTAACGCCAAATTATAAATCGGACTCGGATTGTCCGTAATATAATCCCCCGTCAAAACCACCAAATCCGGTTTTTCCTGATTCGTCAGTTCAATAGTTTCAGTTAGAAGCTCTTCCTCTAGACGTTTGCCATCATAATGCAGGTCAGACAAATGAACTAACTTTGTCCCCTGTAACGATGGGATGAGATCGGGAATTTTGATCGTCACCCGTTCAACAGTCAAAGGTTCTACAAAAATGGGCTGCATAATCCCCTCACATCAAGAGTCGGAAAATCCGGGTTCTAAAACCAACCTTAACCCACCTGTAACACCTGAGCAACCGTTAAAGGCTCTCTTTGCCCCCATTGAGTTAATAACTCAGAAACAATCCCCTCCTCCCCTCTAAAAATCGCCTCCTCATACAGCCCTGTGACTAACCTTAACACCGTAATTTGTTGTTGCATCGGGTCAATAATCCAATACTCCCGAATTCCCCGCGCTTGATATTGAGCGCGCTTATAACGATAATCCCGCTCCTCATTTTCTCGCCCCGGACTGACCACTTCCACGACTAAATCAGGGGGCGGCATTTCTGATAAAATTATCGAACGAGTTGCCCCACTCATCGCTTGCGCTAATTCCTCAGTGAGTACCATCAAATCCGGTAGCCGTACCGTTGCCCGACTGCCCATAACAGCAAGTTCTGTGCCAATTCTTAAGCGATAAAATGGCAGACCTAACTGTAAAAAATATGCCAATAAAAACATGGCAATGCGTTGATTAATATCACTTTCACTAGGCATATATAAAAGTCTCCCATCCTCTAACTCATAACGGGAATCACTGCCATCATCGTATTGGAGAAACTCCTCCAAAGACATCTCTTTCGATAATGTTGCTTGGGGTGGCTGAATCGTCGTAATCATACCTCTTCTCTCCCCTAACCTGAGTTGCGTCATCTTTGCCTATTATAGTGGCTCAAGAAGCAGGCAACAAATACAATCCGGGTTTAGCATCAGCACTCGGCAGCAATTCATGGCTACTTTTAACCCCTCATTTATAATGGCGGGAGAGCTTGGGTCTGGAGAAGGTGATGCAAATTACCTTAAACAAGCAACAAGAGGAGTTTGTCGCTGCCCAGTTAGCCCAAGGTAATTTTAGCTATCTTGATCAAGTGGTGAATGGTGCATTTAAATGGCTAGAAAACTTGCCAACTGAATACAAAGACTGGCTCACCTAAACCCTTGCAAAAGTGGAATCGACTTGATGCTTTTGTCCCGGCACAGGAAGCAGGAAAAACCGGGTTTCTGAGCTATTTTTAATTCCCATTACATCCCTAAACTTTCACCCCTTCTAATTCCTCATCGGCTAAATCATATAATGCTCGCAACTTCTCTAATTTCTCCTCACTCGCTGCCCAAAAACCTCGCCCATTGGCTTCTAACATTCGCCCGATAATATTGCGAAACGCTTCGGGATTGGCTTGACGTAATTTAGCGGCCATTTCTGCATCTAAAGCGTAGGTTTCTGCGGCTTGGTCATAAACCCATTCATCGGTAAAGTTAACAGTTCCGCCCCAACCAATTAAGGCGGTCATGCGTTGAGAAATTTCGTAAGCACCCCCACTGCCTTGATTAGCCATTGCTTCGGCCCATTTGGGGTTTAATAATTTGGTGCGGTATTCTAAACGTAACAATTCCTCTAATTTGCGCGGGGTGGTATCTTTGGAGAAACTTTCGACAAAGCTGGCGTTAACGGTTTTGCCTCGGCGTTTTTCGGCGGCCTGTTTGAGGGCTCCGGTGTTGGCGTAATATTCTTGAATGTCAGTTAGGCCGTATTCTACGGAGTCGATTTCTTGGACAATGCGATCGCTCGTCTGTAAGAGTTGCTGCAAAACCTCCGGCCGCGCTTGGCCTTTGTCCTGCCGACCATAACTGAAAACGTTGCGACTTTCCCACGTTTTCCCCAACTCCTCCCCCGACTCCCAATTCCCATCCACCACCTGATCATTGACCAAGGAGCCAAAATCTCCGGCCGGATTGGAAAATAAGCGAGCGGCCACATTCTTGACTCCCTGAGCTTTTAAGGCTAAGGCGTGTTTACGGATAAAGTTCTGCTCTTCCGGCTCCTCTGCTTCGGCGGCCCGTTGGAAAAGATCATCGAGCAGTTCAATCACATTCACAAAACTATCCCGGAAAATGCCCGATAGATTGCCCAAAATATCAATACGCGGGTGGCCGACTTCCTCTAGGGGTTTCAATTCATAGCGAACAATGCGCCCAGTGCCTTCTTTTACCGGTTCTGCGCCCACTAATTCCAGTAAAATGCCCAAAGACTCGCCCTTAGTTTTAATCGCGTCTAAACCCCACAAAAGGACGGCCACGGTTTCAGGATAAGTCTGGGTTTCGGCTAGGTGTTGGGCGATGATCTTCTGGGCAATTTCTCGCCCCCTCGCATAGGCCCCAGGGGAGGGCATCCGGTAGGGGTCGAGGGCGTGTATATTGCGCCCAGTGGGGAGTACGCCAATCCCATCCCGGATTAAGTCGCCCCCAGAAGCGGGGGGGATATATTCCCCATTCAAGCCCCGTAACAGGTTGTTGATCTCGTCGCTATTCTGCATCAACAGGCGCACAATCTCGATGGCTTGTAGGGTGCGATCGCCTAAATCCGGTGTAATCCTTTCTTTCCAGTCGGCATACTGAAGTTTTAGCCAATTCTGCCACACCTCTAAAACCTGTTTAGCATCCGCCCCATTGCGAATCCGTTCCACCACCGCTAAGGGTACTTCTCGGTCAAAATAAGCATCTAAATAAGACTTTAACTCCTCACTATCCGGCACTTCCCCCAAGATGTGTAAACCCGAGGAAAACAGCCGTTGTTCAACCACTTGTAAATACTCATAAACCTTGACAAAATACCGATTTAATGCCGTAGCACTAAACAATTTTGCATTCTCCACCGTGAAGGCAATCCCCAGCTTTTCTCCCTCTTCAAAAGGACAATCTTTCTCCAAACCCCCATCCACAATTTTCTGACAAATATCATTACGGAGCAAGGTATTTTTAGCCGGATCTTCCCGATATTCAGCAATTAATTCTCGCAGTGCCATTAACTCCTTATACAATCCTGCCCGTCCATAGGGCGGCACATTATGGGAAATTAACACCCCATAGCCCCGCCGTTTAGCTAACATTGACTCCGAAGGATTATTACAGGCATAAAGGTATAAATTGGGCAGATTTCCTAACAAAATATCTGACCAGGAATACCCCGTATTCCCCAACGGAGAACCGGGCAACCATTCAACAGTACCGTGCATCCCAAAATGCACCACCGCATCCGCCTGAAAGTCCTTTTGCAACCATTGATAAAAAGCCGCATACTGGGGATGGGGCGTTAAATCTTTCTCGAACATTAAACGCATGGGATCCCCCGCAATCCCTAACGGAGGTTGAACCCCTATCCAAATATTGCCTAACTGTACCCCTCCCACTTGAAACTGATCATCAATGGTTTTAATGCCCGTTTTTGTTAAATCTTTCCAGTGTTTTTCTATGCGAGAAGTGAGTAAATAGCCTAACCACTTTTCTAAGGTACTGACACTCACATGATGATTATGGGGACGATATTCCGGATTAAGAGTGTCGGGGAATTCATCAGCGGCCTTCACCTGTTGAATTAACACCTCCCCATCTTCGGGAATAGCTCCCACATTATAGCCCTGACTTTTTAAAGCATAGAGCAGTTTTAATAAACTTCTGGGGACATTTAACAACGCGGCCGTTCCCGTTGCTCCATAGCCCGGGGGAAACCCATATAAAATAATCGCTACTTTCCGCTCAGAGGGTGGCTTTTTGCGTAGTTCAATCCACTTTTTAACCCGTCCCGTTAACCGCTTAATCCGTTCAGGAATTAAATAAATTTCTTCCCCCACTAATCCCCCTAATGGGATAGTATCAATAGCGCCATCTAGTTCCGGTAGGGCGTATAAAACCACACTTTGTAACCCCCCGATGCCTTGCCTTGTCCAGGAGTGAATATCTTGGATTAATAGGGGAGCCGCGATGAGATAGGGGACGTTTTTGGTGTTTAAAATACTTTTAGCCACTTCCACCTGTCGCCCAGCTTCCATTGACCCAGCTGGCCCTCCAACTAGGGGAAAACCAATAGTAGAAATAATGGCATCGACTTTGACTGCATCGGGAGAGAGGGAAGGAGTGGGTTTTGCCTGTTCTTGCTCGGAGTCAGTCGTTAGCCAATCCCGTACAGCTACATGACCTTCAACACCGTTAATAAAAATCGGTAGGGGGATAATTCCCGCCTGTTCAAACTGTTGAATGAGTTGGGGAATATAATTCTGTTCGGTAATAACGTGCTTGCGATATAAGAGAATCCCTGTAATGGGTTGGTCGGTGAGTTTAAACTGCTCTTGATACCAGTCTAAATAGGCGCGGGGGGAGGTGAAATAGCCCTCATATTTGGGGTGTAAAAGACCCATGTTTGGGGTTTCAATGGGTGGGGGAATTTCCTCTACATTTAGCCCTAAATATTTCTCGCCAATCGTCCAAAAGAGGGCGGACACATTTTGCTGTCCCCCGGCGTTCCAATACCCGTAAATAATCAGCCAGTTGCGTAGGTCTTGAACTTTTTGGGCGGGGATATATTTGAGGAGTTTCGGACCGATTTTGAGAAAACTAATATAGCCCGCGAGTTTGTCCTCTTCCTTGCCACTAGAAAACTTACTCAGGATAAATTTAATCGGTTTGGGCATTCCTTTCGGTTTATCCCCAATGACAAATTTTCCCAGTTGGGTGAGACTCATTAACTCTAGGGCCGACTCAAACACGAGGCGAATGGGGATATTTTGTACTCGCTCCCGTAGCCAGAGAACTTGATCATAGTCAAAAATCAGACTGGCAAAGAAAACATCGGCATGGTGTAGGGCTTGTTCCACAGTGCTGGATTGGTGGGTGAGGTCGCGATCGCTAAACACCCGCACATCCAACCCAGAACACCGCTCCATTGCCAGTTGTGCCGCTTTCCGATACAGTTCGGCGTTGAAGGTTTCAAACCCGGCAATTAATACAATCCGCTTCATGCCCACCCTCATTTCTTGATAGACGATACAGTTTTATTCTAATTTGGCTTGTTGATTATTTTTCGCAATAAATAACCAAACAAGGAAATGTGAGGAGCAGAACGGAGAACACCTTGATGTTAACACTGAGCGGATTAGTCTTGCACAACAATCACCACCGTAATATTATCGGATCCGCCGTTGTCTTTAGCATTGTCTATCAGGGCTTGAGCGGCTTCTTTACAGGTTTTAGACTGTCCGAGAATCATCTCAATGTCGGGGTCTGGCACCTCTTCAGTCAGACCATCACTGCATAATAAAAGGCGATCGCCTGCCTGCACATCCAGAGGCTGAATATCAATCTTTTGCAGATCCTTCCGACCCAAACATTGAGACAAAACGTGCCGCCACGGGTGAACACGGGCCGCCTCTGCACTTAAATCTCCCATCTTCATCGCCCGAGCCACCCAAGTTTGATCTTCCGTGACTTGTTCGAGAGTATGATCCCGCAAGCGATAAATACGAGAGTCCCCAATATGAGCGCATAGGGGCTGTGTATCCCGGAAAAGCACCACTACCACCGTCGTTCCCATATCAGCCCGTTCCGGGTGGATTTCTTGGTCCTTGAGAATGCCCTGATTCGCGTCAAAAATCGCTTTTTCCAGCAACTGCTTAGAATTCATCCCCGACTCCCAATGTTCATTGAGATAGACCTGAATTTGCCGCGTTGCAATCTGACTAGCCTCTTGACCGCCAGCGTGTCCACCCATACCATCGGCAACAATGAAAAAGCGTCCGTCCGGGTCAATATAAAAATCATCCTGATTCACAGAACGGAGGCATCCTGTATCAGTTAACCCCGTGAAGCGACGTTTCATAAACCACTTACTGCTCAATAAAGTTAAAAATCATTAGGGCATACGATCATAGCGGTCAATACGCCGCATGAGTCGGAAGACATTAATTCCTAACCCCCCTGCGGCCACAGCCAAAATAACCCCCGCCCAAACAATATTGTTCACTACAAGGATAGTAGCAGACAACGTAAAAGCACTCACTAGTAACGTATAGTTCGTTAACAGTTGGGTCGTAGCCATGCGACGCAAGAGACGGTCAGACTCACTCGCTCGCACCCGCACGCGAATATCCCCCCGTTCTAATTTTTCGATGGTATCCTCAATCCGTCGCGGCAAACCCAAGGCCGTACTACTCATTTGGGCGGCCTGTCTGCCCAACTCATCAAACACACTGTTTCCGTTACTTAAGCTACTATTCGTCATAATATCTAGTGCAAAAGGTTTTGCCACCTCCATAAAATTAAACTCAGGGTCTAGACCTTTCCCCACCCCCTCTAGGGTAGAAAAGGCGCGCATGACAAAGGTAAAGGTTGCCGGAAAGCGGAAGGGTTGGTCAAAAGCAATGTCATACAAATCATCACTAATGGCACTCACAGACTGTTCCTCAAAAGGTTTGTCCATGAAGTTATCCAGCATATATTGAATCGACCGCCGCACCGGCCCCATATCTCCCGTCGGGGTCAAGGCGCCCAACTCAATCAAGGACGAGATTACCCGGTCGGAATTCTTTTCCGCAATCCCAAACAGGGTATCCATGAGTTTTTCCCGCACATTGGCATTAATGCGCCCCATCATGCCGAAATCGTAGAAAATCAGCGACCCATCGGAATCTACCGCAATATTACCGGGGTGGGGGTCGGCGTGGAAAAAGCCATCATTCAGTAACTGCTGTAAGTAGGCCTCTGCGCCCAATTTCGCCAAAACCTTCCGGTCTAACCCGGCTGCTTCTAGGGCTTCATAGTGGCTAATTTTGATGCCGGGGGCATATTCTAGGGTGACAACACGGGGGGAGGTGTAGCGCCAATAGACCCGGGGGACTTTTACCCAGTCAATGCCTCGGAAATTGCGCCGGAAGGTGTCCGCATTGCGTCCCTCGTTGACGTAATCGGTTTCTTCCCAGAGAATGCGGCAACATTCCTCATAAACCCCTAACCAATCCCGTCCTCGTCCCCAACGGGGGTGATTCTGGAAATACTGGGTAATTCGTTTGAGGATGGCCAGGTCAATGGTGAACAGTTGTTTTAGACCCGGACGCTGCACTTTCACCACCACTTCCTCCCCATTGTGCAGTTGGGCCTTGTGGACTTGACCTAAACTGGCCGCGGCGAGGGGGGTGGGGTCAAAACTGCGGAACAGTTCGTTAACGGATTTACCTGTATCTTCTTGGATGATGGCGGCAACTTGTTCGTAGGAAAAGGCCGGAACTCGGTCTTGGAGTTTACTGAGTTCGGAGACATACTCAATGGGGAATAAATCCCCTCGGGTTGAGAACAATTGACCCACTTTAATAAAAGTCGGCCCTAGTTCTAGGAGACTTTCACGAATCCACACGGCCTGTTTTTGGCGGCGCTGCCGTCGTTTGTCGTCGCTGTATCCTCCGGGATAGGTCCAGGGTTTGCTGTCCCACCACAGTTCAAAGAGGAAGGTGAGAACAAACACCCAGATATCAAAACGCCGCCGGGTTTTGGAGTAGTTGCTCCGATTCCAGCGATACTTGTTTTTCCCGCGTTCGGGTCGAGAGGGTTTTCCGGGCAGGGCGGCCGGGGTGGAGTAGGAAATTGAGGTGGGGGTTTGGGTGAATGCAGACACGCGGTTAAATGTCAAGTAAATTTACAAAAAATATTGTTAAACGGGTCTTGAATGGAGGATAGAGGGGACAAAAGAGGGTTATTTGCGGTAAGCTGCGATCGCCGCCCGCAAACTGGCGATTTCTGCTCGGAGATTATCAATGGTTTCCTGAACATCGGCCGTCCCATTGCCGGAAGGAGCAGCAACGCCACCATTTTGGCTGACTTTCGCCAATTCTCGTTCCGCTCTCGCCGTCACTTCTTCCGTGAATTTACGGAGGTTTTCCCGTTGTTCAGCATCGAATTTTCCGAGTTCGCTGAGGGCGTTTGTCAGCTTGTCCTCTACCTTTTCGCTGAGAACTTCGGCAAAGGCCCGGCCGACAAAAAAGGCGTGAGTGACTGGATTGCTCATGATGGTAAAAGAATTTGACGTTTCGTAACAAATTATATCCGGTCTGACCGAGTGTGGGGGCATCTAGGGCAAATTATTAATAATCCATTATCATAAAAAGAGGGCAGGGATTGCCTCACAACAAGCCGGATATCAAGTACAGATGTATGATCGGGTGCAGGAATTACCCCCATTGAGCAGGGTTTGTTTCTGCTTGGGTTCTTCCCCCTCCCCCGGAACTCTATTATGATGAAATGTGTGGATTTATTCTCAGGATGTGGTGGCTTTTCTTTAGGCTTCCAACAAGCAGGATTTGAAGTGTGCCAAGCTTTTGATCATTGGAATTCTGCTGTTACTGTGTACCGGAAAAACTTTAAACACCCTAGCTTTTTAATGGATCTCCGTCAAGAAAAAGAAGCGAGTGACATCATTTCAGAGATTCAACCTGACCTAATTATGGGTGGCCCCCCTTGTCAAGACTTTTCCAGCGCCGGAAAACGAAATCCGGCATTAGGGCGAGCGAGTTTGACCCATAGTTTTGCTGATATTGTTTGTCAGGTTAAACCCCCTTGGTTTGTCATGGAAAATGTGCCACAAATTAAAAGAGCTAAGATTCTTAAACAAGTTATTGACAAATTCATTCAAACAGGATACGGGATTTCTTCAATAATTTTAGATGCTGCTTATTGTGGCGTTCCACAAGCCAGAACACGATTTTTTTTAATTGGACATTTACAGGATAAACACAATCAACTTAATGATCTCTTTAAACAAAACTTGTCTGATAAACCCATGACGATTAGGGATTACTTAGGAAATAGTCTTGGCATTTCTTTCTATTATCGTCATCCCAGAAACTATAATCGGCGAGGCATTTTTTCTATTGATGAACCCAGTCCAACCATTCGCGGGGTTAATCGTCCACTACCCAAAGGGTACAAGCTTAATTCCTGCGATCCTCAAAACATTGATTTAAGTCAAATTCGCCCCTTAACCACTCAAGAAAGGAGTTATTTACAAACCTTTCCAGAGTCTTTTATTTGGCAAGGGACTAAAACTAATCTAGAACAAATGATTGGCAATGCTGTTCCGGTTCAATTAGCCAAATTCGTCGGGCAAATAATCTGCCAATATCTAGATCAGGGATCTGGAAAAACACCCACTTTGTTTGATCTAGAGGAAGAGTTTAACCTAGCTCAAATCCCTTTACATCGTCTGTAAAATAGACTAAAGATGGTGCGTCAAGATTACAGTAATTTCTGTGTCACCTAAGTTATTCTTCTGACGCACCCTACAACTGATTACTGTTCACTAATTGACGCGATGTTAGAAAAAATACCGGAAATTACCCTAAGTAGTTCCCTCCTTGGCTACGCTTTACTTATCCTCGCTGGACTTTTACTCTTATTAGTCCTCCTGTTTTTAGCAAATACGATTAACAAACAACTCAAAAATCTATTTTCTCCCCAATGGAAAACCGCCTATCAACAAATTGTTGCCCCAGATCAAAATATTCTCTTCATTATTTTACTCCTACTCGCCAGTGATATTATTTTATTAACCCTCCCCCTCAAACCGCTCTGGGATTCTGGGGAAACTGTGCTAGGTTTAACCACTGCCGTGATCATGGGTTGGCTTGTGGTTCGCATCTTTGGGCGATTTTTTGATATCTACTTGCTAGATATAGCCATTCAAAACAGGCGAAAAATCAATAGTGAGTTATTAGTTTTAGCCAAAATATTTGCCAATGGTTCTGTTTTTTTTGTTATTACAATCATCTTCTCCCAAACCCATAAGTTAAATATTTTAGGACTATTAGCAAGTTTAGGGGTTGGGGGGTTAGCCGTTGCCTTTGCCGCACAAAAAACCCTCGAACAACTATTAGGGGGGATTGTAATCTTTTTAGATCGTCCTTTCGTCGTTGACGATTATATTGGCTTACCAGACGGCATTTTTGGACGGGTAGAATCCATTGGATTACGCTCCACTCGGATTCGTACCTCCGGCAAAGGAACTCTAGTCGTTGTTCCGAATAGTCAACTCACACAAGTGAGCATTGAAAACTTTACCGGAGCGAAAAAGGTTATTTCCTTACTGTATCTGACTTTTGATCGTAAAATTGAATCAGAAGAAAAGGCTTTTATTCGGCAAATTATTGTAGAAAGTACCCGGGATATTTTCGGCATTGACCCACGGAGTACCGGAGTAGATTTTAGCGACATCTCTCAGCAAGAAGAAAATCCCATTACTCAAGCTCAGATTAGTTTCTTTATTTTAGGGTCTGGGGAGGTGTCGATGGATTTACGCCGTCAGTTGCTAGATATTGCTAATCAAAACATCGCCAAACAGTTGAAAGAGTACGGCATCGGCTTTGCACTAGAAGAACGCACCATTAACGTTGATTCACCGATTACCATTTAGATGTCATGAGTGAGATTTACCATTTTTTAGTTAACTTTATCCCAAATTTGGAGGGTTCGGACATTCCTAGTTATTTAATTTTCCTAGCTTTTTCTTTTGTTTCCATCGTGCTGGGGAATATCGGGCCGAAGTTACTGCGCCTGCTTTTTTATCGTTTTCTGCCGAAACAGGGACAAGAAATTTATGAGACATTGACCCAACCGCTACAAGGGGAGTTAAAAACTGCAACAACCTTGATTCTGATTAATCTGTCCCTTGTTTGGTTGGAAGAATATCGCCCGGTTTATAACTTTATTCTCCCCTTTATGGAGTTAGCGGTTACTATTAGTGTGGCGTGGTTACTCTCCCGTTTATTCCGTCAATTTATGCGGGGGTATGGGATTAGTTTTATGCAGCGTGTGGGGTTAGAGGCCGATGAGTTGGTGTTACCCTTTGAATTAGTGGTGAATATCTTAATCGGGGTTTTCGCTGCGATCGCCTTTGCACGCACCCGCAACATTGATCTATTCGGACTGCTGGCCAGTTTGGGGTTTATTGCTGGGGCTATTGGTTTAGCTGCTAATAACGCACTCTCCCAGATGATTGGCACTGTGGTAATTTATCTCGATCGTCCTTTTAGTCGAGGGGAGTATATTCGTCTGCCCAATGGAATTTATGGCCGAGTGGAGTCCATTGGACTGAGATCAACGAAAATCCGCACGGCCGCGAAAAGTACCTTGATGATTATTCCCAACTCTAAGCTAGCGGACTGGGAGATTGAAAACATTACCCGGGGGAAAAAGGTAATGGTTTTGCTCTATTTGGACTTTTTACACTTCCTAAAAGAGCAAGAACAGGCTATGGTGGAACAAATCGTCAAGGCTGCCACAGATAGCATCACAGGCATTGATCCGGGTAGTACCAAAATTAGTCTCGTTTCAGTTGAGGGAAAACCGGGAACTCGTGCCAGAGTGACCTTTTTTATTCTCGGGTCTAATGAGGATTCTATTCAATTACGCAAGCGTCTACTGGAATTAGCGAATGAAAATATCTCTAAACAGTTAGCTGGGTATGGCTTAGAGTTCGTCACTCAAGATCCTACGGTGTATATTGAATCCCCGGTCACAATCTAGCTGTTTATTGGGCTAGCTGTTTATTGGGGGGAATCTTCGCTAGGCTAGATCATAATATTTTTAGATTCCCTCAACAAAGGTTAAACACGGCGATGCAGCAGTCTTCCTCCAAGCTCAAACCCTTTATGAAATCTAAACGTCTAAAACCTTGGTGGATGCGTCGTGGTCGGTACTGGTATTATCGCCTAGCCCGGTTACAGGGGAGTCCCGAGGCGATCGCAAGAGGAGTGGCCGTGGGAGTCTTTTCCGGGTTTTTCCCCCTGTTTGGTCTACAAACTCTGATCGGTTTACTCCTCGCGACTCTCGTTCAAGGTAATAAAATCGCGGCCGCTGCGGGAACTTGGGTCAGTAATCCCCTAACCTATGTTCCCCTATTTGCCATGAACTACCGGATTGGCCGTTGGTTATTGGGGGGAGAACCGATGGATTTCAGTCAAATTAGCGGTCAGTCTCTCGAACAATTGTTAGATATGGGGGGAGATGTGGCAGGACGCTTGTTTTTTGGCTGCTTTGTGATGGGTGTCATGGTAGCCTGTGGGAGTTATAGTATTACGGTTCGGCTGTTTTATCGGCTCCGGGCATCTCACCACAAACACCGGAAATATTACCTTGATGATTAGTCCGTGGGTTAGATTGAAATTTCTCAAGACCTTATGGGATAATGAGAAAGGCATCAAACCCCGACATGACAAAGATCATTGTGACTCTTACTGAACCTTTAACTGAGAAGACCCCGGAGGCTCTCATTAGCCCAGAAACGGCTAATTTGACTCAAAATGACCTAAAACCCATTACAAGGCGTTCTATGGGCTTCTGGGCAACGTTTAACGCCACATTTATCACGATTCTGTTTGCCGAGATGGGGGATAAAACTCAGTTGGCGACCTTGTTGATGAGCGCAGAATCTCAAGCCCCTTGGATTGTGTTTACGGGAGCGGCGATCGCACTGATTGCCACCAGTTTAATTGGCTGCCTCTTAGGGTGGTGGTTAGCCAAGCGCGTTTCCCCCAAAACAATGGACTTAGCGGCCGCCACAATTCTGTTAGTGGTTTCGGTTTTGCTGCTGAGTGATGTTGTACAACTTTAAGGGAATAGGGAATCGGGAATAGGGAATAGGGAATCGGAAATAATTATCAATTGTCAATTGTCAATTATCAATTCCCTGCTCCCCCTCTCCCCTGCTCCCCTGCTCCCCTGCTCCCCTGCTCCCCGACTCCCACATAACCTTGACCCTCCTTTAAGGGGGAGAGTTTAAGATGGGCTTAGTGTTGAATTCGGAGAAAAAGCATGGTTTTTCAGCTTAACCGTCTGTTCTTAAGTTCTTTAGCGATCGCAGGACTGATCACCGCTTGTAGTTCTCCTCCCACCTCTGTGGAAGAAACCCCCTCACAACAAACCGCCATGGAAGAGCATAGCGGGATGAAAGAGGAAACCATAAATCATGCAGACATGGATCATGCTCAAGTGGATCTCGGTCCGGCTGATGAAGCCTACGATCTGCGCTTTATCGATGCCATGATCCCCCACCATGAGGGCGCCGTAGTGATGGCCCAAGAAGTCTTAGCCCAATCCCAAAAGCCCGAATTATTGGCCTTAGCCACAGAAATTATCGAGGCCCAAACAGAAGAAATTGCCCAGATGCAAGAATGGCGAGAGACTTGGTACCCTGACGCACCAGAAACACCGATGGCATGGGATACGACAACCAATGAGATGATGCCTATGTCGGCTGAACAAATGAGTGCCATGCGCATGGATATGGACCTAGGAGCAGCAGATGAGGACTTTGAGAAGCGTTTCCTTAAAGCCATGATTCCTCACCACGAAGGCGCTTTAATGATGGCAGAGGACTTAAAGGCAAAGTCAGAGCGGCCAGAAATGCAGCTTTTCGCCCAGGGGATTATTGACTCTCAAGCGGCGGAAATTGGCCAGATGCGACAATGGCTGAAAGAGTGGTATGACAAAGAATAATGAGTGATTCTCGCGTGCTGATTTTGGGGGGATGTGGTCGCATTGGGCGTAATGTGGCCGCCGATGTAGCTCGTTTTACCGAGGCTGAGATTACCCTCACCTACCATCACCATCCCCCCAAAAACTCCCCCTATCCCGCTATCCCTTTAGATGTGGAAGATGACGAACAGTTACGCCAAATATTGGGACAATACCAACTGGTTGTTCACTGTGCTGGCCCGTTTCATCATCGCACGGGAGCGGTGTTAAAACACTGTATTGAGCAGGGGGTGCATTATGTAGACGTGAGCGATTCCTATGATTTTGTTCAGAAACTGCTGCCTTATCACCCAGAAGCCCAACAAGCAGGGGTAACGGCCATTGTTAGCACGGGAATTTTTCCGGGAATGTCCAACAGTTTAGTCCGCTATGGGGTGGAACAGTTAGACCGGGCAGAAACTATCCGTCTTTACTATGGGGTGGGGGGCTCCGGGGGGGCTGGCTTAACGGTGATGCGCACGACGTTTTTAGGCTTAAAAGAACCGTTTCAGGCGTGGTTAGGGGGAAAATGGCAAGAAGTTCACCCCTATAGCGATCGCCAAAACGTCACCTTTCCCCAGCCCTGTGGCTCCATTGGTGTGTACTGGTACGATATGCCCGAAACCCATAGTTTAGTGAAAAGCTTTCCGACGGTGCAAAATGTGATCACGAAGTTCGGCTCTTACCCCGATTTTTATAACCATCTAACTTGGATTACCGCCCATGTTTTCCCCAAGTCTTGGTTAATCAACGGCACGGAATTTTTAGCCCAAGTGTCCTACAACATGACCCAATTTACCGATCAGTTTAGTGGGGTAGGGGTAGCCATTCAGGTGGAAGTAGAGGGGTGGAAAGACAATCAAGCTTGTGTGGTGCGATCGCAACTCTCCCATCCCAACACCGCCCAAATCGCCGGACACGGTACCGGGGGCATTGTGCAAGGAATTCTCGCCGGAACGCTCCAAAAACCCGGCGTTTGGTCAGTCGAGGAAGCGGTTCCCACCCATTGGTTTCTACAAACTCTTGCAGAACGCGAGATTACCCTTTCCTAGGGTAGGGCTTGCTCAAAAAGTCCGGGAGTCGGGAGAGGGGGAGCAGGGGAGTAGGGG
>NZ_JAIHOM010000120.1 GCF_026130165.1 Spirulina subsalsa FACHB-351 | reverse complement strand
CATAGAAACGTGAAATGGCAAACCAAGCTCTTTCGGCACTAGCTTGACGAGCCATAGAGTTAAGGTTACTGACAAACGGAGTATCTTTACTCAACGTTGTTACAAATTGGCAAAAAGAAGCATAATTCATCTTTAAACCGCCCATTCCACCGGGATAATATTACATTACACGGAAACAGGCGCAAAACTAGGGAAAATAGAGCAAGGTTGATCACAACCACTCCGTTTACACCATTCCTATGATTTACTTTAAACTGGTTGCCACTGCGATTATCTGGGGCGGGACATTTATTGCCGGACGCATTGTAGTTCAGGCACTGCATCCCTTTTCTGCCGCCTTCTGTCGCTTCGCCCTCGCGAGTTTTTGCCTCGTTCTCCTCACCTATCATGTGGAACAGAAACTGCCCCGGGTTCGGTGGTCCCAAGTGATTGGGCTAGTAGTTTTGGGGTTATCAGGAGTTTTTGCCTACAATACCTTCTTTTTTTGGGGTCTGCAAACTACCCCCGCTAGTCGTGCCTCATTGATTATTGCCCTCAATCCCATTGCCGTTGCTCTCGCTTCAGCCATCTTCTTACGTTATCGTCTCAGTTCCCTGCAAATCTTCGGCATTCTTCTATCCTTTTCTGGTGCTGCCTTCATCATCGCTCAAGGAAACCCCCTCCACCTCTTCCGGGAGGGCATCAGCACGGGGGATTTATGGTTATTCGGTTGTGTAATTAGTTGGTGTATATATAGCATTGTGGGGAAGTGGGTGATGCAGGATTTATCCCCCCTCGTGGCGACAACTTACGCTTGTTTTATTGGGACAGTTGCCCTCTTGCCCCTCGCTCTCGATACGGGACTGTGGGAAATCTTGCCCGATTTGAATCTCAATCATTGGTTGAGTTTAATTTATTTAGGGCTTTTTGGGTCAGCTATTGGCTTTAATTGGTATTACGAAGGAATCCGCACCATTGGACCAACCCGAGCCGCTATTTTTATTAATTTAGTCCCAGTTTCGGCGATTTTTTTAGGCGTTTCTTTACTGGGAGAAACAGTGACTCCCCTATTAATTGCTGGGGGTATTTTAGTTCTGTTAGGAGTGTCTTGGACTAATTTGGGTTAGCTTTTCAGAGATTTTTTGACGGTTTTTTCTAACCTAAGGCTTGCTGAAAAACTTGGGGAATCGGGAGTCGGGTTCGTAGTTGCGCTTGGGCGCCCAATCCGGGTTCGTAGTTGCGCTTGGGCGCCCAATCGGGAATCCTCTCCCCCGCTCCCCCTCAGCCCACAATGGCATTCCCCATCCCCTGAAACATCAACCAAGACAAGAAAAAATTACTCACAAAAATCGCCAACAACGCCGTCACCACCGCCGTCGTCGTAGACTGTCCCACCCCCTTCGCGCCCCCCGTCGT
Source organism: Spirulina subsalsa FACHB-351 (assembly GCF_026130165.1). GTDB lineage: Bacteria > Cyanobacteriota > Cyanobacteriia > Cyanobacteriales > Spirulinaceae > Spirulina_A > Spirulina_A subsalsa_A. Next base: position 13,993 of record NZ_JAIHOM010000120.1, on the reverse strand, counting down.
CGTTAACCCCCAACTACAGCCAATCACCGCCACCAAACCCCCAAACACCAACGCCTTGACCATAGCACTCACTAAATCCCAAGGCCCGAGGAAATTCTGAATCGACTCCAAAAAAATATTACGCGGAATGTCATAAATCAACGTCGCCACCATTAACCCCCCCCACAGTCCAATTAACAACGACAGCAACGTTAAAATCGGCAACATCGTACAACAAGCCACCAAACGCGGGATCACCAAATAATCAATCGGATCCGTCTTCAACATATACAACGCATCAATCTGTTCCGTCACCTTCATCGTGCCGATTTCCGCCGCAAACGCCGACCCCACTCGACCCGCCAACACCACCGCCGTTAACACCGGAGCTAATTCTCGCGCCAAGGCCAAAGCCAACACCCCTCCCACCGCACTCCCCGCCCCGAAAAACAGAAACTCCCGCGCCACCTGAATCGTGAACACCATGCCCACAAAACCCGCCGTCACTAAAGCAATCGTCAAAGAAGCCGGCCCCACACTCGCCATCTGTTCCAACGTATTGCGACGGTGTAAGCGCAGTTGCAGCAAATGGAGAAACACCTGTCCCGCCAGTAAACAAGCCGATAGCAAGCGCTTAAACCACATCTGAAGCCCAAAATTAGAGGAAGAAGCCGCCATTATTCCTCCGTCGAGTCTACCCGGAACCGTTCCACCGAAGACAGCAAATCTCGGGCAATACTCACCAAGTTTTGCAGAGAAGAAGCCACCTTTTGCGCCTCTTGGGAGGTTTCTTGGGCGGTTAATTCCACCGACTGCATCACCTGCGCCACCGCCAAGGTGCTTTCCGTTTGTTCCACCGTATCCGCCGTAATCGAGCGCACCAGGGCATCAATCCGGTTCGATACTTGAATAATATCCTCTAGAGATCGCTTGGCCTGTTCGGCCCGCTTCGTCCCATCAATCACCTGTTGCGTCCCTTCTTCCATCGCCTGCATGACCAAATTCGTTTCACTTTGAATCTGCAACACGATTTGTTCAATTTCTTTTAACGCCTTCGCCGACCGATCCGCCAACTGTCGCACCTCGTCCGCCACAATGGCAAAGCCTCGTCCTGCTTCCCCTGCCCGGGCGGCCTCAATGGAAGCATTCAAAGCCAACAAGTTTGTCCGGGAGGCAATGGTGGAAATCACCGCCACAATTTTAGAAATTTCTTGGGACGATTCCGCCAAACGTTTCACCTTCCGGGTGGTTTCTGCCACCGTTTCCCGAATTTGCAGAATCCCACCTACCGTATGTTCTACCGCGTCGCCCCCTTTCACCGCTACAGCGGCCGCCGTGCGAGCCACTTCCTCGGCTTCTCGGGCGTTTTCGGCTACCCGGCGGATGGAGTCGGTCATCATCTGCACAGAATTCAACGTGACGGCTAATTCCTCCGCTTGACGCAAGGCATCACTTTGTAGACCCCGAGCAAACTGTTCATTTTCCCCGGAGAATTTATTCACCTGTCGGGCAGCCGTTTTCACCTGAACGACGATTTCCCGCAGGTTTTGAATGGTTAAGTTAAAGGCATCGGCTACGGCACCGAGTACGTCGGCCGTCACTTCCGCCCGCACGGTTAAGTCCCCTCGGGCGGCCCCTTCCACGTCGTCGAGGAGGCGAATCACCTGCCGTTGTAAATCTTCTTTCTGTTGTTCTGTTTCTTCAGCCCGTCGTTGGGCTTCACTGGTGGTGGTGAGAATGACCCGCGCCATCTCATTAAAGCCACTGGCTAACTGTCCAAATTCATCTTCGGAGTAAACCGTGGCCTTGGCGTTAAAATCCCCCTGACAGACTGCATCAAATTGGGCTTGGAGGTTTTCCGTGGAACGCTGAATCTGTTCCGTTGTCACCCGTCCGAGGTAGACCACCGCCCCGGCACTGGCGGCCCCTCCGACTAAGGCCATTAAGGTATTCCAGATTCTCATGTAGGGGATGATGGCTTCTTTGGACTCGGGATCCGCTTGGGTAAAACTGGCAAAGGAGACTAAGGCGATCGCAAACGCCGAAACCGACCCAGAAACCACCGCCGTACACCATTGTTTTTTTAACAAAGGCAAATTCTCAAACCAAGCCATCCGCCCCTGTTCCACTTCCACCACCGGATCCAAAGACCGTTCCGACCGGGTGAAATTAGTCGGAGTAGCATCCTCAGCCACCGCACCCCCAAACATCGCCTCATCATGGGCTGTCAGCATCCCACTACTTTCCCCCACAAAATCCATCTCATCCGAGAGGGTACCAGAGGGATCAAACCCTAAACCCGAGTGGGGAATATCGCTCCCCCCTTGAGTCCGATCAAAATCCGGCAGGTCTTCGAGATCCTCATTAAATACATCAAATTCTTCCAAAAAGCCTTGGGATGGCTCTCCACCCGTCCTCCCTTGGAACGCTCCAAAACCCGAATCCTCCCCCAAATCATCAGCATTGAGCAAAGCCGAAGGATCATCAAAACTATCAAAACTCTCGTCATTGTAAGTCGAGTCAAAATCATCCAAGGCAAAATTGCCCCCACTACTCATGCCATTAGAATTGCCATTAATCCCCGAATCTAAACTAAAATCCTCCTGATACAACGACTCATCCTCAGCCGCGAAATCCTCCCCATAGTCCTCCGAGAAATCCTCCGGGGGAGGCTCAGGGTCTTCAAGCGCTTCCGAGTTAAACTGGTCTAGATTAATTCCCGAAGCCATGAGCAGAGTTTCTTCAAAGTCCTCATCTTGAAAATCCTCCAGTCCCTCTAAATCTTCCGAGGGTAGCTCAAAATCCATGCCCCCTTCCTCTTGCCAATCCGGGGGGATCTCCTCCAAACTTTCCCCAAAGGGATCGCCTTGAGACTCAGTACCTCCCGGAATCACAAAGGTAGAATCTTCATTGATATCATCTAAATCCTCCCCATAATCTTCAGGGTCATTCAAGGCAAAAGGAGAACTCATTAATTCCGTCGCACCAGCATCCTGCCATTGTTCCTCCTCCACCGCAAAGGGATCCTCTAGAGATTCTTCACTAAAAACCGACGCAAAATCCTCTTCTCCTTCCCCAAAAGGATTGGCAAAAGACACCTCTCCCCCCGTTAAGGGATCGTCCTCCAATGGCTCATCATCGAATGGCTCCGGTTCAAAGGATTCTAGCTCAAACTGCCCTCCCCCTAGGGAATCTTCCCCCAACTCCAGACCGTCATCGGACAAATCCCCAGACAGTTCATAATCATCTAACGCCCCAGCCTCGGGGAACTCCTCCAAATCCTCTAAATTGTCGAAATTTTCGTACTCGGAGCCAGATAATTCTTCAAAATCATCATAGGTTTCCCCACCGCTATAGGTACTGTCTCCATAATCTTCCCCTTCGACGGGTGTAGCGTAGTCCTCAACCCCTAAATCCCCACTATTTAACCCATCTAATCCCGCTTGGGCATCTTGAATCCCATTGTCGGCATACTCCAGATAGTCCTGATCTTCCGTCAGTTCTTTGACTAACTGATACTGTTGTTGGGCGATCTCATACTGATGCAAACCATAACAGTAAATATGACCTCGCAAGAGATGAACGGCCGGGTCGTCACTATTATCTGCCAAGGGGTCAATAATACTGGCCGCTTGGTCATAATTGCCCTGTAAATAGGCGCGTTCGGCTTCTGCGTAATCTTGTAAATAGTCCGTCCCTTGTGCCATTAACTTTCTCCAGCGTCGTCGGTAATGGGTGAGTGGGTAAGTGATCTAAAAAGGTTAAACTGAAATCTCAATCAAATCTCAATTAAAGTGAACTACCCAACGCCAACGTTCCATAGGGCGCGGGTCTTCTGACGACATTCAGATTAATTCGGCCTTTAGGATTAATCATATATTTTCTCTCTGAATCCTTCACGTCCTCTTCCTCTCAGGTGTACCATGTTAGTCCCATTATGCCCAGTTTCAGAAAAATCTTAGAGTTAGGTCGCCCAACGAGCAGAACGCAAAATTTTGACCTGATCTAACAATCGGACACATTGCTCCGGGTCGCCCTTAGTCACCCATTCCCCTAAGATAAAGGATGTCATGGTATCTGGAACATTGTTGGGGGCTTGGATTTGGTCACTGGGCAGCCAGCCCATCTCGCCGATTTGGTCAATGGCTAGACCCAGAATAATTTCCTGATCTTCCACCGCAATGACCGGAATTTCAGCGCGCTGGGTATTGAGAGCAACAGGATCACCGAGGAATTGCCCCAAGTCAGCTACCCAAATGACCTGACCCCGTAGGTTTAGGGTGCCGAGCAAGAGGGGAGAAGCATTGGGAATAGGAGTGATGCGGTCTGGGGGCTGGTTCATCACTTCTTTAATCCCAGTGGCAGGTAGGGCTAATTCTATGCCCGAAGGGAGAAAAAACCTTAGATGGAGTTCCCCCTCGGGGGTTTCGAGTTTTTCAATATCTGGGGAAATATCATCGCCCTGACCCGTGAGAAAGTGGGGATTGCCAATCATGATGGTTGTGGGGTTTAACTGTGAAGGATTAGCCGCGTAGTAGTTGTTTAACAGTACCGATTAATTCCATAGGCTGAAAGGGTTTAGCAATATAAGCATCAGCCCCTTGACGCATTCCCCAATACCGATCAAATTCTTCCCCTTTCGAGGAACACATGACAACGGGAACGTGCTGAGTTTTAGGGTCGGACTTGATGCGCCGACACAATTCATAGCCGTTCATTTCAGGCATGACAATATCTAACACCACGATGTCGGGGGAGTATTCTTTCATTTGTTCAATGGCTTCTAGACCATTACTGGCCACTGCAACAGTTAAACCACTGCCTTTGAGTAAATCTGAGATCATTTGCCGTTGGGCGAGACTATCTTCTACCACCAAAACTTTACTCATACATCCTACCTACTATGACCTATGATCGATTGCTCGATGTCGGATTGACTTCAGGGCAACCCTGTCCGCCTAACCCCAAGGCTTAAACAAACTTTGGGTCAGCTTGATCGAGGGTTAACTGAAGACCAACACCAGTATCTCTCATTTTACGCCCAGTCTCGACCCGCTTCTGAGATGGAATAGATAAGACTAAAGATGCAAAGTTTCCAACTGGAGGTTTTATGAACCAAAGTCTTTTTGCCCAACTAGAAATAGACCTCACTCACCTTCCCCTAACCCACCTTAGCCAATACACCGCCGTCCAATACTTCCTCACCTGTCAAGATGACCCACCCCCCAACGCCACCCCCCTAGAACAAGTCAAACCCTATCTCGAATCCTTCTATCACCTCAGCCAAGCCCAAGACTGGCGACGCGCCGCCATTATTCTTACCACCCTTCCCAACCCCCAACTCAACGAAGAACTCCATTATCAACTCGGGCTTTGGGGCTATTGGGAAGAACAAAAGCACCTCTACAACACCCTCCTCCATCGACTCAACCCCGCCTGTGATACCGTTTGCTGGAATGGTTTAGGCAACTACTACGATGCCCAAGGACAGTATCAGCAAGCCCAAGAAGCCCATCAAGCCCATCTCACCCTTGCCCAAACCCTCCAAGACATTCAAGGACAATGGATAGCCTATACCGGACTCGGCAACGCCTACAGAGGTCAAGGAGACTGGAACTCAGCCGAACAAGCCTATCAAGCTGCCTTAACCCTACTCAATAATCAAGACCCCAACCCCAAAACCCAAAGCGGTAAAGCCATTATTTCCGGCAGTCTCGCCAGAATCGCCTACCATCGTCAAGACTACAACCGTGCTCAACACTATGCTCAAGATTGTCTCAGGGGAGGCGAAACCCTCAACCAACCCCTCATTACGATGAAAGCCCTCCACCTTCTGGGCGACATTCAAACTCAAATCGGCAACCCAACCGCCGCCTTATCCCTACACCAAAAAAGTTTAGCCCTCGCCGAACAATACAACAACCGAGAACATCTCTGTGACACCCTCCACAGTTTAGGTCTGGTCTATGAAGCCCTAGACCAACCCGAAACCGCCCTAGACTGGCAGCAAAAAAGCCTAGAACTCGCTCAAGAATTAGGAGAACCTGCCCTCATCAGTGCCGCCTTACAAGGACTCGGGAGAGCCTACTATCAACTCAACTGTTTTGAACAAGCCCAAAGCCACTTTAAACAAGGTCTTGAAATCGCCACAACCCTCCAAGACCAAAGGAGTCTTCTCCAAGCCATGCGAGGGTTAGCCTATGCAGAAGATGCCCTAGACCAATTAGAAACCGCCTTATTTTGGGAAGAACAATGTTTAACCCTAGCCACTCTTTTAGAAGATGAAGAAAATGCCGCCATTGCTCACGCCTACCTAGGTTATGCCTACTTAAATTTAGAAAACTATCCCTTAGCCTTAAAACACCTAGAAGCTGCCTTAAAATGGCAATTAAATTATGAATCTCCTCAACAATTAGCCATGACCTACTTCAACTTAGCCACCACCTGTTACCACCTCAAAGAAAAAAAACGAACCCAAGGGTTTCTGAAGCAGGGGTTACGATTAGCTCAACGCCATGCCCGTCATTTAATCCCCTTGTACCGTCAACTACAACAGGAGAGTCAGAAAACATAAAACCTAATACTTGAATCGACTTGTTCAAGTTTGTCTGATTTTTACATCAAATAACTTCCCTTAAAAAAATATTAATCCTTAAAAATCATGCCCCGTTCTTTAACCCTGCATCCCCATCATAAACCCCAAGTCCTCGACTCTTTAACCCGCAATGGATTTCTGACCCAAGGCTCTTTAGCTGGTCATGTAAATCTTGCTCTATCAACCGTTAATAACTTTATCAATAGTCGTCCCGTTTACTTAGCTAACTTTGAAATTATCTGCGACGCACTAGGACTACAAGCCACAGACTTAATTCATCCTTCTCCAACAGAAACAACAGAAACTCAAAAAAATCCACCCTTCACCTTTTACTCCTATGATGAGGCTTGGGTTGGTCGAGAGCAAACCGTTAAGCAATTGACTCACGCTTTAAGAAACGCCAAACGATTACTCTTAATTTTAGGACTAACTGGAATTGGAAAAACCGCCTTAGCCGAACGGTTAGTTGTAGAATGTTTCTCAGAATTTGAACAGTTCCAACGGGTAAATTTAGAAGGACTCCCTAGTGCAGATTTTGCCACAGTTGCCCTGCAATGGTTACAAGGATGGGGGGTAACATTGAAACCAGAAGACCATCAACCTGAACGCTTAATCCAACATCTACTCCAGTATCTTCAAAACCATCGCGTTCTACTCCTTTTGGACTCATTAGAAACCCTCTTGACTTCTGATGAAGACGGGGGACAGTTCACCGATGGTTATTGGGCAACCTTTTTTCAAGGATTTCTCGCCCTTACTCCTACTCCCAGTCGCCTGATAATCACCTCACAAGAATTACCAGAACCATTAGTCCAACAACGTTATCAAGCCGTTTGGGAATCCTTGCTCTTAGGGGGACTCACCGCCGCCGAACAACGGGATTTATGGGTTGCCACCGGATTAGACTTTGACCAAAAAACCCCAGAATTTAATATTCTCCAACGTTTAGGTCAAGTCTATCAAGGACATCCCCTCGTGTTACGGGTCATTGTCGGAGAAATTTGGGAATCTTTCCGAGGGAATGTCTTGGCCTACTGGCAGGAAGTGGAAGAGAAAATTCAAGAAGTAGAAACCGCCCTCGCTGCCGCCGAACAAGATGCCCGTCAAGCAATCGGTGCAGAAGACCAATGGAAACTCCACAAACTGACTCGGAAAGTGCGCTTAGAGGTCAATAAACAGCGATTACAGGTCGTTTTTAACCGTTTAGCCCAACAAGTCCCCGATGCCTATTGGTTGCTTTGTGCGGCGGCTGTATATCGCATTCCGGTACAAGTGGAGGGATGGTTAATGCAGTTAGTGAATTTAGTCCAAGCTGTCGAGAAAAAGGCTTGTTCTTCAGAACGACAGGAACAAGCATTAGGGGAATTAGCCCAACGGTTTTTGTTAGAAGAATCGGTGAATCATAATAATAAAAGGATGTTGGGACAGCATCCACTGATTCGCAGTTTGGCGTTGGAACATTATCAACAGTTAATCAGGCAATTACTTTAGGGTCTGCTGAATAACACCTTTCTCCTAATACTTCAAGCTCCTTGTAATCCTTGTATACTGTTCCCTGTTCCTTTGGCTTTCTCTTGTGGATTACAAAACTCAAATGGAAACGCTATATTACATTGCCACAACAAACCGCTTCCTTAATCTTCCTAACCAACGCAATGAACTCCCGTCCCCTTCCTCTCTCTGAAACCCAAATTCGTCGTTTAGCCACAACAACCAGTTCTCAACGGGGACAAATGTATTTCCAAAACGGAGTCATTCCGAATCCAACCCTTCAGGGAAATGTATTGTATGGCGATTGTATCGGGTCCCAAGTCTATCGGGTGCGGGTGGTATTAAGCACAGAAGTTAGGAGTGCTTGTACTTGTCCTTACCATTGGGGGGGGACTCTGTAAGCATCGGGTGGCTTTGTTATTGCTCTATTTCCATCAGGGAGAGTCATTTCAGGTACGGCCTCCTTTGGCTGAACAGTTACGGAAAAGGAGATCATTGTCTATATATTCGAGTTTTGGAAAAAATAAAACGGATTGTTCCTATTGATATGGGGGCAAAAGAAATGTCTCCTTCTTATATTTTAAGGATTTTTAGACAGTTTGGTTTTACAGATGAAGAAATTGATAACATAATTAAGTAGCCTTGATCCAAGGCTTGTTGAAAAACCTTGCAGTTTCTTACTCTTAAAACGGCTGAAAGCCATATTAACAGTGCTTAGGTGGATATTCAGCAGATCCCATCCAGGCAAAAGCAACAATTAAAATTGCCGATTTATTTTTTATAAAGATTGCCGGGAAAACCCCATTCCCTTGTGGGTGGGGCAGTTGACTATGTACTCCGTTCCGTTCACTTCAGAGGAAGTGTAAAGCATTAGTAAGATTCTAGAGCTGGTTACGAAAGGTCTAGAGTTTCCATAAATTTCACTTCAGAGGAAGTGTAAAGGTATTGCCCAAATTCCTGACACTCCCACGAATATGTTTCCATAAATTTCACTTCAGAGGAAGTGTAAAGTTGCGAAACGTCGCAATTTTAATCTGGGGACTCTCGTTTCCATAAATTTCACTTCAGAGGAAGTGTAAAGGGCATCAAACTGAAACCCTTTCGGTAAAAGGATTATAACACCCCAGATCCGGGGGCCCTAAGCAAACCTCAATTTTATTGAGATTAATTCTTAATAAGTATTCCCTAGAAATTGCTACAACCTAGACAGGACAAGAGATCCGAGGGGGTCAACAAAAGAATGGGGATTTCAGCCATTTCCCAACCCCCCCGGAAACCCTTTCTATTTGTTACTCAATAACATTGGACGATACACCTCCTGTTCCCCCATCAAACAAGCAATATACTCCCACACTTGCAACTCCAAACAGCGAAAATTACTCACCTTATACCCCGTTTGAGGATGTTTTACTTCCAACTGTAATCGTTCTTGCCAATGTTTGAGAAACACCTTCAACTTATCGGGATACAAATAGACCCCACCCCGCGCATCCGGCGGAGTAAAATCCTCCAACTTAAACACCTTAGAATTCACCAAAAACATCACCAACGAATCCACCAACGGCGCACGAAACTCCTCCATCAAATCACTCACCAACGCTGGGTGATTCTCACGGGGAACATGGAGATTGCCAAAATGGGGATGCAACCCCACCCCCTGCACCAAAGAATAGAGATTCTGATGCACCAACGTATACCCCAAACTCAACAAACTATTCACTGGGTTTGTTGGCGGTCGTCGTGTCCGTTTCTCAAAAACAAACGGTTTCCGCATCAAACTCCCCAACCCCTGAAAATAAACCCGAGTCCCTTGACCCTCAAACCCTAACAACACCTCCAAACTCTCTGCCTCCGGCACACGCTGCAACCACTCCCCTAACTGTTGAATAGCCTCAGTTGCCTCTTTGGTTTGATGATGACTGCGACGGTTCAACCGTAATAATAAAATCCGACAATTATGTAACTTCCCCGCCACAATCGCCTTCGCTTGTCGCAGTGCAAAATCTGGATTCAGGGAACATTCCACCTGACGCTGTAAATACTTCACCTGTGCCACCCCATCGGTCTGTAACCGCCCAAAATACCGCCCTTGGTAGGACAAAAACAAAATGGGAATCCGTCGCTGCAACGCCAAACTAATCGCCCCATGAGACACATTGCAGCAGCCAAACAAAACCAAATGACTGACCCGATTCACCGGAACCGCAATCACCAAATCTTGGTTCAGCAACACCTGAAATTGTTGGTGCTTCACCTTCACATAAGCCTGTTGTTCGGTCACATACAGCGTAGTCATATTTTCCTGCCAATGGTCTAAAAAACTGTTTTTCTTGGTTCCCTTTCCTCGCACCACCGGACAAGCTAAAGGACGTTTAGGAGGAGTTGCAGTCCTTTTCGACTGCGCTTTGGGTTGAGGCTTCTTCCGCACCGGAGGGATGATTTCCCCGGCCTTAAACTGATGCCCTAAAAAGGTGAATTCTTCATGGGGGGCAATAATGCGGGTTTTTTCAGGATGAAGACGGAGGCGAAAATCTTGAATCCACTCCTCCAACCAACTCAAAAACCGAGTCGCTTCCAATAACCCCCCTGTCAACACCACGAAATCATCCCCATAGCGAATCAACACCATCCCGGTTGCCAAACAGCGACGGTCAAACTCACTCAAATACAAATTGGCCAAGGCTCCAGAGAGAATACTGCCCTGTAAAACCCCCTGATTTCGAGGGATGCCATACCCTCTCACCACCACATCGGCTTTCACTTGGGCGGCAATTAAATCCACCCAAGGGGGAGAAATGGCTAGTTTTTCCAACTCGGCGAGGAGTAATGCCCAACAAAGATGGTCAAAAAACTGGGCAATATCCCCCTTAATCACCCAAGTGGGAAGGGCGGTATAAACCTCTGCGGCTTGAGTAATAGCTGTTTGTACCCCTAACCCCGGACGGTAAGCATGGGAACAATCCGTAAACACTTCTTCGAGGGCTGGATAAATCCCCTGCAAAAGAAAACGCTGTACAATGCGGTCTAATACGGTGGGAATACTAATTAAACGAGTCCCGCCACTTTTTTTGGGTAAATGAAACCCCAAGGCCGGTTGAGGATAGTATTGTTCTTGGCTTAGGTGTTGTTGTAGACGGGGTAAGGACTCGGTGACAACACCTGCAAATAATTCTGGGGTAATGCCATCAATCCCTGCACTTTGGGAACGCCGACGCACCAACTCCCAGGCTGCATAAAGACGAGACAAGGAAAATGGAGGAGGATGGGACATGAGAATAAACCTCGCATCAAAAACTAGAAACCAGATTTCTGTGAGAAACCCACTTGCTAGGATTCTGGACTATCGATAACTGAGTTCATCTCTGAGTTCAAAATCTCTAACTTAGTCAACAACTCAGGTACAGTCAGATTTGAACTCAAGTGTTCCCAGACTGTAATGAAACTATCGAATTCATTACAGTTGATGGAAAACCAAACTCTTTATTTAACCCAACCCGGTAGTTTCTTAACCACAGATGGACGGGACTTTGCCATTGTGCAACAAGACCAAATTTTAACCCGCGTCCCCATTGCCAACATTCAACAAATTGTGGCTTTCACGGGTTGTGATTTCTCGAAATTGGTCGTTCCCACAGCCCAACGCTATGAGATTCCCTTGATTTTCTTGGCCGACCATGGAAAAATGATTTCCCGTCTTGAACCCCCTGAAAAAGCTGTCTATTTGGCTCAACAATACCAATCCTTACATCAGCCTGATTTTGGTCTGCAATTGGCTCAATCGCTCCTGTGGGGACGTTGGCAAAATGGAATCACCCTTTTATCACACTGGTATCGTCGCTATACCAGCGATGTTCTCTACCGGGCGATTACTCAACTCAAGGAAAGTTTAGATACTTTACCTACCCTCTCCCATCTTTCTGCGGTCAAGGTTTGGGCGCAGTCTATCACTCCCCTTTATCGCACCAGTTGGCAGTTTCTTTTTTGCCAATGGGGAGCATTTAACCTCAAATTAGACGAGGGATACAGCTTGGCGGCTGCTCTCCTGAGTCAAGAACTCTACGCGCTCTTGCGGCAAGCGGGTTGTAGTCCCCATGTGGGAACGCTGCACCCGGACTGTCAGAATCATTTACCCCTCCCCTGTGACTTAATGGAACAATTCCGTCCCCTCTTGGACCAGTGGGTAGGACAGAATAGCCGTCTCCTTCATCCTCATTGTTCTCTCACCGCATGGGAAGAGTTTTTGCAAACCCCATACACCCATCCCTACGGTGGGGTGATGACTCTGCGGGACTGTTTCGCTTGGCAGGTGCGGGAGTATGTGACGGCTTTGACTGAAGGAACGGCTTATCGACCTTTTTTGCTGGTGCAATGATGGTTTATCTCATCTGTTATGATATTGTAGAAGACCGCCGCCGGACTAAGGTTTCTAATCTGCTGGAAGCTTATGGTTTACGGGTTCAGAAGTCGGTGTTTGAAGCGGTTCTCAATAGCAATCAATACCAAAAACTCAAAGGACAATTGGAGGGCTTAATTGACTTGGAGCGGGACCAGTTGCGCTTTTATCCTTTGTCGGAACATTGTCGTGCTAAGGTGGCGATTTTGGGTGTTCAACCGGATTTTGCCATTGATGATGATGTGTTGATTGTTTGAACAAAAATAGCGATGCACTCTCCCACCTGCGTTCTACGAGGTGGGGGAGCATTCATGTTGTGGGAGTTGGTGGGTCAGTCTGAAAAATCTAGGTTTCGGTTCAAAGTTTGAGAATCTGAGTTTGAGAATCTGACGTATTCTACTCCTTTGGGTGTATGCGATACGCCCCTACCGAACCATTATTGTTCAACCATCTCCTAAACTGTTGCCAAGCCTCCAAATTTTTGTTAGATTAAAAGTAAGAATTGAATAAAGATGACTCCTGTGGGCCGGTATTTTTCCAAGTGTCCTGGTTGGCTTTGGAGTAGCAATCACCAAGGAGTGAATCATGACACAATTCAATTCCCCTCGTCGGCAATTTCCTCATCCTGCGCCCCAACCTTGCCTGTTCAGAAGTTGCTTAAAAGCGATTTGCGTGAAAGGATTCACCATCACGTTCTGTGGTGTTATCGCTCTGAGTCCCACTCATCAAGCGGTTGGCATTGCTGTAACTTCCGTAGCATGGCTGTTCATGGAAGCGGCTAATGAAATGACGGTTCAATCCATTCGGGAGGAACTGAAAAAAGGGAATAAACAAGACGAAAAGTAAAAAAATAAACATTAGTGCGGTGTTCGCTCTGGCGGCACTGTAAAACCCTAGTTTAACCACAAGCTGGGGTTTTAGTTTTCAGATGTCGGTTCGGCACGGGAAGCGCAACCTAACAGTAAATTGGAAAATGTTGGGTTACATTTCATTTCACCCAACCTAGGAATCTTGAAGGATTATATTACTTGAGTGTATCGCAGCCAGAATATTTAAGGATTTTACCATCGGCTGTTAAGAGTGGACAGCCATAAACCTTGGCTGTTGCTACAATGATTTGGTCTGCTGGGTCATTATGAAACCCGGTTAGTTGGTTGGATTGTAGGACAATGGGAATCGTGAGAGGTAATAATTGAACCCCCGGATAACTAAATGCTACGTTCAACCACTTATCTATTGGGATGCTTAAGGTAATTCTCCTTTTGGTTACTAATTTTGTAACTTCCCAAGCTGAAAAAATACTGACCCCTAATCCACTGAATTGATAAGTATGAATCCAGAAGTGTTGAATGTTAGAAAAAAAATTGACAAAAAGCTCCTACTTCGGTAAAATAGGAGCTTGTTTTTAAAAAAAAATCAATAATTTGATTCTATCCAACTTCCCTCAAATTGTCAAAAAATGCCTCGGTCATTTACCTCAAGATGACTATCCCGTTTTGGATACCTTTAAATTCGTTTCCATTTGGCTTGAATTT
>NZ_JAIHOM010000119.1 GCF_026130165.1 Spirulina subsalsa FACHB-351 | reverse complement strand
CCCCTGAACCTGCCCAAAGATGCCCTAGTCGAACTCACCCACAAGGGCAAAATCTGCTGGCATTCTCCCCCCCCCAAATTGAAGAATGCCAAAAAAGTCGAGGATTTAGTTCTCTTGTTTGAACCTGTCCAACAACGAGAACAAATGATCGTTATCACTGCCTCCGGCAAAGCCTACCCCGTCGCCGTGGCAGATATTCCCTCGGCCGGGAGTCGGTCTACACCCCTACTCAAACTCTTACCCAGTAGCATCCAGCAGAAGCGAGAAGAGATTTTTACCGTCTTTTTCCCCCCAAAAGACCTCCAGCGTCATTTCCTCGTCATTTTGACCGCCCAAGGACGAGTCAAACGGTTAGCCGGAACAGAGGTGGATCAACTGACCAATCGGGGATCGACATTGGTCAAATTAAAAGCCGACGATGCCTTGATTTACGTTGGCTGGACAACAGAAGCTGAAGAAGTCGCCGTAGCCACCTCAGGGGGGCGAATTCTACGCTTCCCCATCGATGACCTCCAACTGCCCATTATGGGACGCACCGCCCAAGGCAACCAAGCCACCCGCGTCCGCAAAGGGGAAGATGTGGTAGGCTGTGCCACACTCACCCCCGATCAGGATTTACTCCTGCTCTCTCAAGAAGGCTATGGGAAGCGTTTACCCTTCCACATGATCCGACGGGGGCAACGGGGCGATATTGGGACACAGGGGCTACAATTCCACCGGAGAGGCGATCGCCTCATGGGGATGATAGTCGCCCCCCCCGAAAGCGCACAGTTTTCCATCATCACCAGTCAGCAGCGCCTCGTCTATCTCCCTGTGAAGTCAGTCAGTTTATGGGGAAAAGACGGCATCGGAGACAAAATTGACGCACTCCAAGGGGAAGAAACCATTCTGAAGCTATTTCCTCCCGCTTAGATTATGTCCCTCTACCGTGACCAGGGAATGTTGCTCCCTTCACCGACAACCCAAAAAATCCTCGCGACCGCCGAAAGTAGATCAACTCCCTAATGCCATCTCCATCAGCATCTTTTGGGCGCTGCGGGCTTGAGTGGGGGATTCCGGTTGACGTTGTTGATAATGGCCATCCTCTTGAAGTTCCCACGCTTGACGATTATCGGCTAACATCACCCCGAGGATTTCTTGAATATCCTTGACAATTTCGGGATCTTCAATGGGTGTCACCGCTTCCACGCGACGATCTAGGTTACGAGGCATCCAGTCGGCGCTGCCGATGTAAACCTCATCTTGCCCTTGGTTATAAAAGTAGAAGATGCGGGAATGTTCTAAGAAAGTCCCGACAATGCTAATGACGTTGATCTTGTCGCTCACGCCGGACAGTTGAGGCCGTAAACAACAAATCCCCCGCACAATGAGGTCAATTTTGACCCCGGCTTGAGAGGCGGCGTAGAGTCTGGCGATCATTTTGGGGTCTACTAAGGAGTTCATTTTAGCCACAATGCGACCTGTACCGCCGCCTTGGGCGTTCTTGATTTCGCGGTCAATGAGGGTCATGAGGCGATCGCGCAAATTCACCGGAGAGACTAACAATTTGCGATAGGACTTCTGGCGAGAATACCCCGTGAGGAAGTTAAACAAGTCTGTTAAATCGGCCCCCAATTCATCCCGACAGCTTAATAAACCCAAATCCGTATATAAGCGCGCTGTTTTGGGGTTATAGTTCCCCGTCCCAATGTGGACATAACGCTTAATGGCATTGCCTTCCTGACGCACCACTAGGACAATTTTTGTATGGGTTTTTAAACCGACTAAACCATAAACCACATGAACCCCCGCCTGTTCTAAGGTTCTCGCCCATTGAATATTGTTTTCTTCATCAAAACGGGCTTTCAATTCCACCAAGGCCACCACTTGTTTCCCGTTTTCCGCCGCTTGAATCAGGGCTTTGACAATGGGCGAATCCCCAGAAGTCCGGTAGAGGGTCATTTTGATGGCTAGGACATGGGGATCACAAGCGGCCTGGGTGATGAACTCCTGCACGGAGGAGGCAAAGGAATGATAGGGATGGTGAACGAGTAAATCCCCTTGGGATAACAGTTGAAAGATATCCTCACCATCATCCCGTTCTAATTTCCGGCTGGCCTCGGCTGAGTCAAACATCCGTTGAATCCGGGGGGGAACAACGGGAGTCCAGGCGGGTTCGAGAAGATGAGGTAAGGGCAGTTTAAGCAAGTTCATGAGGTCTTGTAGCCCTAAGAGTCCTTCTACCTCATAAACGTCCATTTCATCGAGATCCAAGCCTCTCATGAGGGTTTGACGCACATTATCGGGCATGGAGGCCTGAATTTCTAAACGGACGGCGGAGCCGCCCATGCGCCGTTTCCGCAATTCCTGTTCAATGGCTAGGAGGAGATCATCGGCTTCGTCTTCTTCTAGGGCAATGTCTGCGTTCCTTGTCACCCGGAAGGGATAACATTCTTGAACGTTCATGCCGGGGAATAGGGTTTCTAGGTTATGGGCAATGACCTGTTCTAGGGGAACGCCTGTCCAAACAATCGCTTTCTCTCCCGAATCTTGTAGATCGTTGGGCAGTTTGACGAAACGGGGCAAGACTTGGGGGACTTTGATGCGGGCAAAGAGTTCTTCTTTGGTGTCGGGATCTTGGACGAGGACGGCTAGGTTTAAACTCAGGTTGGAGATGTGGGGGAAGGGGTGGGAGGGATCGACGGCTAAGGGGGTGAGGACGGGGAAAATATGGGCTTCAAAGAACTGTTGGAGATATTTCCGTTGTTCTTGGTGCAAATCAACGTAGTTGACTAAATAAGCTCCTTCTGAGGCTAGTTGGGGTCTGAGGGTGTGTTCAAAGATTTGATCCTGTTGTTCGACCATGGGACGCAGGCGATCGCTAATTTCCTCCAGTTGTTGGGAGGGGGTGCGACCATCGGGGGTCAGTTTATGGACATCGGCCTCGACTTGTTGTTTCAGTCCAGCCACCCGCACCATGAAAAATTCATCTAAGTTGGCGTTGAAGATCGCCAAAAATTTGAGCCGATCTAACAACAGAGTGCGGGGATCTAGGGCTTCGTGGAGGACACGGTAGTTAAACTCTAACCAACTCAATTCCCGGTTGAAGTAATATTGGGGATCTTTGAAGTTCAGGGTAGTGGTGCTGAGGTCAGAAGCTTTGGCTTTGGACATAATGATTGGGGATAGCAACAAGGGAAGTCGCGGGAGGGGGCGAATCCTCAATCACAGGCCATGATGCGTCCCCTACCCTCCATTGTTCATCCTATCCTGAAAGCCTGACCAATCGATTTATGTTCGGGTTAAGAAATGAGTAGAACGGGATCTTCCCGACTCCCGACTCCCGACTTCCCCTCTCCCCCGCTCCCCCGCTCCCCTGCTCCCCTGCTCCCCCGCTCCCGACTCCCCGAGTTATTCAGCCAGCCCTAGGAAGGATCTCAATTGGAGCGAGCCAGTTGGGGGGCGCGTCCTTTGAGTCCGGTCATCAATTGCAGGGCAAATAACTTGAGGGGACGGATATGTTTTAACAGCAAAATGCCCCAGCGTCGCACCGTCACCACGGGCCACCAAGGGGTAGAAAACATCCGATCCAGAAAGTCGGTAAAGCCTAAAATGACCCAATTTTCCCGCCTGCGCCACTGTTCATAACGCTGCAAAACTGCGATACTGCCAATATCTTCCCCTTGGGCTTGAGCTTCTTGTAAGACTTGGGCTAGGGCGGCTGCGTCGCGAATGCCGAGATTGAGGCCTTGTCCTCCGACAGGGTGACAACAATGGGCGGCATCGCCAATCAGGGCGAAACGGTTTTGAATGTAGCGATCGCACTGCATCAACTGCACCGGAAATAAAAAGCGATCGCCCACTAACTCTACAGTCCCCAAAACCCCGGCCGTGCGCTCCCTAAACCGCTCTAAAAACTCCCCAGTATCTAACCCTTGCAAGGCTTTGGCTTCCCCGTGGGGCGCGGTCCAAACGACTTGACACCGATTCCCGGGCAAGGGCAAAATCCCCATTGGCCCACTATACCAAAATCGCTCATAAGCTGTCTCATTCTCCGGTTGGTCATGGCGAATGGTAAAGGTCACACAGGATTGCCAATACTTCCAGCCCTTGGTTTTAATCCCGGCCCAACTCCGGAGAGGCGATCGCGCCCCATCGGCCCCCACCACCAAACGAGTCCGCAGCCTGCGCCTTTCCTCCCCCAGCTCCACCGTCAGATTGATCCCCTCTCCACTCTCCTCCACCTCCACCAACTGTCCCGGACAGAGCCACTGTACATTCTCCGCCCCCGCTAAAAACCCTTGTAACTTCCCCAAAACCACCGAATGTTCCCCCACATAGCCCAAAGCCCCTGTTGCCAGTTCTTCCGGCCGAAAATGAACAATTTCCGGGTAATCCGCATCCGAGAGGCTAATTTGCTTGAATTGAGCAATCTGGGGCAACATTTGACCCCATACTCCTATCCCCTCAAAAATCCGCCCCGATAACAGCGAGAGAGCATAGGCACGCTGGCGAGCCTTCGCCTGGGCTGGTGATTGTGCTTCAATGATCACCACCCGTAAGCCGCTCCCCTTCAGGGCTGCCGCTAAAGTTGCCCCCACAATCCCGCCACCGACAACGGCTAGATCCGCATCAAACTCCCTATCACAAAACTCTTTAAATGTCACTTTTTTTAACGAAAAATTTAAAAAACAATAACAATCTTTACCTTATATTGTGACAGAACCATTGGGGGTGTGGCAAGGGAATTGAAAGCCCTTCCCTACTCTCGACTCCTCTCAGGACGGGACTTTTTCAAACGACGAGAAGGTGCAGGAGGACGATTCAACGTTTGCCAGGCCGCCTGTACCCCAGCCACCACACTGCGCGTTCTCACCTGTACATTCTGGACATTCTGACGCACATCACTGAGACTCTGATCCACCTGTTTCACCACCCCAGTGGCATTATTAACCCCCTCATTAATATCATCGGTCAACTCACTAATTTCTAGCCCTGTGAGTCGAATCGCCTCCAACGTCGGGGGGAATTCTCGGCGAAGGGTATCAAACAGCTTTTCCGCGCTCCGTGCCGCCCGGGCTAACTCCAGAAACGCCGGAAACGCCGCCACCAAAACCGCCGTTAAACTAACAGCCACCAATAACAAAGAAAGTCCTAACCAAAAAATAGGGTCAATCACGCTGCTCTGAAGAACTTGTAGGTTTAGCCGCAATATTGCGCATTTCGTTCAATTCTTGGGCTTTTAACTGACTCGCATCTAATCCGGCTGCGATCGCCTCCTTTAACCGTTCTAACGTCCCTTCCCAATTCTGAACCGCCGACTCCGAAAGACGATCCGCCTGAAACTGAACAGTCGTAGACAAATCCTCCGCCAACTCCGGCAAAGCATCCGCCGACTTCTTGAGAATCTGACGAGTTTCTCGACCCGAACGCGGAGCCACCAAAACCCCGACAATCGCGCCAATTGCCCCCCCAAGTAAGATTCCCCCAATAAATGCCCCAGTGCTGTTTTTTGCCATAGCTTTGGTCTGTTACGCTTATCCCAATTCTATCGGAACTTTGCCGGAGGACAAGTACCTCCCCCGAAAATCACAACTCCCCCCCATCACCTAGGGCTTGCTGAATAACTTGGGGAGCAGGGGAGCAGGGGAGAGGGGAATTGATAATTGAAAATTGACAATTGACAATTGATAATTATTTCCGATTACCTATTACCTATTACCTATTACCCATTACCTATTACCTATTACCTATTACCTTGTTGAGTCTAACGTTGGGCTTTTTCAGTAGACCCTACCTACGCCGCCGATAAACCCCCAAACCCCTACGCCACAACCGAGGCAGGCCCGTTAACAACCGCAAAATTCGTTCTACTTGCCCCACCTGATACCCCCACCTCGCACAAGCTTCACGAAATACACGAGTTCCCACCTGTCCCTTAATAATCACCATCGGAGCCGGATAGAAAATATTGTGAATCGTCCGTTCTAAACTCGTCATCACCTTAGTGGCTTCGGCCAAAGAACGACCCAAGCGCCAAATTTTCCACGCCACATAAAAATTTACCAGCGCTAACAACACATTAAAACCCACCACTAAAAACAGCATTTTCTCCCCAATTCTCTCCCCAGAACAGATTAAAATCGATACCCCACCCCTCCTTGCACAGAAACCGCCGTTCCCCCCCCATTGCGGTAAGCATCAAAAGCAATCACCGCATTGCCAAAAATCACTAACTTACTATTCGGTACCGCGTAATCAATTCCCGGTTGTAATGCAAAACTCGTTTTATCCCCCACCGGAGACGGCACCCCATTACTCCCACTCCCAAAAGCCGCCCCAGCCCCAATATATAGATCCGTTTGCCAATTCAGAGGAATATCATAGGAAACTGTCGGCACCACCGCCACAGAACGCCCCACAAACCCTTGCGCTCGTAACGAAACCGGCACCTCTAAAAACTTATACCGAAAAGCCACCACCCCACTCCAATCTTGCCCATTCCCCCCTTGATCATTCATTACCCCAAAACCTCCCCCAATCCCCACATAACTCCCATAGGCCGCCTGGGCTAAGACAGGTTGCTCCACCCCTGAACAAATCCCCATCATTCCCATAGCCAAAAAGGCCAGACCAACGCCACTCCTTACCCCTTTTGCAACTTGATTTTTCTTCATAATTCCATTGCCTCACACCTTATGTTATATAGTCTTAACACTTCTGGCTTTGATTCTATCCAGATTTGTCAATCCCGAAAAGTCCCCCTTAAAGTCAATTCTTAAAGTCAATCCTTGCCCCCTTAAAGCCCCCCAACAGTCCACCCCCCTTAAAACAACACCCAAAAACAACCTAAACAATAAAACGGGTTTCCTCTCCCTGTACCGCTTGCCAACTGCGAGCATCATAATAAAGGTCTGCCAAAGTAATGCTATAAAGTGCCTCCTTCAATTTGTCATGCAGTCTTTGCCAAAGACTAAAAGTTACCCAGTCTTCCGCTTGAGATGTATCAGGAGTATGGCGGGGTAAAGGATCGATACTTTCTCCCACGGCCGCTAAAATTTGTCCTAGGGAAATTTGGGCGGGTTCTTGGTTGAGTTGATATCCTCCTTGAGCGCCACGAATAGAACGAACCAAACCCGCTCGACGCAGTTCAATCAGTAACTTTTCTAAATAAGCTGCCGGAATATCTTGGCGTTGTGCGATCGCAGAAACCGAAGCGGGTTTATCTTCCGGTTGTAAACTCAAATCAAGCAAAGCTTTTACACTATAATGGCCACGAGTTGTTAGTTTCATCCACTGCTTCTCCTTACGGCTTCTCCTTGAGGTCTAGCTATCCTCCCGACCACTCCATGGCTGATGGGTTCAACAGCAAAAGTGAGCCTCCCCTGCTGTCTAAAACCCCCAGATTTTGAGCCATCCCTCAAACCAGACTGCTATATTAGCAAATCTGTTAGCTATTAGCCATCCACTGTCAAGGGTTAAATGTCTCCCTTCAACCCGATTGCCTTTCAGCATTCCTTTAATTAGTTTAAAGTCTTATTGACGTTTGGACAGGTTTTATAGTTTGATAGATAGTATTGGTGAAAGCCAAACAAAATTGTCGTCAGAACAAAGTCACTCGACAATCCGCAAACACAACAAATAAGGCAGTCATTTAAGACCTAAGTTGATGAATAAAAAGAAAAACCCCGAACCCCTGACTGGTCAAGAACTGGTAGAAAAAGTCAAAGCCCTGGGCAACCTCAGCAAAGAAGAAAAAGCCAGAGCTTGCGGTTACTATACCCTCACCAAAAACGGGATCGAACGAGTCAACATGATGAAATTCCTCAATGCCCTCATTGATGCGGAAGGCATTGAGTTAGATGGTACCACAGGAAGCAACGGACGAGGAGGACGTTCGGCCAGCTATCGTATTAGTGTCCAGTCCAACGGAAACCTACTCATTGGTTCAGCCTACACCAAAAAAATGGGCTTAGAACCCGGTGATGAGTTTGAAATTAGCCTAGGACGGAAACACATTCATCTCAAGCAAGTTGGGGAAAGCACCGAAGAGTTAGAAGAAGATTAACCCCCCATCCAAACGGCTCAATTTTAGCCAGTTTTGGGGGCTGTAAACTCCCACAACAGAAGGAGCAGGAATCTTCAGCACTCATCGAGCTAATCCCCCAGCTACAGTCCAAAATCAGCCATGAGAGGGGCTTTCCAAGCGGCTATTGCTCCCGCCTAAAGCCCCTTAGCTGGAAATATAAATAATCAGGGTCAATAAATCACCCCGGAATTGTGGTGAAGAATTGTTATAAAATGCGTTATAAAAAGATAAACTCCTGATAGAGATTATATTTCATGGTATCATTGGGGTTATCATCTAGACTGAAGTATTTCCGACTCTTTATTATTCTTGGTTTGGATATTGTCTAACTCCAGAGAATATTGTTGCTCGACCAAAACTTAAGTTTCTCTGTTGGGTAATTCTAAGTGAATCGCTCGGAGTTACGCGCTCTGAGTTACCACGATTTTCATGGGCTTCTTCCTTGGCTTTTCCCGTGAAATGGTCTAGGTCTGTGTGCCTATTTTTCAAGTTTTCTCAGTAATTCTTTCTTGTTGACCAACTCAGCTTGTTTTCCTTGAAATTATTAAACCTCTTGACATCCTTTTCAAGCTAATACAGCCTATGGATATTGAAGCAATTCGCTCCGGTTCTCAGAAAAATCTCCCCGGAATTGATCTAGAAGATGAAGACCTCAAGCACTGCCAACTAGAGCGCGTTAATTTAGCAGGTGCTAACCTTGTAGGGACAAACTTCACTGGAGCGAATTTAAGAGGAGCAAGATTAGACGGGGCGAACTTGTTAGGAGCCAACTTAAACACCGCCGACTTGCGAGGGAATTTACTCGGTGCCAATTTAATGCAAGCTAATCTCACCCAAGCTGATTTACGGGGGAGTAATCTACGAGGAGCCAACCTGATGGGAGCTAAATTAGTTCAAGCTAGTTTAGCCGGGGCTTTTTTAAGCGGAGCGAATCTAACAGGTGTGAACTTACAGGGTGTAGATTTACGCGGTGCAGATTTGCGAGGAACAAATCTCAATAGCGCCAACTTAAAAGGAGCAAATTTAGCCCAAGCTGACTTACAAGGGGCTAGTTTAAGTGAAGCCAACTTAGAAGAAGCCGATTTAAGTGGAGCTAACTTAGCCGGGGCAAATTTAGCTCGTGCGAATCTTCTTTGTGCGGAGATTATAGGCAGTAACTTAACGGGGGCAAATCTAGAACAAGCTTGTGTCATTGGCACTCACCTAGCTAAGTCTCTGATGTAAATTTGACTTCAATTTGCTTTCAATCTTTTATTCTGCCCATTCATTTCACCAATTCTTAATCAATATACATTCTCGGGACTGACTGCCTACAAAAATAGGTTAAGGAAGACCGTAGTAATCCTAAATAGGTTGTGTTAGGGGTAATTCATGAATTACCCCTACAATATGGGTTCAATTTCCAAAAATGTTACAACTCAAATAGTATTACTATATACATTCTGACTATTGCCCTGAGCAGAATTTAAGTCACTTAACTTCTAAAAACCTATGTAATTGTATTATATTACAGTTTTAAAATGACAGTCAATTACCGATACATCTAGTTATCCCCAGTAGGAGGGAACTTATGTTCAATAAATCGGGTTTACAGGTTAAACTCATTGGTTCTTTTTCTGTCATGGGTTTGATTGTCCTCATCGTTGCGGGTATGGGGTGGTTCAGTGTCCAACGATTAAATCAAGTCATTCAAACCTTCACCGAAAAGACCCTACCGAGTGTTAGCGGTCTGTGGAAAGTGAATGAGGGAACGACACAAATTCAATCCTCAGAACGAATGCTCCTTTATCCCGGTTTAGAACAGGAAGATAGGGAGCAAGCGTTAACCAGAATCCGAACAGCTTGGCAACAAATTGAGGAAGGATTAGCCGAGTATCAAGCAACGCCACGCACTCCTGAAGAAGAGCAAAGTTATCAACGGTTTTTAGCCAATTGGGAAGGCTGGAAACAAGCTCACCAAGAATTCTTAACACTGGAAAACAGCTATCACAATTTGGGCTTAACTAATCCTTGGGAAGCTAAATTGAATGCCCTCAATCAATCGGAAGACATCCAAAATCAGCAAATTGTTCAAGCTGATAGTTCTATTCGTATCTGGAATCAAGTTAATAGGCAACAAAAGGATAAAAAAAGACCCTTATTTGACCAAATATCTCAAGAGCTTTTGGATTTGATTGAAGTGAACCAAGAACTATCCCAACAAGCTCAAACAAAGGCAGCACTTGAGGAAAGGTTTACTCTTTTTTGGTCTTTAATTGGTGTTTTTGTTGCTCCGTTGATAGCCGTTATCTTAGGAGTAGTATTAAGTAAAATGATTAGTAAACCCTTATTAGAAGTGATTCAAACGATTGCATCTTCAGTCCGTCAATTAAGTGTAAATATTGAAGAACAGGAGCGAGTTCTTTCTGCCCAATCCGCTTCAGTGAATGAAACTACAACCACGATACATCAATTGGAAGTGGCATCCAATCAATCCGCAGAGCAAGCAAATCAAGCATTAAAAAATGCAGAACAAGTTTTGAGTTTTGCTCAAGTGGGTGGTCTGACGGTGGGGGAAACCTTAACGGGTATTACCCAAACCGCAGAAGATGTGCAAACAATTGTAGAGCGAATTGATGAGTTAAATCAAAAACTGGAACAAGTGAATGTGATTAGTGCTTTGGTGACAGATATTGCCATCCAAACCAATATGTTAGCCTTGAATGCTTCAGTGGAGGCAATTCGGGCGCAAGCTGAGGGGAGAGGCTTTGGGGTGGTAGCGGCTGAAATTCGCAAATTAGCGGATCAAAGTAAGGAGTCGGCGGCCAAAATTACGACTTTGATCGGGGAAACTCAGAGGGTGATGCAGCCTCTTCTTAAAAGTATTGAGATGAGTAAAACGAATGCGATAATGGGGATTCAACTCTCGAAACAAACGGCGGATGCTTTCCAATCTGTCTCCCAATCAGTTACGGATGTGATTGCCACGAATCAACAAATTGCTTTAACGGCACAGCAACAGGCTAAGGCAATTGAAATGGTGATGCTGGCGATGAATAATATTAATCAGGGTGCGCAGGAAACGGTTGTGGGGATTAGCCAAACTCAAGGCACGGTTCAGTTATTAAATCAGGTGGCGTTGATTTTACAAGATTTAGGAGGGCAAAGAAGTTAGTTTAAGAAGAAATAAGAAAAGAGGTCAACATCAGGTTGACCTCTTTTATCAATTGGAATGGGGAAAGTTTTATAATCCGGGCAGATTTAAACCACTGGTTAATTCTTCCATGCGGGAACGCATGGTTTCTGTGGATTTATCATAAGCATCTTTCATGGCCGTTGTGACCAATTCCGAAAGGGCTTGGGCGCCTTGGGCGACGGCCGCCTCGGAGATTTCCACCCGTCGGGGTTCTTGGTTGCCACTGAGGATGACTTTCACTGAGCCATCATTACTTTGCCCCTCAATTTCCATTTGTTCGAGTTCTTCTTGCAGCTGTTTTGCCCCTTGTTGAACTTGTTGGGCTTTCTTGAATGCTTCGGTTAGTTCTTTCATTTTGCCTAAACCGAAACCGAATCCTTGTCCTTTTCCTTGGGTCATATCTCGTTTAAATGTGAAATTTTGTACTGATAGTGCTGGGCTAGATGGCTCAAGCGGATGTTTTGACAATCATTATAGATCCCCATAGATCCCCTGCGCTACATCCCACCCTTAAAAGATTGTAGGATGTAGCACGGTAGCTTAAAGGCTGTGTCAGGTTGTTCTTTGAGCATTGATACCCTAATGTTGAGTGCAATGATACTCAATGTAATCTTGTAGGTTGGGTGGAGCGATCGCAAAACCCAGCAATCGAAGGCTGAAATGTTGGTTTACATTTCATTTCACCCAACCTACAGGAGGATTAGATGCAGTTCCCGTTAAATCAGGAAGCCCTATCCTCGCCAGTAGTTTACTTTTGTTAAAAGTCCCCCATGAGTTTTACTTCTGGGTGGAGGAGTAGGGACCAGTGCTGCTCGACTTTTTCTTGGACGTGATGGATGACGTTTAAGATGTCGCTAGCGGTGGCATCGCCGCAGTTGAGGATGAAGTTGGCATGACGATGAGCGACTTGGGCGCCGCCGACTTGATAACCTTTTAAGCCGAGTTGTTCGATGAGCCAGCCTGCGCTGTGGGGGTAGGGATTGCGGAAAACGCTGCCACAACTGGGGAGGTGGTAGGGTTGGGTTTCTTTGCGCTGGTGGAGGTTGTGGGTGGTTTGTGCCATGATTTCGGCGCGATCGCCTCCGGGGGTGAGTTGTAAGGTGGCTTGTAGGACTAATTTGCGATCGCCTTGTAGGATGGAGGTGCGATAACTAAATTGCAAATCTTCGGGGGTGAGCAGGTTTAAACTCCCGTCAGGATTGAGAACCAGAACATCGGTTAAACAATCGGCGATCGCCTTTTGGTGAGCGCCCGCATTCATCACCACACAGCCCCCGATGGTGCCTGGGATGCCGACAGCCCACTCTAGACCTTGCCAGCCTCGTTTCGCGGCTTTCCAGGCTAAACGAGCAATGGGTTCCCCGGCTCCGGCGATAATTTGACCATTGTCGGGGTGTAGGTTGTTATGGCGGAGATGTCGGGTGCTAATGACTAGGCCCGGAATTCCGCGATCGCTCACTAATAAGTTGGAACCTGCCCCTAAAACCGTAGCGGGCAGACTTTGCTGGTCAGCCCAAGCCACACTGAGTTGTAAATCTTCCAAGGTGCGCGGGGCTACATACCACTCCGCTGGACCACCAACGCGGAAGGAGGTGAGGGGGGCGAGGGGAACATCAGGACGAACAATGCAGTCAGTCCCTTTTAGACTGACGGGTGAAGGGTGGAACGACTTCCCTCCGTAGAAGTAGAGCTTCTTCGTGCTAGGGGCATCAGAGGACAGTGTCATAGTGCGTTCATCAAAAGTGTGAATAGATTCAGGTTGAGGAGTGGAGAAATTCGGAGGAATTCAAAAGGAGAAACCTTCAGTTCCTAAACTGAGGTGGGTAAGGACACCTTGCTATAAAAGACCAGTAGATGAGGGATAATTTGATTCAGATTCCCTGCCCCGAGAAACAGCGTTAAATCACCGGGCTGTAACATTTCTTCCAACAAGGCTGTTACTGGCTCCAGTCCTCCCCCGTAGATTACTTGAGGATGATAGTGGGCGATCGCATCCGCCACTTGTTCCCCCCCTAATTGTCCCACAGGGGACTCTCCTGCACTGTAAATATCGGTAACAATGACTAAATCTGCATCCTGAAACGATTGGGCAAAATCCCCTAAAAAGGCTTGAGTGCGGCTGTAGCGGTGGGGTTGAAACACGGCCACTAGACGACGGTAAGCCCCTTGGGATTGGGCATTTTGCTGCACTAATAAACGGGCGGCTCCGAGGGTAGCTTGTACCTCGCTAGGGTGGTGGGCATAATCATCCACAAAGGTAATACCATTGGCTTGGCCTCGGTACTCAAAGCGGCGTTTTGCCCCTTCAAAGGTTGAGATCCCCTGAGCAATGACGGGGAAACTTAAGCCTAAATGCCGAGCCACTGCGATCGCCGCCAAAGTATTACTTAAATTATGTTGACCCAACAACGGCAGGTGTAAAGACCCTAACAACACATCCTTTTCCCAAACCTGTGCCGTAGTCCCTTCGGCACTGTAGACCACATCCGTCACCGTGTAATCAGCCCCTTGTTCTGGGAACAAACTATAGGTAATCTGGGGGCGTAGAGTTGACCGGACTGTTGCACAATCCCAACAGGCGACCATGGTTTCACACTGTTGTTCAAAGATCCGGAAAATCTCCGTCACCTCGTCCAAACTGTCATAGTGATCGGGATGATCCAGTTCAATATTAGTCACGACTCCAATTTTGGCCGCTAACTTCACTAAAGAACCATCAGACTCATCCGCTTCGGCGACTAAATAGCCCCCTTGGCCCAGACGAGCATTGCCCCCAATGGCATTAACTTCCCCCCCAATGACAATCGTAGGGTCTAAACCCCCTTGCAGTAATACATAACCAATTAAACTACTGGTTGTAGTCTTCCCATGAGTTCCTGCAACAGCGATACTGTCATAATCTTCAATCAAGGCTGCTAAGACATCAGAGCGATGAAAAATCGGATAGCCCTGAGCTTGTGCGGCCTGATATTCTGCATTATTGGCTTGAATTGCCGTTGAACAAATGACTTGAGGAGGGTTGGAATCCTGAACTTGAGTTGCTCCATACCCTCCATTGTTCCCATTGCCCTCAACTCCTACCCCAATGGTAATCGGGGCGGGATGGTCTTCGGTGGGCATTTTAAAAAAATCTAGATTATCTGCATCCTGACGACTAAAAATATGAGCGCCCGCCGACTCTAAGCGCTGAGTTATATGAGTTGAACGAATATCTGAGCCTGAAACCGGGAGATTCCGCTTCGCCAAAATATAAGCGAGGGCTGACATTCCGATCCCACCAATTCCAATAAAGTGGAAGGGTTTTCCCTGAAAGTTAATTGTGTTTGCCATCAAATCTCCTTGCACACCACACACCACACCACAAGACTAATCACACGATCCGTGTCACGAGGGACACGCGCTATAATATCAAGGATTCAACCGTCAGGATACAGTTCATCATGATTTTCTATCTTTTCACTCCTTTGACCTACGGACTAGATTATTGAACTTAAAGGACTCGAAAGAGCCAGATCAAGGACTCGAAAGAGCCAGATCAAGGACTCGAAAGAGCCAGATCAAGGACTCGAAAGAGCCAGATTTAAATAACTCCTAGGATTGTTTTTACCATTAGGCAGGCATTTTTTCTGTTAATCCGGAAACTTTCCTTGGTTTTACCGCAATACGGCCAATTTTTCCAGAACTTTGAAGCAAAAACGAGGGATTTTAGGTGGAACATTTGACCCTATTCATCAGGGACACTTAACTCTGGCCCAAGTGGCCTTAACTCAAGGTCAACTCGATCAAATTCTGTGGATTCCCGATGGGGATGCTCCCCATAAAGCCCAAAAACGGCGTTCTCCCTATGTTGATCGCTGTTCTATGGTGGAGCAGGCGATCGCACCCTACCCCCACTTTCACCTAGAAATCCCCCCAGCCCACCCCACTCCCCACTACAGCATCCACACCTTCCAACACCTCCAAGCCACCTATCCCCCCAGTGAGTGGTACTGGATTGTTGGCTTTGATACCTTTCAAACCCTCCCCCGATGGTACCAACGCCATCAACTCATCCCCGCCCTCCAGTGGTTAGTCGCCCCCCGCCCCCCCCTCCCCTGCCATCTCCAGCCCATCATTGAACAATTACATGACCAAGGGATTAACATTCA
>NZ_JAIHOM010000118.1 GCF_026130165.1 Spirulina subsalsa FACHB-351 | reverse complement strand
CAGTCAAGTTATAAGAAATCGTGGATTAATCGCGGTCGGACAGCCCGTGATTCAAAATGCTTTCGGAGACGTTCTGTCGGGGTCAATTTCTGATTGGCTAGACAAGAGTCTATGAGGAAAGAATCCATTCGCCTTTAGGCAGTGGAGTGTCAACAAGGGAAAAATGGCTTTTGCCTTATTCTGCAATATCCCGATGAGTGAAAGGTTTAGCGTCCTTCCCCGAATAGGTCGCCGCAATATGACCTTGCCCAGTCAGTTGATACTTATAAGTCACTAATCCCTCTAATCCCACAGGACCACGGGGGGGCATTTGTTGGGTGCTGATGCCCACTTCCGCCCCAAATCCGTAGCGGAATCCGTCAGCAAAGCGGGTGGAACAGTTATGATAGACTCCAGCCGCATCGACCAGATTTAAGAAGAGTTGCGCCGTTTCTGGGTTCGTGGTGGCGATCGCATCCGTATGTTTCGATCCGTAAATGTTAATATGCCCAATCGCTTCCTCTAGCGATTCCACCACCTTAACCGACAAAATTAAATCACTATACTCCGTCCGCCAATCCTCCTCCGTGGCCGCCTCGACAGGGAGGATCTCCCGAGTCTTAGCATCCCCCAACAATTTAACCCCCTTCTCCTGTAAGGCCTGGGCTACGAGGGGTAAAAACTGGGAGGCGATCGCCTGATGGACCAACAACGTTTCAATAGCATTACAGGCCGCCGGATATTGGGTTTTCCCATCCACCGCTAAACTCACCGCCTGCTCAAAATCCACCACTTGATCAACATACAGATGACAAATCCCGTCCGCGTGGCCTAATACCGGAATGCGCGTGTTTTCCTGCACATAACGCACAAAAGCATTAGATCCTCGGGGAATAATCAAATCCACATACTCATCCCAGCCCAACAGCGTGCGAATTTCCTCCCGCGTCGTGAGTAATTGCACCGCGTCGGGACTCACCGACGTATTCTCTAAGGCCCTGTGGATCACCTCCACCAAAGTCTGACAGGAGCGCAGGGCTTCCTTCCCCCCCTTCAAAATTACACCATTGCCCGATTTTATCGCCAAGCTAGTGATTTGAATGAGGGCTTCAGGTCGGGCTTCAAAAATAATCCCTAACACCCCTAACGGGCAAGTAACCCGGCGCAGAATCAATCCTTGATCTAGCTCCCGATGAATCTGGAGCGTCCCCACGGGATCCGGTAACTGGATCACATCTCGCACTCCGGCGATCGCACTTTGTAACTTACTCTCCCCCAACTTCAACCGCGCATACAAGGCCGAGGAAATTCCCTCCGCCTGGGCCACTCGACAATCCTCCTCATTCGCCGCCACAATTGCCGGAGTCGCCGCTTCCAAAGCTTGGGCGATCGACTCCAGAGCCTGATTTTTCTCCTCACTAGACAAAACCGCTAAATTTTGGGCAGCTTGGCGCGTTTTTTGAGCAATTTCCATGGGAATAGGGAACAGGGAACAGGGAACAGGGAACAGGGGAGCAGGGGAGCAGGGGAGAGGATTCCCGACTCCCGACTCCCCGAGTTATTCAGCAAGCCCTAGGGAGTGGTGATCTATCCCCCCGTCTTGTTCCCCCCTTCCAAAGGGGGGCTAGGGGGGATACCATTCCCCCTTCCAAAGGGGGGCTAGGGGGGATACATCACCTTAAACTAAAGCCACTTGGGGTTCCGGCCAGCGTTCGACAGCCCGACCAATCACGGCTAACTCTTTCACCAAGGCATCAAAGCGATCCGGGGTGAGAGATTGAGGCCCATCGGATAAGGCTTTAGCCGGATTGGGGTGAACTTCAATCATCAACGAATCGGTTCCGGCTGCGATCGCCGCCTTCGCCATAGCCGGGACATATTCCCAGCGACCTGTGCCGTGACTGGGGTCAATCATAATCGGCAAGTGAGTTAAAGTCCGCAACACCGGAATCACCGCCAAATCCAACGTATTCCGGGCATAAGAACGGTCAAAAGTGCGAACACCCCGCTCACATAAAATCACATTGGGATTCCCGGCCGCCAAAATATACTCCGCCGCCATCAACCATTCATCAATCGTTGCAGACATCCCCCGTTTTAATAAAACAGGCTTATCCTGCGCCCCCACCTTTTTCAACAGCGAGAAGTTCTGCATATTGCGCGCCCCAATTTGCACCACATCCGCCACTTCCGCCACCTTCTCCAGATCGGCCGTATCCATCACCTCCGTGATAATCCCCAAGCCCGACGCTTCCCGCGCCGCCGCCAACAACTCCAGCGCGCTTTCCCCGTGACCTTGGAAAGCATAGGGAGAAGTCCGAGGCTTATAAGCTCCACCCCGCAGGAATTTCGCCCCAGCCGCCCCCACACGACGAGCCGTTTCCACAATCATCTCCTCGTTTTCCACCGAACAAGGCCCCGCCACAATAGAAATCGGGAACTGTTCGCCAATGGTGACATCCCCATTGGGGGTAGGAATCACCACCTGACTTGACTCCCCATGACGGAACTCACGACTCGCCCGTTTGTAAGGCCGTTCTACCCGTAAAACCGTTTCAATCCAAGGGCTAATTTCTTGAATATTCTGCTCATCTAAATCGGCCGTTTCTCCCACCAAACCGATGACAACTTTATGTTGCCCCACAATTTTTTCTGGGCTGAGTCCCCAAGTGGTGAACTCTTCCGTTAAACGACTAATCTCCTCTTCGGGGGAGCCCACTTTCATTACAACAATCATGTTCTATTCCTTATATTTAGATGACAAATTCTCAAAACCGGAGGGCATTGTTCCGCCCCAGATGCCCGATACTAGACATTTTAGGGGGAACATTCCCTCAATTCTTAATCGCTTTCTGTTTTTTTAAGCGCTTGGCGAGAGTTGCGCCACGCCCGAATCGTGCGCCCTAAATTAACGCGAAATTCTCGAAATCCAATTAAAGTCCCCGCTTGTTCTTCATCCCAAGACGCGGAAAAAATCCCATAACTTAATCCCAGCACCCCTAAACCAAATAACCCAAAACTCACGAGGAGAATCAGGGGATTAGGAACTTCTAGATCCGTTTGGGTTTTAATCCAATAAAAAATAAATAAGCTCGATAGGGCTAATACCGTGGGACTACCCGAAAATAAAGCCATCCTGCGGATCATCCTTCGACTCACCACTTCAGGGATGGCAGATAAATCCGCCTCCTCACGCGAGTTTCTCGTTTGAGGAGGGGAGGAGTTTTTTAACGCAGGTTCAGAAGGGGCAGGATTTGAAGACGCAGCCGGGTTTTTTTTGGGTTTCTTCCGCTTTGAACGAGGTTCAAAGGGAAGAGGGTTGCGTTCAGATTCAGCAGGCATAAGATAATTTTTTGTGCGGTTTACCGACGAATGCCTAAGCGACCGATCAGTGTCTGATAATGCTCGTAGTCGTGCTTTTGGATGTAAGCTAAGAGGCGTTTACGGCGACCGATCAGTTTCAATAATCCCCGACGAGAGGAATGGTCTTTTTTGTTGATTTTCAGGTGTTCCGTCAGTTGGTTGATCCGTTTGGTCAACATGGCAACCTGCACATCGGAGGATCCGGTGTCTGTCTCGTGGACTTGATACTCGGAGATGATTTCTTGCTTTAACGCTTGGGTCAAGCTCATTGTGATCTTCTTGCTCTCTTAAACACAGCAATCTCTGATTTTACCACATGGGATGAGGAATGGGACAGGTCACAGTGATCCCTAGCACCTCTCTATCTAGGGCTTGCTGAATAAGGCTCTAATCCCGGGAATAGGAGAGAGGGGGGGCAGGGGAGCAGGGGAGCAGGGGAGCAGGGGAGAAAAGAGGAAAGAGGAAAATTCTCTATTCTCTATTCTCTCTTCTCGGGAGAGGGGGAGTCGGTTAAAGTGCCGGAATCCTATTTTTTCAGCGAACTTGATTATATACCGCTTCAGAGATGGCGGGAATTTCTGCATAACGTCCTCGTAAACACTGGACGATGGCATAGACCGAGGAGCCGGTTGCGGCCAGATAGATTAAGGTGACTAATATCTGCATGAACAGGGAGTTAGCACTGCCTACAGGAGAAAAGGCCTGTTGAGTCATGCCGAAAAACTCTAAGACGATTTGTAACAGAAAGGCGGCCAAGGAAATCATAATCGCTTGTAGGGTATTGAACCTGACAAAGTGGGCGATTTTGTAGTTTTGGACGACGAGCAAAAATAGGGCAAAAAAGATAATCAGGGGAACAACAGCAAAGCCCCCTAAACTGAAGAAGTAAATGGGAGCGATTAAGAATAAGGGGAAAAAGACTAAAGTTAGAGGAGGGACAAGGGAAAAGACTAATCCCCCCAGTTGTAAGACTTGTAACATGGGGATTAGATAGGGTAAACAGGCTAAAATTCTCTGCTGTAAGGTCGTTGAACTCCGCCAGGCCATGATTTTCTGTTCTCCGAGGACGCATTGACTTAGAAACACGAATTAAGAGATTGCTTAACTGTGCTTCTAATCAATGTTAGCGACTCGAAAGCCCATCTGACAGACGTAGGACTCTAAACAATTGGTTTGAGAGCAGGGAGCAACACCTGCTCGGGTGCTGGGTGTGGCACAGGTGGCGGCACAACAGCCTAATTTCCCATTACGCCAACGCGGTAAACCTTGACGATCGGCGAGTAAACATCCACTACAGACGTTTTGGGGGGAAAGTATCTGATCATCGGTCAAAATTACTAACATTTTGCCCTCCCCTTTTTCCTGAATCTGATTTGTCCTCTCTTTCCTTAATCTTAAGTTAATTTTCTGAAAGTCCGGTTAGATTCGCTACAGAGCTTAACTTTGTGAAGTTCCCCCCGCTAACCCTACAGGTATACCGGGCGACCCCTGCTGACTTTAGGTTTAATGCGGAAGCATGAAAGCCCCATCTAGGCAAGAGCGGGGACTGTGAAGAAAAGAAGCGGGAGCAAGGGGTCTGTGTTAAGATTTGGGTCAAGCGACCCAACCCGTTGAAGCAGGGCGATAATAGTCAACAACCCCACCTACAAGGGGATAAGGATGCAGACACCATGAATGGGAATAATGGCAATCGGAACGGACAACGCATTCGCTACCCGATGCAGGCTGTCTCAACCAAGAACAGCAGTAGTAGTGCTTTGCAAACGCGACCGAAAAATGGTTCTACCTTGGCTCCGGTGAGTCGGGGGAAAAAGTCGTCTCATTTGGATCGTCGTTTTGATCAGTCGGTGATTCTCCGACAACCTCGCACTTGGTCGCGGGCGATTGTCTGGACGATTATTAGTGTGGTGTCCTTTGGGGTGGGATGGGCTTGTTTGGCGGAAATTGAACAGGTGGTTCAGGCGACGGGACAGTTGAAGCCCCAAGATACGGTGAAGGAGGTGCAAGCGCCTGTAGATGGGGTGGTGGAAACGCTCTATGTCCGAGAGGGGGATTTTGTGCGGCCGGGGGATTTGTTGATGCGTTTTGAGTCGAATACGTCTCGGGCGGATTTGGAGGCGGTGAAGGGGATTAAGGAGGCGTTGGAGAAGGAAAATCAACTCTATCGGCAATTGATTGAGTCGGGGAGTCGGGAGGAGTTGTTAAAGGCGATCGCGGCTTTGAATTTACCCGCCTCGATGGTCGGTCTGACAAGGAATCGGGATGAGTTACTGGCGGAAAATCGCTACTATCAGGCCCAACTGACGGGGAATTTGGGTCAACTTTCTCCCCAAGAACGCGATCGCCTCCAAGTCTCCCTGATTGAAGCCCGCTCCCGAGAAAATGCCGCTCGTTTAGAAGTTCAGCAAATTCAACGACAATTACAGCAAAATCAAGTACAAATTGCCGATGCGCGCAATAATTTAACCACTCAGCAAAATCTCTTACAAGATATTCGCCAACGCGCTCAAAGTTCCCTGCAACAGGCTCAAGAAAGTTTAGCTTTAGAGGAGCGATTACTCGCTGAAATGGCTCCGTTGGGTCAAGAAGGTGCGATCGCCCGTTTCCAAATTGAACAACAACGGCAAACGGTGAATGACCGTCGTTCCGAGGTGTTACGAATCCAAAATGACAGCCGCATTGAACAACGGGAACAACTTCAACGCATTGAGACAAACCGCGCCGAAATTAGTCGCCTAACGGAGGAAAATCGCCGTCTTCAATTGGCGATTGAACAGGGAGGTCAACAGTTTACCAATACCGCCGCCATTACCCAAAAAGAAATTCAAGAAGCGATCGCGAGAAATAACCAACGAATCGCCGATATTGATAGTCAACTCACCCAAGCGGTTTTAAATGTGGTAGTGAATAATGAGAAGCGGATTAAAGAACTAGAAAGCCAACTGGTCAGGAGCGCTCAAGCCCTGGAATATAAGGAACTACGGGCTACGGTAGCCGGGACGGTTTTTGATCTCAAGGCCTATCGTGGATTTGTGGTTAACCCGACTCAAACCTTACTCTCAATTGTCCCTCAAGATAATTTAGTGGGGGAGGTTTTTATTACCAATAGAGATATCGGTTTTGTGCAACCCGGGATGAATACTGATGTCCGTATTGATACTTTTCCCTTTAGTGAATTTGGAGACATTAAAGGCACGGTTAAATCATTAGGTTCGGATGCCTTGGCTCCCGATGAAGTGTACAATTTCTATCGCTTCCCCGCCACAATTGCCTTAGAGGATCAAGTGCTACGCAGTCAAGGCCGAGATATCCCCCTACAATCTGGGATGTCAATTAGTGTCAATGTAAAAGTGCGTGAGAATCGGAAGGTGATTAGTTTATTTATTGAACTGTTCACCAATCAGATTGAAAGTTTGAAACAAGTCCGTTAATCCTGACATTTTGACGGAGACGGTCTGAGACATTTAGCGCAAGATTAAAGTAGTAATCACCCCTCAAGTAAAATTTTTACCTTCTCTTAGAGGAAAACTGGGATTCTCAAGTTATGCTAGTGACAGCGATTTGGGAATCATGGATTTAACAAGTCTTATTGATGGAGTGACGGATCATGAAAACGATTGAGTGCAAACACCAAAACCGTCCCACCAAACCTATCCCCCGTAGTGATGACCAACTCCCGGATGGTCTACTCGGTCAGGATATGTTGGTTGTGATTGACCCCGGAGTGACCGACTACCCCCTACTACAAGCGGGAGTGTGGGAGGGAGCGTCGGTTTTGGTTCTCGATTTGACTCAAGATGCGATCGCCCAGATTCGCGATTATCTCCAACAAAGCCCCCAGATTCGCAGTCTCCACCTGATCACCCACGGCGCGCCGGGGCGGTTATATTTAGGCAATACGTTAATCACCTCAGAAAATCTCCCTGACTATCGCCCGGCACTCCAACAGTGGCGGGGTTTCTGTTCAGAAATTCTCTTATATGGTTGTCAAATTGCTAAAGATGCACAAGGGCGCGCATTTGTCAAGCAACTGAGTGAGATAGTGGGTTGTGCGATCGCCGCCTCCCGTAACTTCACCGGAAACCCGCAACTCCAAGGCACTTGGGACCTTGGCTATCAGACCGGAGTCATCACCTCACCCCTTGCCCTCCGTCCCGAAACCCAAGCCACCTATCCCGGCGTATTAATCTCAACGGTTTCTGAACTGATCACCGCCATTGAAAACGCCAACAATACCCCCGGCACCGTTGACACCCTGAACCTAGCCGCCAACACCACCTTTAACTTTACAACCCCCTACCCTAACCCCGCCGTTCCTTTTATTAACTACGGAGCCACCGCCCTCCCGGTGATCACCTCCCCCATCATCATCAACGGCAACGGCTCCACCCTGCGACGAGATCCCGCCGCAGAAGAGCTATTCCGCATATTCCTCGTCGGTGGTCCCGGCAGTCTGCTGACCAATAACGTCGGCGACCTTACCCTGAATAACCTCACCATCACTGGAGGGGTTGTTCCCAACGATGGCGGCGGGATTCACAACGTCGGGGGTAATATTACCCTCAATAACGTCACCGTCACCAACAACACAGCCGGAGACGATGGCGGCGGCTTAACCAACGTCGGCACAGGCAACCGTCAAGCCGTCGCCGTGATTAATAACAGCACCATCACCAACAACACCGCCACCGCCTCACCCATCCCCGGCAGTGTAGATATTACCGATGGGGGTGGCGGGATTGATAACGACGGCAACAAAGAAAATGGCGCATTAGGTGCCCGGATGACCATTACTAACAGTGTCATCACCGGAAATGTCAGTGGTGCCGGATCTGGGGGCGGGATTCGCAACGTGAATGGTGGGGAATTGACCATTGATGGCAATACCCGCATTGAGAATAATACAGCAGCCCGAGGAGCAGGCATTGCCAACGTGACGGAAGGGAACGCTCCTGCTGATTCCGGCACAACAGTGATTCTCGGTCCTGATGTGAATATTAGTGGGAATACCAACTCCACCACAGGCCAACCCAGTGACATTGAAACCACTCCCAACGCCACCACCATTGAGCCAACCAATAACCCCATCATCCGCCTCACTCAAGAAGGTGTCACGGCAGCAATTGGGGATGGTGGTACCGCCAATTTGGGCATTTTCCCCGTAGGTATACCCGCCCAACCCACCACCTTCACCATTGCCAATACGGGGGAACAAGACCTCACCTTCTCCAACTTCATCACCAACAACGCGGCATTAACCCTCACCCCTCCCGCCCAAACCACCCTAGCCCCCGGTCAAACCACCACCTTCACCATCACCCCCAACACCAACACCGTCGGGGCGGGAACCATTGACCTGCAATTTACCTCCAACGCCAGCAATATTAGTGATGATGGGATCTTTAACCTCAACGTCGCCAGAACAGTGAATCGGGGTTTGGTGGTTTCACAACTCGACGCAACAGGTCAGGTGGTACAAACCATTGCCGATGGCACAACCACCCCCCCCATTGACCTAGGCACCGTTCTGATTAACGGGACTCCTCAACCCACTACCTTCCGCATTGAAAACACCAGTGGTCAAGCCCAAACCCTCGGCAATCCCACCCTTTCCAATGTCGCGGGACTCTCTTTAGATGGAGCCGGATTCCAAAATAATTTAGCCGCCGGGGCAGCAACCACCTTTAGGGTGAGTTTAAATACGGCGGTTGAGGGAACCTTTAATAGTGAAGTGCGCTTTACCACCGACACGGATCCCACTATTAGTCAACCCTTTAACTTTGCCGTGCGGGGGATTGTCCAACAGCCGCCGCAAATTGTGGTGAGTCAACTGGATGGCAATAACAATGTGGTGCGGCAAATCACCGACGGCACCACCTTACCCATTGATTTAGGCTTGTTCCCGGCCGGAACTCCGAGCGCGGCGACGACCTTCCGCATTGAAAACCGAGGTCAGGGAAATCTGCTCTTAGGGGATTTGGTCGCGACCAATCCGGCTTTTGTTTTGAATACAGCCGCCTTTAACCGAACCGTTGCCCCTAATAGTTCAACGACCTTTGGGGTGTCCGTGAATACGGCAACGCCCAATGTTTTTGAAGGGGCGATTCAGTTCACTACCAATGATCCCACGGTGTCGGGTCCCTTTGATTTCGCAGTGCGCAGTACGGTGCAAGCCGTTGATCCGGGGCCTCAACCGCCTCAACCGCCCCAACCGCCTCAACCTCCTGTTCCCCCCGGTACTCCTCAACCCCCTGCTCCCATTTTGGGGACTCTTTCCTACAATGCAACTGGGCGCTTCTTTGCCTTTGGAGAACGAGCGGGGAATGGTTTGTCAGTGTCTCTCACAGGGGGCGATGTCAACGGCTTTGCGGCGGTGGGGATTACCCGCTTTAATGCTACAGGTCAGGTTACGGGTTCAACGCCTCTGTTCTCGTTCTTGCCCCAAGCTTTTTATCCCAATGGCTTTATGGTGAATAAACAAGGGTTCTTGTTGGGTGGCTTGGAAGCAGGGGAACGATTTGCCTTTAATGTGCAGTTTGAAGATGGTCGGGTGATTGCTTTTGATAGTCCTCAGTTACAGGTTCGGGAAACCTCGCCCAATCGTTTCGCGCTGACGGTGACGGATCCCTCTGGGGTGGTGAGGAATTTGGGGTTAACGGTGGAACAGTTGCCGGTGCCGCCTGTTGCTCGCTTGGGGTTAGGTCAAAATCTCCAACGGGACGGTCTGGAGTTGATTGATTTGCGCAATGTGTCGGGATCCGTGGCGGCGAACTTTACGGTGTTTCGTGAGGCGGCGTTTGATAATACGGTGACGCTGTACCGTGTTGATAATGAACAGGGTGCAGTGAATGGGATTCTGCCGGGTCAAGCGGGGTATGTGCAGGCTGTGTTACAGAATCGCGTCGGGGTAGATTTGAGAATTGAGAATCAGGGGATTGGACGGACGAATGCGGTGTTAGGCGGTGGCGCGTTGTATGCTCCGGTGATTTTTGTCAACAGCACGCCGGATAATTTCTTGAATCTCAATCCAGATAATGCGGTGGGTTTAGATGCTCAGGCTTACTTTATCTATGGTGCGGCCAATTCGGATGGGGTGGATCATATCAAGTTGTTGGGCGGGAATGTGTTCGGTTTTGAGGATCTGCCCTTTGGAGGCGATCGCGATTTCAATGATTTGATTGTCCGCGCTGAGTTAAGTCTCGCCTAAAAATCAATGATCCATGATCAATTGTTGACGGTTGAGGGATCAGCAATGTCTTGCTGTTCTCCCGATTCCGATGGGATCGTGTCCAAGGCTACACTTCTCTGGTGCCAGTTCAGTGACAATGGAAAAATTGTTATGATTCTCCTCAGGAGACTGCACCTCTGTCTTCCATGAAACCCCGCATTATTGTTTGTGGCCTCGGTCGTACAGGATACCGGATTTTTAATCTGCTTCGACAACAGGGAGCGGATGTGGTGGGTGTGAGCGATCGCCCCATTCCGGGAGAAACCATGAATCATATTATTGTCGGGGATTTGCGCTCGGCTTCTACCCTGATCACCGCCGGGATTCGAGAAGCCCATACTCTTGTACTGGCTGGCAATGATGATGCCCTAAATCTGGCAATTTTGACCCAAGCCAAAGTCATCAATAACAAGATTCGTATTATTAACCGTTTATTGAATCATACCCTCGGGGAACGGTTAGATCAGACCGTGGTGGACCATGTGAGCATGAGCGTCGCCGAATTAGCCGCGCCGATTTTTACCTTTGCGGCCTTGGGAAATAAAGCCATTGGACAGTTGCGGCTCTTTAACCAAACCTGGCCCATCCATGAAGAAATTATCCATGAAAATCACCCTTGGTTAGGCCGCCGCTTAAGTGATCTCTGGGAAAGTCGCTCTCGGATGTTGATTTATTTTCTCCCGACCCGGGATGAAGTGGATTTAATCTCGGCCGTGATGGAAGGAAAACCCCTAGAAGTAGGAGATCATCTCATTGTGGGAACTCAGCCAACCGTGCGCAATAGTCGCCGTTCTTGGGTAAAGCAATTGCTGAAGGCGATCGCCAATTTACGCAAATTCCAAGAATATGGCCGCCCCGTCGCCCTTGTCACCCTAGCACTACTCCTGACCATTTTCTTGGCCACCTTGACCTATGTTAGTGTGAACTTCCATGTGTCTGTGGTTGATGCCCTATACTTCTCTGTGGGCATGATTACCGGAGCAGGGGGTAAAGAAGAAATTGCCGAAAATGCCCCCGATAGCATCAAAATCTTCACCTCCGTCATGATGATTGTCGGGGCCGGAGTCATTGGCATTTGTTACGCTCTGATTAATGATTTTATTCTCGGCTCCCGTTTACGGCAATTTTGGGCAGTCACCCAAGTTCCCTCGTCCAATCATTACGTTGTTTGCGGTTTGGGGGGAATTGGGGTGCGTATTGTCCAGCAACTTTTGCAGCAAGGCCATGATGTGGTAGTCATTGAACGGGATGCCAATAATCGTTATTTACACACCGCCCGCTCTCTCGGCGTTCCCGTGATCATTGAAGATGCTAGTATCTCCAACAGCCTGAGAGAGGCCAACGTACACAAAGCCCGCGCCCTTTTAGCCGTCACCAGTAACGACATGGTAAATGTGGAAATTGCCCTCTGTGCTAAGGCGATTTCCCCCCGGATTGCTGTGGTGGTGCGCAATCATGATGTACAGTTTTCGGTTTCAGTTCAGCAGGTTTTTGAGTTTGAAAGTGTTCTCTGTCCCACAGAATTGGCTACCCCTTCCTTTGCGGCCGCTGCCCTGGGGGGACGGATTTTAGGCAATGGCATCACCGATGATTTACTCTGGGTGGCCCTCGCGACTTTGATTACCCCCCATCATCCGTTCTATGGCAAAACGGTTAAAGAGGCGGCCGTTCATGCTGATTTTGTCCCGCTTTATCTCGAATCTCAGGGCCAAACGATTCACGGGTGGAGATTATTGGAAACACCATTACAGGAAAATGATGTACTGTATTTAACGATGCCTGCGACGGAATTGGAGCAGTTATGGCGTTCTGATGTGCCGAGTGCCGCTTCTGAGTTGATTATGGGTTAGTGAGGGCCCAAGCCCAACGATGAACCGACTATGACCTAAACTAGGGGAGAAAGCTGTTGTTGAACTTGAATTTTCATGTCATCTTACTTAAACCCCTCTCTCTCGGCTCTCCTTGCTCTACCGTTTCTC
The DNA here is from genome assembly GCF_026130165.1 of Spirulina subsalsa FACHB-351. Taxonomy (GTDB): domain Bacteria; phylum Cyanobacteriota; class Cyanobacteriia; order Cyanobacteriales; family Spirulinaceae; genus Spirulina_A; species Spirulina_A subsalsa_A. The sequence goes on along the minus strand of NZ_JAIHOM010000118.1, from coordinate 2,877 downwards.
CTACTCCCCTCTCCTAGTTTGGCGCAAGAGTCAGTCTGTCCTGAACCTGTTCTCTCCCGGTTGCGTCGCCATACTGTGACCCCCCAAGATACTCTAGAGGCGATCGCACAACAATACAGAATCCTCTCCGATGTCATTATCTACTTCAACCCCAGCCTCCGTCAGGGACGCTTACCCGTCGGACAAGAACTGCTCATTCCCCCCCTCAACGGCATCTCCATCACCCCCCCCAAGGTCGCCACTTGGGAGAGTATCGCCCAAGCCTATGGAGTCCGCGCCGATGTGTTATTTGAAATGAATGGTTGTCAACCACCCGGAGAAACCGTCTTTATCCCCGGCATCAACTGGGCCGACCCAAACAATCCCACCCCCAACTACACCGGACTCGCAGGCTCTCCCCTCCCCCAACCCCTCACCCCGGGTTTAGCCTACGGTTGGCGAGAAAACCCCCAAACCCAACAACAAACCTTTCACAGTGGGCTGGATCTCCTCGCCCCCCTCAACACCCCCGTTTTAGCAGCCGATCAGGGTGTAGTCGTCTTTGCCGGGCAACAGGGCAACTATGGGAACGTCGTGATTATTAACCATGAGGGGAGTCTACAAACCCGTTATGCCCATCTCGGGGCGATTTTCGTCAGCACGGGGCAAACCGTAAACACCGGGGACACCCTCGGCACGGTAGGCAATACAGGCCGCCCCGATATTGATGAGCCTCATTTACACTTTGAAGTCCGTTCCCAGTCTCCCATCGGTTGGGTTGCCCAAGACCCCGCCCTCCATTTTCCCTCAGCCGCTCAAAATTTGCTCGGCGAGTTGGGATTCTAGCCTCATTGCCCAGAATCCCCCCTCCCCGTTCAGGGCATAGAAAATCCAAGTCAATTTTAGTACGCTAATGAGCCATAACCCAGCGTCAGGGTAACTTTTCATTATGTTGAAGGAGTGTGTGATTCATGAAACGATCTAGATTGGCTCTTACCAGTGCGATCGCCCTGAGTTTGATGGGGGTTTCTCCTCTAGAAGCCTCGGACTTCAAATCTCCCAATGCTAACGTTGAATACTTAGGCGTGAATGGAGTCTTTACCTTAGATACCAGCGTCCCTAACTCACTCCATGATCCCCGTAATCCCGGGCGGATTGTCTTTGAACGCATGGAACAATTCTCCTTTTATCGGGATTTAGCCGGAAACAATCCCATTGCCCAAAATTGCACCTATTCCTATCAAGGCGCTTTGCCCGATCCCTTCTACTATCCCGAATATCAAAGCTCCATCTGGGATCTCTTTGAACTCACCTCCGAAGATCCCGCCTGTAGCGCCTTCAAATACGTTGCCCTACGAGCGCCCCACGGCGACCCCATTCATATGCACGTTCGTTATGGTGGTGCAGACACCAACTTCCAAGCCTTACTAGGCATGAGTCTCGACGAACCCGATGCCCTAGAACTTAATCCTTGGTGGAGTCTCTATTGTGCCGAAGGGGTAACAGCATGCGATTAAAACCATGAAAAACTCTCTCAAAATTAGCCTTCTGTCCCTGTTGATTCCTCTAATGATCACCCCGAAAGCGAGCGCCCATGAAGTAGGAATGCGTGCGGCAATTCAAGTCCGCGCTAGCAACGGCAGTCTGATCACCTATTCAGAAACCACATTGCCCCGGAATGTTCAAGTCACGAACATCACCATCACCGTGCGCTACAGCACAGGTGAAGCAATGGCTCATGGGAGAATCAAAATATTTGCCCCCGGTGATTCCGTCAATCCTTGGAAAACCGGAGTCCTCAACGCTCAAGGACAATATACCTTTTCTCCCAACTTAGCCAGACGAGGACGTTGGACTGTCTATGTTGAATCAGAAGGACACAGTAATTTTCTGAATGTCTTACTGTGACATATTCCTCCCAAAATCCCCATTCCCTATTCCCCAATCTTGACAAGTTAAGACCCAAAGTTAGAAGTCAAGAGCATTCCTTCGGAACGCTGCGCGAACGGGAGTCGGGAGGCGGGAGTCGGGAATAATTATCAATTGTTAATTGTTCCCTATTCCCTATTCCCTATTCCCTTGTTAGGTCTAGCGTAGACATAGCTCCACGAAGTGGCACAGCAAGCCCTAGAATAGGAGATTTACCCCCCCACGACCCAAAGATTTTCGACCAATATCTTTACCCCAATAGCAATTAACAACAAACCGCCGATAATTTCCACCTTAGAACGGAATAAATCCCCGCAATGATGCCCAATTAACACCCCACAAAAACACACCGAAAAGGTCGTCATACCAATAATTGTCACCACTGGCATTAGGGCGACTTCTAACAGAGAAAAACTAACCCCCGCCACCAGAGCATCAATGCTCGTGGCAATCGCCAAAACCAGCAAGGTATAGTTATCCAGAGGATTAAACTTTTTTTCTTCCTCTTGGACTTTAGCTAAAGCTTCATAAACCATTTTAGAGCCGATAAAAGACAACAGGATAAAAGCAATCCAAGGGCTAAAATAGCTGAAAAACTCCCTAAAATTGCGCGCTATTTCCCAGCCCACCAAAGGCATTATCATCTGGAGTCCACCGAAAAACAGGGCGATTTTCAGGGCTTTATTAACTTTTATATTCCGAATAAATAAACCACTAGAAATAGATACAGCAAAGGCATCCGCCGATAGTCCTAGAGCAATTAGTCCAATTGTTGAGAATTCCATCAATCTTGGGGGTTTTGAGAGCCGTCATTAAGGGTCAAGAGCTAAGGAAAAACACTTAAGTTGACACTCCCATCGCTAAAAGCGAGGGATTCTTGGTTCAACGAGTTTCCTTAACTTGGCAGGACGTATCCAACCAAGCCAGAGGGAATCTCTCCCCAAGCGTGAGTTCCGGTATGCCCTACCG